>NZ_JBEOSF010000004.1:0-373166 GCF_040302725.1 Kitasatospora sp. NPDC097605 | reverse complement strand
CGACAAGCGGGTCATCCGATCGGATGACCCGCTTGTCGCCCGACCGGCTCCGCCGCACGGGCCGGATCACCGATTCCGCGCCGGTGGCCGATGGCGCAGGCTGGGTCGGGCCCGACCCGTGCGCCCCGAGGAGCTCCGCGATGACCCACCGCCCGCCGGCACCGGCCGCCCTCCTGGCCGTGCTGGCCGCCGCCGCGCTGCTCGCCGGCTGCGCCGGCGGGAGCGCACCCGCGCCCGCGGCCGCACCCGAGTCCGCGCCGCCGCGGGTGACGGCCGCGCCGAGCACCACCGAACCGGCCTCCGCACCGGGAACCGCCTCCCCCGCCCTCCTGGTGACCGACTTCGGCGCGGACACCGTCACCTTCGTCGACCCGGCCCGCTCCGGCGCCGCCGCCGACCTCGGCTCCGTCCGGGTCGGCACCGCGCCGTACGGCCTCGCCGTCGCCCCCGACGGCACCGCCTGGGTGGCCACCGCCGAGGGCGTGGCCGCCGTCGACACCGCCACCCGCACCCGCACCGCACTGATCCCGTACCGGACCCGCACCGGACCGGTGGCCACCGGCGAGTACCGGGGCGGCGGCATGGGCCTCGCCCTCTCCCCGGACGGCGGCCGGGTCTACGTCGGCGTCAACGTGCCCGGGGGCAACGGCGCCCTGGAGGTCGTCGACACCGCCACCCGCACGGTCACCGAGGTGGTCCCGGTCGGCCGTCGCCCCTTCGACGTGGACGTCTCCGCCGACGGCCGCCAGGTCTACGTCACCGACCACGACTCCTTCGACGTCACCGTGGTCCCCACCGCCACCTGGGAGCCCCGCCGCATCGAGGTCGCCCCCTACGGCACCGAGGGCGGCCCGGGCTCCTGGCTCAAGCCCCACTACACCGCCGTCCGCCCGTCCGACGGCGCGCTGCTGCTGCCGTTCGAGGGCGAACGGCTCGCCGTCGTCGACCCGGCCACCGGCCGCGTCACCGTCGAGCCGATGACCGCCGACACCCATCAGCACGGCGTCGCCACCGCCCCCGACGGCACCCTCTACGCGGTGGGCACCGGGCCGATCGACCCCGCCACCGACGCCGGGCCGTCGCTCACCATCCGCTCCCCCGACGGCACCGAGCGCCTCGTCCCGCTCGACGGCCCGCACGAGACCGTCACCCTGTCCCCCGACGCCCGCACCGCCTACGTCTCCGGCGGCTTCACCCGCGAGGGCGGCTGGGACGGCCTCACCCTGGTCGACACCGCCACCGGCCGCGCCACCCGCCTCCCCGTCGGCCGGCTCCCGCTGGCCGTCGCCGTCCTCCCGCCCCGCCCCGGCGCCTGAGGGCGCCGGGGCGGACCGGCCGGTCAGCTGTGCGGCAGGGCGAAGTTGTAGCCCTGGGCGCTGTGCGCGCCGCCCGCCGGGCAGACGCCGTCGGTCGGGTACCCCCAGAAGTACATCGAGAAGCACTTCTGGCAGAACCGCCAGTTCCGCTGCTGGGTCGGGGTCTCCGGGACGTCGTGCGGCAGGACGAAGTTGTAGCCCTGCGCGCTGTGCGCGCCGGACGAGGGGCAGACGCCGTCCGTGGGATAGCCCCAGAAGTACATCGAGAAGCACTTCTGGCAGAACCGCCAGTTGCGCTGCGCGGTGGGGGTTTCCGGGACGTCGAAGGGCAGCACGAAGTTGTAGCCCTGGGCGCTGTGCGCTCCGCCGGCCGGACAGACACCGTCGGTCGGATAGCCCCAGAAAAACATCACGAAACACTTCTGACAGAAGCGCCAGTTGTTCTGCGTGGCGTCCAGCCGCGCCGGGGCGGCCTCGGCCCGGACGAGGCCGGCCGCCCCCACCAGGCCCACCGCGCTCGCGCCGACGGCGCCGCGCAGGAAGGCCCGCCGGCCGGATCCGACGGTCGAGGGCATTGCGGACGTACCCGACTGCTCCATTGTTCTCCTCCGTCGAGCTTGCCGTGGAACGTGCACCGCGCCATCGGGCGCGCGGCCCCGGAAATACTCCCGTCGGCGATTCCGACCGTCAAGAACAATTCCCGGGAATGTACGGCCGAGGAAATTCCGGCACAGGCGGGAAAGGGACGTTTCCTGCGGCGGCGGAGGCGGCTGGGAACGCCGGTGCGGAACGCACCGCACGCCGCGACGGCGACCCGGCCGGGCGGCGGGGCGCCACCCGGCCCGCCACGGCGCGCACCTCCGGGCCGGCCCGCCGCGGCCCTCGACAGGGGACCGGGGCCCGTTGACGTTAATAATGCGCAGTATTAATGTGGTTCGCATGGCAAGGACGTCGGCGGGTCAGGGGACCCGCGAGAGGCTGCTGCGGGCGGCGGAGGAACTCTTCGCCACCCGGGGCGTGGAGGCCTCGATGACCAAGGACATCGTCCGGCTGGCCGGGCAGAGCAACCCGTCCGCCGTGCAGTACCACTTCGGCTCCCGGGAGGGGCTGCTCGAAGCGATCATGGCCGCCCGCCAGGAACGCACCGAGCGGGCCCTCGCGCCCCACCTGCCCGCGCTCGCGGAGGCGGACCTGTCCGGGCTGCTGGGCGCGCTGGTCGCCGCCGAGGCCACCGAACTGCGCACCGAGCAGGGCCGGCACTGCCTGCGGATCTCCGCGCAGACCAGCCGCAACAGCGGCGTCCGCACCAGGACCCCGCACCCCACCCTGGCGGGCGGCGGCTACTGGCGGCTCATCGAGCTGACCGAGGAGCGGATCTCCGCCCTGCCGGAGCCGATCCGGCTGGAGCGGCTCGACCTGGTCCTCACCCTGATCGGCGCGGCGCTCGCCGACCGCGCGCACCAGTACCTCGACGGGTCCGCGCCGCTGACGGACGAGGAGACCTTCCTCGCCGACCTGGTGGCGATGTCCGCCGCCATGCTCGCCGCCCCCGCACCCCGAAGGAGCACGTCATGAACGACCTGACCGGCAAGACCGTCATCATCACCGGAGGCGCCCGCGGCCTGGGCGCCGAGGCCGCCCGGCTGGCCGTCGCGGCCGGCGCCCGGGTGCTGATCACCGACGTCCTGGCGGAGGACGGCGCGGCCACCGCCGCCGAACTCGGCGAGCGGGCCCGGTTCATGGCGCACGACGTGACCTCCGAGGAGGACTGGCGGCGCGTGGTGGACTTCGCGGTGGCGGAGTTCGGCGCGGTGCACGGCCTGGTCAACAACGCGGGGATCGCCACCGGCAGCCCGCTGGTGGAGGAGAGCGTCGAGCACTTCCGCCGGGTCCTGGAGGTCAACCTGACCGGTGTGTTCATCGGCATCAGGACCGTCGTCCCGGCGCTGCGCGCGGCCGGCGGCGGCTCGATCGTCAACATCTCCTCGGCGGCCGGCCTGATGGGCATGGCGCTGACGGCCGGCTACGGCGCGTCCAAGTGGGGCGTGCGCGGCCTCAGCAAGATCGGCGCGGTCGAGCTGGGCGCCGAACGGATCCGGGTCAACTCGGTGCACCCGGGCATGACGTACACGCCGATGACCGCCTCGGTCGGGATCCGGCCCGGTGAGGGCAACTTCCCCAACACCCCGATGGCCCGGGTCGGGGAGGCCCCCGAGATCGCCACCGCCGTGGTCTTCCTGCTCTCCGACGACGCCTCCTACGTCACCGGCGCCGAGCTGGCGGTGGACGGCGGCTGGACCACCGGACCGACCGTCAAGTACATCCTGGGCCAGTGAGCCCGCGCGCGGCCGCGCCGTCCCGGAGCGTCCGCGGGGCGGCGCGGCCGCGTTCCCACCGTCAGGCGCGCGGCCCGCGCGGCCCGTGGAGCAGCACCGGCAGGGTGCGGTGGCCGTTGGAGATCAGCGACTCGACCGGCCGCAGCTCGGTGTCCGGGGCGAGGGCGAGGTCCGGGAAGCGCTCGAAGAGCTTGCTCAGGGCGGTGCGGCCCTCCAGGCGGCCGAGCGGGGCGCCGAGGCAGAAGTGCACGCCGTGGCCGAAGGCGAGGTGGTCCTTGTCCTCCCTGGTCAGGTCGAAGACGGCGCCGTCCGCGTGCCGGGAGGGATGGCGGCCGGCGGCGGCGTAGGCGGCGAGGATCGCCTCGCCCCGGCGGACGGTCACCCCGCCCGGCAGCTCGATGTCCTCCACCGCGTAGCGCAGCGGCAGGTGGGCGACGGGCGCGTCGCGACGCAGCGTCTCCTCGACCACGTCCTCCCAGCCGACCTTGCCCTCGCGCACCAGGGCGAGCTGGCCGGGGTTGCCGAGCAGGTTGGCGATGCCGTTGTCGATCAGGTTCACGGTGGTCTCGTAGCCGGCCGAGACCACCAGCAGCAGGGTGTCGAGCAGCTCCTGTTCGCTCAGTCCGGCGTCACCGTCGACGGCGCCGGCCTCGCTCTCGCAGGCGGCGATCAGCGCGGAGGTCAGATCGTCGCCGGGCTCGCGGCGCTTGGCGGCGATCAGCTCGTCGATCATCCCGTAGAAGGCCACCGCGTTGGCCTCCGACTCCGCGGGGGTGAGCGTGGTGTCGAAGGCGCCGTCGACGTGGCTCCGGAAGCGGTCCGTCAGTTCATCCGGCAGGCCGAGGAGTTGGGCGATGACCCGGATCGGCAGCGGGTAGGCCAGCCGCTCGCGCAGGTCGACCGGCGTCCCGGGCGGCGTCGCGGCGAGGTCGTCCAGCAGGGCGTCGGTCAGCTCCCCGACGCGCCCGGCGAGCGCGTTGATCCGGCGGGCCGTGAACGCGGTGCCGACCAGCCGGCGCAGCCGCCGGTGGTCGGCGCCGTGGGCGGTGAACATGCTGCGCACGCCCACCCACAGGGCCAGCGGCCAGGTGGTGACGACCTCGGGGAGCTCGGGCCAGTGCCGGTGGCCGTCCTTGGAGACCCGGGGGTCCTTGAGCAGGTCCTCCAGCAGGGCCGGGTCGGCCACCGCCCACGCCTTCACCCCCAGGATGTCGACGGGCGTCGCCGGGCCGCGGGCGTGCAGTTCGGCGGTCTCGGCGTCGCGGTCGCGGCCGGTCGGGTCCAGCACGAGACGGTCCACAGGGCTCCTTCGGTCGGGGCGGCGCGGGGTCGCGGGCACGGCCGGCGCCGTGCCCGGGACGAGCATGCCGCCGTGTGCCGCCCGCGTCGAGAGGGCCTTCCCGGTACGGAAGACACCACACGGGTGCACCACTCGAACAGCCGTCCCAGCGTCAATTGACTGATGCGCGCGTCCGCTTCACCGCCGACAGTGGCTCGTACCGGCCGACGCAGCCGCATCCACGGAGGGACACGAGCATGATCGACAGGCGCACCTTCACCAAGGCGCTCGGGCTCGGCGCGGGCAGCACCGCGCTGGCGCTGACCGGCCCGACCGGGGCCGCGCAGGCCTCCGACGGCGGCCCCGGAACGGCCCCGACCGCCCCGACCGCCCCGGCGGCGACGGCGCACACCGGCTTCGCCCGGCTGGCCCAGGTCCGGGCCGGCCTGCTGGACGTCGGCTACGCCGAGGACGGCCCGGCCGACGGCCCGGTGGTGCTCTGCCTGCACGGCTGGCCGTACGACATCCACAGCTACGTCGACGTCGCCCCGCTGCTCGCCGCGCAGGGCTACCGCGTCATCGTCCCCTACCTGCGCGGGCACGGCACCACCCGCTTCCTGTCCGCCCGCACGGTCCGCAACGGCCAGCAGTCCGCCGTCGCGCTGGACGTCCTGGCGCTGATGGACGCGCTGGGCATCGAGCGGGCGGTGCTGGCCGGCTTCGACTGGGGCTCGCGCACCGCCGGCATCCTGGCCGCCCTGTGGCCGCACCGGGTGAAGGCGCTGGTGCCGGTCAGCGGGTACCTGATCACCGATGTGAAGGCGCAGCAGGATCCGCTGCCGCCGGCCGCCGAGCACACCTGGTGGTACCAGTACTACTTCGCCACCGAGCGCGGCCGGCGCGCCATGGCGGACCCGGGCAAGCGCGACGACCTGTGCCGGCTGGTCTGGGACACCGTCTCGCCGACCTGGGCGTTCGACGACGCGGTCTTCGCCCGGACCGCCGCCGCCTTCGCCAACCCCGACTACACCGCGATCGTGGTGCACAACTACCGCTGGCGGCTCGGTCTGGCGGACGGCGAGCGCCGCTACGACCGCCTGGAGGAGCGGCTGGCCGCCCGGCCGAGGATCGCGGTGCCCACGGTCACCCTCGACGCCGGGCGCGACCCGTTCACCGCCCCCGGTGACGGCTCCTCCTACCGGCAGTACTTCACCGGGCCCTATCGGCACCGCACCCTGCCGGAGGTCGGCCACAACGTGCCGCAGGAGGCGCCCGAGGCGTTCGCGCGGGCCGTCCTGGACGCCGACCGGCTCTGACCTCGCGGGCCGTCCGGGGCCCCGGCAGCACGGGCACCAGGTAAATCGCCTGCGTCACGGGGCCCGTGCTGCTAGGGTGGCGAGAACATTGATCCTTCGTCGAGGAGACCGGACATGGTGGTGGACGACGACATCTCCGGGTGATACCCGGACCGACAGGCCGCTCGCCGGTGCGCTGAAGCACCGCTGCCGCGGCCCGGCTGTCGTCCCCTTCTCCCCCTTGTCCACCCAGGGGACAGGTGTGTCCTTCCCTGCCCCTGGAACCATCCCGTGAGGTCACCTTCATGTCCGGCGCTTCCGTCGTCTGCTCCGACCTGTCCTTCTCCTGGCCCGACGACACCCCCGTCTTCCAGGACCTCTCCTTCGCCGTCGGCTCCGGCCGCACCGGCCTGGTCGCCCCCAACGGCAGCGGCAAGAGCACGCTGCTGCGGCTCATCGCCGGCGACCTGCGGCCCACCGCCGGGTCGATCACCGTGGACGGCACCCTCGGGTACCTGCCGCAGAACCTCCCGCTGACCGCCGAGCTGACCGTCGCCGAGGTGCTGGGCGTCGCCGAGGTGATCCGGGCCATCGACGCGGTGGAGTCGGGGGACGTCGACGAGCGGCACTTCACCACCATCGGCGACGACTGGGACATCGAGGAGCGCACCCGCGCCCAGCTGGACCGCCTGGGCCTCGGCGGCCTCACCCTCGACCGCACGCTGCGCACCCTCAGCGGCGGCCAGGTCGTCTCGCTGGGCCTCGCCGCCCAGCTGCTGCGGCGGCCCGACGTGCTGCTGCTCGACGAGCCCACCAACAACCTCGACCTGGACGCCCGGCACCGGCTCTACGAGACCCTGGAGGACTTCCACGGCTGTCTGCTGCTGGTCAGCCACGACCGCGCGCTGCTCGACCGGATGGAGCGGATCGCCGAGCTCGACCGGGGCGAACTGCGGCTGTTCGGCGGCGACTTCACCGCCTACGAGGAGGCCGTGCGGGCCGAGCAGGAGGTCGCCGAGAAGAACGTCCGCAACGCCGAGCAGGAGCTGAAGCGGGAGAAGCGGGAGATGCAGCTGGCCCGTGAGCGGGCCGACCGCCGGCAGAGCAACGCCGCCCGCAACCTCAAGAACGCGGGCCTGCCGAAGATCTTCGCGGGGAACATGAAGCGCGGCGCGCAGGAGGCCGCCGGACGGGCCGGCCAGGTGCACGCCGGACGGGTCGGCGAGGCCAGGGCGCGCCTGGACGAGGCGGGGCGCGCGCTGCGCGAGGACCAGCGGATCGTGCTGGACCTGCCGGACACCCAGGTGCCCGCCGGGCGCACCCTGTTCCTCGGCGAGGGGCTGCGGGTGCGGCTCGGCGAGCGGGAGGTGTTCGCCGGAGGGGGCGTCGACCTGACCGTCCGGGGCCCCGAGCGGATCGCGCTGACCGGTCCCAACGGCGCGGGCAAGAGCACTCTGCTGCGTCTGCTGACCGGCGAGCTCGCGCCCGGAGCCGGCGAGCTGCGGCGGGCCGACGGGCGGATCGCCTACCTCTCCCAGCGCCTGGACCTGCTCGACCCGGACCGCACCGTCGCCGAGAACTTCGCCGCGGCCGCCCCGGAGCGGCCGGAGGCCGAGCGGATGAACCTGCTCGCCCGCTTCCTGTTCCGCGGCGCCCGCGCCCACCTGCCGGTCGGGGTGCTGTCGGGCGGCGAGCGGCTGCGCGCCACGCTGGCCTGCGTGCTGTGCGCGGAGCCGGCCCCGCACCTGCTGCTGCTGGACGAGCCGACGAACAACCTCGACCTGGTCAGCGCGGGGCAGCTGGAGAACGCCCTGAACGCCTACCGGGGCGCCTTCGTGGTGGTCAGCCACGACGAGCGCTTCCTCAGCGGGATCGGCATCACCCGCTGGCTGCAGCTGGCCGGAGGCGAGCTGCGCGAGACGGCGGCGCCCGTGCGCTGACAGCCCGCCGGGCCCTCCCCCGGCAGCCGCCGCGCACCGCCGGCGGGGCGACTACCCGCCGGTACCGGTGCGCGGCGCGGCCGGCCCGGGAACGCTGCGCCGGATCGGCACACTGCCGCGCAGGAGACCCCGGGAGCCGTCCATGCCGCCGTCCGTCCGCCGCGACTCCTCGGCCACCGGGGCCACGGCCGAGCGCTCCGGCCTGCGCCGCCTGGGCGAGTGGTGCGCGCGTCACTCGCTGCTGGTGGTCGTGCTGTGGATCGTGGCGCTGGCCGGCGTCCAGGCCGCCAACAAGACGGTCGGCGGCACCTACTCCGACGACTTCTCGCTGCCCGGCACCCAGGCCCAGATCGGCAAGGAGGTCCTCCAGACGCACGAGCCGGCCGCCGCCGGCACCAGCTCCCAGGTGGTGCTGCACGACGCCCGGCAGCTGACCGGCTTCCAGCCGCAGATCACGCAGGCCGTCACCGCGCTGCAGCAGCTGCCGCACGTGCTCGGCGCGCAGAGCCCGCTGCCGCCGCCGGGGCAGCCCGCGCCGCCCGGCGGACCGCTCTCCACCGACGGGCTGACCGGCTACATCACCGTCCGCTTCGACACCAACCCCACCCTGCTCGGCGACGAGTACCTGACCGGCGTGGACGCCGCCGTCGCCCCGCTGCGGCAGGCCGGGGTGCAGGTGGAGTACGGCGGGCCGCTGGGCGAGCTGGCCCGGCCGGCGCCGGACGACCGCTCCAGCGAGGCGATCGGCTTCGCGGTGGCGATCGTGGTGCTGCTGGTCGGGTTCGGCAGCCTGCTCGCGGCCGGGCTGCCGCTGCTGACGGCGCTGTTCGCGGCGGTGGTCGGCCTCGGCGTGCTGGGGCTGATCGCGGCGCTGTCCACCTTCGCGACGGTCGCCCCCACCCTGGCGACCATGATCGGCATCGGCGTCGGCATCGACTACGCGCTGTTCCTGCTCACCCGGCACCGGCAGAACCTGATGGACGGCGTGGACCCGATCGCCTCCGCCGGGCAGGCGGTGGCCACCAGCGGCCGCGCGGTGCTGGTCTCCGGCTGCACCGTGATCATCGCGCTGTCCGGCCTCTCGGTGTCCGGCATCTCCTTCATCGCCAAGCTCGGCGCCGCCGCCGCGGTCACCGTGGTGTCGGCGGTGCTCGGCGCACTCACCCTGCTGCCCGCGCTGATGGGGTTCATCGGCCGGCACATGGACCGCGTCTCCATGCGCCGCCCGGTCGCGGAGACCGGCGGCGCCCAGGGCGAGGAGACCACCGGCGCCTGGCACCGCTACGCCCGGCGGGTCGAGGCGCACCCCTGGCGCTACCTGGTCACCGGGGTGGTCGCGCTCGTGGTGCTGGCGATCCCGCTGTTCTCCATCCAGCTCGGCCACATCGGCGACGGCGCCGACTCCACCGACTTCACCGACCGGCGCGCCTACGACCTGATGTCCGCGGCGTTCGGCCCCGGCTCCAACGGGCCGCTCACCCTGGTCGTCGACCAGAGCGCGGTGGCCGCCGGCGACCGCCCCGCCGTCCAGACCTCCGTGCAGCAGGCCCTCACCGGCCTGCCCGGCGCGGCGAGCGTCAGCCCGCTGCAGACCAGCCCGGACGGCGTGGTGCTGTTCAACACCGTCGTGCCGGCCACCGCTCCCCAGGACCAGGCCACCACCGACCTGGTCAACCGGCTCTCGGACACCGTACTGCCGGACGCCGTGGCCGGCACCGGCGCCAAGACGTACGTCACCGGCAACACCGCGGCCCAGGTGGACTTCCTGGACATCGTGTCCAGCCGGCTGGTGCTGATCATCGCGGTGGTGGTCGGGCTCGCCTTCCTGATCATCCTCGCCGTCTTCCGCGGCCTGCTGGTCGCCGTCAAGGCCGCGGTGCTCAACCTGCTGTCGATCGCGGCCTCCTACGGGGTCGTGGTGGCGGTCTTCCAGTGGGGCTGGGGCGGACCGGCGCTCGGGGTGGCCGGGAAGGTGCCGATCGAGAGCTATGTGCCGATGATGATGTTCGCCATCGTCTTCGGGCTGAGCATGGACTACGAGATCTTCCTGCTCTCCCGCGTCCACGAGGCCTGGATCCGCACCGGCCACCCGCACGACGCGGTGGCCCACGCCCTGGAGATCACCGCCCGGGTGATCACCTGCGCCGCGCTGATCATGGTCAGCGTGTTCGCCGCGTTCATCGTCAGCGACAACATCGTGATCAAGATGATGGGCCTCGGCCTGGCCGTCAGCGTCCTGGTGGACGCCACCATCGTCCGCCTGCTGCTGGTACCCGCCGTGATGACCCTGCTCGGCGCCGCCGCCTGGTGGACCCCGCGCTTCCTCGACCGGATCCTGCCGCACATCGACACCGAGGGCGAGAGCGAGAAGGCGTGACGCGTGGAACGGGCGGTTCCGGGTAGCGGAGGGGGCATGCTGACAGTCGGAGTCGAGGAAGAGTACCTGCTGATCGATCCCCGGGACGGCACCCCGCTCCCCCGGGCGGCCGAAGTGCTGGCCGCCGCCGACCTGGCACCGGCGCTGCGGCCCAGCGAGGCGCAGCACGAACTGCTCCAGGTCCAGGTGGAGACGGCCACGCCGGTCTGCGAGGACCTCCCGGCGGTGGCCCGCCACCTCTCGCGGCTGCGCGCCGGGCTCGCCTCGGCGGCGGCGCAGCACGGGTGCCGGCTCGTCCCGGTCGGCGCGGCGCCATTCGGCCTGGACGAGCCGGTGCCGGTCACCGAGGGCACCCGCTACCGGCGGGCCCGCCGGCAGGCGCCCGCGCTGGTCGACGACCTGATGCTCAACGGCATGCACGTGCACGTCGGCGTCGAGGACGAGGAGGAACGGCTGGGCGCGCTGGTGCGGCTGCGGCCCTGGCTGCCGGTGCTGATCGCGCTGTCCGCCAATTCGCCCTACTTCCGGGGCCGCGACACCCATTTCGCCAGCTGGCGGACGGTCCACTTCGACCAGTGGGCGGTCAGCGGCCCGCCGCCCGCGTTCGCCGACGCCGCCGACCACCGGCGGCGGGTGACCGCCCTGCTGGCGGCCGGCGCGGTCGCCGACGAGGGCCAGCTCTACTGGCACGCCCGGCTCTCCGCCCGCTACCCGACGGTGGAGGTACGGGCGGCGGACGTGCAGCTGACGGCCGCCGACGCCGAGCTGTTCGCCGGCCTGGTGCGCGCCCTGGTGGTCCGCTCCGTCCTGGACGAGCGGGCCGGGGAGCCGCGCCCGGCGGTGCCCGAGGAACTGCTGCGCGCCGCCACCTGGCACGCCGCGCGCACCGGCCCGCGCGGCCGGCTGGTCTCGCCCGTCGACGGGACCGCCCGCCCGGCCGCGGAGGTGGTGGCCGAGTTCCGCGCCCACCTCGCCCCGGGGCTGCGGGCCACCGGCGACACCGAGCGGATCGCGGAGCTGTGGGCGGACTTCGCGCGCGTGGGCAACGGCGCCGACCGCCAGCGCCGCTGGTTCCGCGAGGGCGGCCGGGAGGGTCTGGCCGAACGGCTGGTGGCGTCCACCGTCCGGACGGCGCGCTGAGCCGGCCGGAGCGCTGAGCCGGCCGGCCGAGCCGCCCGGCGGCCGGCGCGGGCCGTGCCCTACGGCCCGGCGGGGCCGCCGGGCACGGTCGGCTGCCATTCGATCATCATGATGGTGGCGTCGTCGGACAGCTCGTTGTTCTGGTGCGCCAGGATGGCGTGGATGAGGCGGCGCAGCGCCTCGGGGGCCTCCTCGCCGGCGGCGGTGGCCCGGATGACGAAGTCGGTGAAGCGTTCGAGCCCGAAGAGCTCGCCGCCCACGCCCCTGGCCTCGGTGACACCGTCGGTGTAGAGCAGCAGCCGGTCGCCCGGGCGGAGCCGGAAGGTGCGCACGGCGCGCGCGGCGTCACCGAGCGCGCCGAGGCCCAGGGGCGGCTCCGGGAGGTGCGCCAGGGCGTCGGTGACGACGTGCTGGTCGCGGATCAGCAGCGGCGCCGGGTGCCCGCAGTTGATCCAGTGCAGGACGCCGTCGGCGACGTCGAGGCGCAGCAGGATGCCGGTGGCGAAGCGGTCGGGCAGCCAGCCCTGCAGGCAGTCGTCGATGATGCCGGCCAGGGCGGACAGCTCGGCACCGTTGCGCCTGGCGTTGCGGCCGGCGGCGAGGGCGACGGCGGCGGTCAGGCCCGAGGCCAGGTCGTGGCCCATGGCGTCCAGGACGGCGGCGTGCAGGACGCCGTCGGCGAGGGAGTGGTCGAAGGCGTCGCCGCCGAGGTCGTAGGCGGGTTCCAGGACGGCGGTCGACACCACCCGGCGGGTGCGTAGGGTGCGGGGCGGCAGGAAGGCGCGCAGCATCTCGGCCGGCAGGCTCATGGTGTCCGCGCGGGTGCCCCGGGCGTAGCTGTCGCTGGTGTCGCGCTTCGAGGTGATCACCATCGCGAGCAGGGAGGCGAGCATGCGGCAGCGACGCAGTGCGGCATGGTCCAGCCGCTCCGCCCGCAGGCACAGGACGCCGAGCCGGACGGCCCCGTCGGTCAGCGGGAACCAGGCGGTCAGCCCCGTCTCGTCGTCCTCGACGACGCGCAGGGTTCCAGTGCGGAAGGCCCAGCCGGCGACCGTGCCGCCGATCGGCAGCGAGGGGCCGCCGCTGATCGGGACGAGCCGGTACTGCTGGATGTCGGTGAGGTAGACGACGCTCGATCCCATCCCGAGCTCCCGGGTGTACCGCTGGGCGATGGCCGGGACGTCGCGGGGATCGAGGGTGCACCCCGTGGTGAGGAACTCGTCCAGCAGTCGCTCGCCGTGATTGAGCGGTGGTGTCGCGTCGGCCATTCCTCCAGGGGATGCCATGGCCGGCCCGTCCGCCACCTGGCGGCCGGACCGGCGGAGCGATTACGGAGCGCTTCCGCTCGTTTGCCCGCAGCGTTCGCCGGGGGCCGTTTGCCGACGCACGGTCGGGTTACCCGGCAGAGGAGTGCCGTCGAAACAGGCGAAACAGGACACCAGTCGCAGGATCGCAGGAGGAGGTCGGGCCATGGAACAGTCCGGACCGGTGAAGAAGATCGTCGACAAGGTCGCCGACGTGGTGGAGGGCGCCGTCGCACCCGACCGCCCGGAGGTGCCAGGAGCGCCCGGAGCGGCCCCGCCGGGCGTGGACGAGCCCGTCGAGCCGAGGGACCCGCTGCCGCCGAAGCCCGACCAGGCGGCGCCGCGGCCGGTGACCGCGACGGGCCGCGACACGGGCGCCGGAGCGGAGGTCAGGGCGCAGAACGGCGCGTTCCTCACCACCGCGCAGGGTGCCCGGCTGCCCGACAGCGACCACTCGCTCAAGGCCGGGCCGCGCGGCCCGGTGCTGCTCCAGGACCACCACCTGCGGGAGAAGATCACCCACTTCGACCACGAGCGCATCCCCGAGCGGGTGGTGCACGCCCGGGGCGCCGCCGCGCACGGGGTCTTCCGCGGCTACGGCACCGCCGCCGGCGTCTGCAAGGCGGCGTTCCTCGCCGAGGGCGTGGAGACCCCGGTGTTCGTGCGGTTCTCGACGGTGCTCGGCTCGCGCGGCTCGGCGGACACCGTGCGCGACACCCGCGGGTTCGCCACGAAGTTCTACACCGAGGAGGGCGTGTTCGACCTCGTCGGCAACAACATCCCGGTGTTCTTCATCCAGGACGCGATCAAGTTCCCGGACGTGGTGCACGCGGCCAAGCCGCACCCGGACCGGGAGATCCCGCAGGCGCAGTCCGCCCACGACACCTTCTGGGACTTCGTCACCCTGCACACCGAGGCCACCCACCACACCCTGTGGAACATGTCCGACCGGGGCATCCCGCGGTCCTTCCGCACCATGGAGGGCTTCGGCGTGCACACCTTCCGGCTGGTGAACGCCGAGGGCGCCACGACGCTGGTCAAGTGGCACTGGAAGCCGAGGCTGGGCGTGCACTCGCTGGTCTGGGAGGAGGCCCAGCTGATCGCGGGCGCCGACCCTGACTTCCACCGGCGGGACCTCGCGGACGCCATCGAGGCGGGCGCGTTCCCGCAGTGGGAGCTGGGCGTCCAGACCTTCCCGGACACCCCCGAGCAGACCTTCGAGGGGATCGACCTGCTCGACCCGACCAAGATCGTCCCGGAGGAGCTGGCACCCGTCCGGCCGGTCGGCCTGCTCACCCTGAACGCCAACCCGACCAACTTCTTCGCGGAGACCGAGCAGGTCGCCTTCCACCCCGGGCACCTCGTCCCCGGCATCGACATCACCGACGACGCGCTGCTCGCGGGCCGGCTGTTCTCCTACCTGGACACCCAGATCACCCGGCTCGGCGGCCCGAACTTCGCCCAGATCCCGATCAACCGCACCCACGCCCCGGTCAACGACATGCTGCGCGACGGCTTCCACCAGCACGCCGTGCACAGCGGGGTCGCCCCGTACAAGCCGAACTCGCTGGACGGCGGCTGCCCGTTCTTCGCGGGCGCCGGCGACCACGCGTACATCGAGCACCCGACGCCGGTGGCCGCCGCGCGGAAGGTGCGGGAGGCGCCGGCCTCGTTCGACGACCACTTCAGCCAGCCGCGGCTGTTCTGGCGGAGCATGAGCCCGCCCGAGCGCGAGCACATCATCGCCGCGTACACCTTCGAGCTCGGCAAGTGCTTCCACCGGGCGGTGAAGGAGCGCGGCCTGCGGGTGCTGGCCAACATCGACGCCGAGCTGTGCGGGCAGGTCGCGGCGGGCCTGGGCCTGCCCGCGCCCGAGCCGACCGAACCGACCGAGCCGGCCGGCGAGGTCCGGCCGAGCCCGGCGCTCTCCCAGCTCGGGCGCACCTGGCCGGTGGCCGGGCGGGTCGTCGGGCTGGTCGCGGGCGCCGACCACGGCGCGCTGGCCGCCGTCCGCCGGGCGGTGCTGGCGCAGGACATGGTGCCGCTGGTGATCGCCGGCACCGGCGGCGCGATCGGCGCCGGTGACGACGCCCTCGACGTGCAGCGGACCTTCACCACCGCGCGGTCGGTGGAGTTCGACGCGCTGGTGCTCATCGGCGCGCCCGGTCCGGCGGCGGACGCGGACGCCGCCCGGGACGCCAAGGCGGGCAACCCGTTGCCGGTGGCCTCGCCGGTCGACCCCCGGCTGGTGCTGATGCTGGCCGAGATCTACCGGCACGCCAAGCCGGTGCTGGCGCTGGAGGGCGGCCAGAGCGCGCTCCAGGCCGCCGGCATCACCACCAACGCGCCCGGCGTCCTCGTCGGGCTGCCGGCCGACGAGGCGGTGGAGCGGCTCGTACGGCTGCTGGCGGCACACCGGGTCTGGGACCGGTTCCCGCCGTCCACGGCGGCCGGAGGGTAGTCGGCGGTCCGGCAAAGGGCCCGGGGCGCCCGCCACCGTGGTGGTGGCGGGCGCCCCGGGCCCCCGGCGTTCCCCTCGGCGCGTTCAGGGCCGGTCGTCGGGGTCGCCGCCGTCCGGGTCGGCGTCCGGCTCGTCCACGTCGGACTCGTCGCGGTCCGGGCGGCGGGCCCGGCCTGGTTCGACGGTCGTCGCATCGCCGTCGCCGTCGTTCTGTCCGGGGGCCCGGGGGTCGGGGCCCCTCTCGTCGTCCGGGTCGTGGTGCAGCGGCACGCCGCCGGCGCCGCCCTGCGGGATCTCCTCCACCGTCTTCTCCTCGCCTCGTCGCGGATTCCCCCGGTCGCTCGGCGCGTGCCCGGCCCGCGCCGGGTCAATCCGCCGGGCGGCAGTGGCGCAGCAGGGCGAAGGCGGCGCCCAGGAGGGCGGCCCAGCCGGTGACCGCGGTCCAGAACACCGCCGGGGCGCAGCCGCGCAGCCCGGCCGCCAGCAGGCCCAGGGAGAGCAGGCCGAGGGCCAGTACGCTGCGGGGGCGGGCGCCGCAGAGGGTCTCCCAGGCGCGGTTGCGCAGCCGCAGGCCCGCGCCGCGCAGCGCCACGTGCGGGGCGCGGCCGAACCACGGTTCGATCCCGGTGCCCCCGTACCCTGCCGCCGCCTGTTCGCGCCGCCCGTCCACCGTGTCCGCCTCCTCGCGGTCGCCGTGCATGCCGGCGCTCGGGTTCCCCGCTTCCGCGCGCGCTAACGTCCCGGGAGGCGGGAATTCAGGTGTTCCGGCGCGGAGCGGGGGCAGACGCGCGGGCGTGAATCCGGTCGAACGCGCCCTTCGCGCTCTGGACGGCCTCCAGCAGCGCCACCGTCCTCCCGCCGTCGTCCTCGGTGTCGTCAAGAAGTACGGCGACGACCGCGGCGGCCTGCTCTGCGCCCTGCTCACCTACTACGGCTTCGTCGCGCTCGTCCCGCTGCTGCTCCTGCTCAGCACCGTGCTCGGCTTCGTCCTGCACGGCCACCCCGGGGCCCAGCGGGCCGTCGTGGACTCCGCGCTCGCCGACTTCCCCATCATCGGCGACCAGCTGCGCCAGAGCACCCACGCGCTCCAGGGCAGCGGCCTGGCGCTGGTGATCGGTGCGCTCGGCCTGCTGTACGGCGCGCTGGGCGTCACCCAGGTGCTCCAGCACGCGATGGCCGAGATCTGGAACGTGCCGGGCGTGCGGCGCCCCGGCTACTTCCCCCGGCTGGCGCGCGGGCTGCTGCTGTTCGCCGTCCTGGGCACCGGGCTGGTGCTGACCACGGCCGGCGCCGCGCTGGTCGGCACCACGCTGGGCGGACTGCCGGCCCGGATCGGGGCACTCGTCGTCTCGGCGCTGCTGAACACCGCGCTGTGCCTGGCCTGCTTCCGGGTGCTCACCCCGCACGAGGTGCCGACCCGGGCGCTGTGGCCGGGCTGCCTGCTGGCCGGGCCGCTGTTCACCGCGCTGCAGGCGTTCGGCTCGCTGCTGGTCGCCCACGAGCTGCGGCACGCCGGGCAGGTCTACGGCTTCTTCGCGACCGTGATCGGCCTGCTCTCCTGGCTCTACCTGGCCGCCCAGGTCACGGTGTACGCGGCCGAGACGAACGTGGTGCTCACCCGCCGGCTCTGGCCGCGCAGCCTCCTCCAGCCCCCGCTGACCGAGGCCGACGAGCAGGTGCTCGCCTCCGTCGCCCGGCAGGAGGAGCGCCGGCCGGAGCAGCGGGTCGACGTCTCGTTCCACGACACCGAACCCGGCTCCCCGGACGACGGGGACGGTCCCGACCGGTAGCGCATCCGCTCACCGGCCGGGACCTTCCGGGCGGGCGCCGGGGGCGTCGGTGACGGAGACCCGCGGCAGGGCGTACGGGTGGTGGTCCCGCAGGTGGCCGATGAGGTGCTCGCGCAGCTGGCAGCGGAGTTCGTAGGCGTGGTCGGCGTTGGCCGCGGTGGCCAGTGCCCGGACCACGATGGTGGTGGGCGTGGTGTCGACCACCTGGAGGGCGCTGCCCTCGCCGTCCCACAGCGGGTTGCCGGCCAGGAAGGCGTCGAACTCCTCGCGCAGCTTGCCGACCGGGGCGTGGTGGTCGAGGTGGAGCAGCGCGGTGCCGGTGATCCGGCTGGAGCGGCGGGACCAGTTCTCGAAAGGGCGGCCGACGAAGTACGACATCGGCATCACGATCCGCCGCTGGTCCCAGGTCGCGATCACCACCGCCGTGAGGGTGATCTCCTCCACCGTGCCCCACTCCCCCGCGACCACGACGACGTCCCCGATCCGGGCGAGGTCGCCGAACGCCATCTGGACGCCGGCGAACACATTGGCGAGGGTGCTCTGCGCCGCCACGCCCGCCACCACACCGACCAGGCCGGCCGAGGCGAGCAGGCTGGTGCCGACGCCGCGCACCGCCGGGAAGGTCATCAGCACCGCGCCCAGCGTCACCAGCCCGATCACCGCCTGGCAGATCCGGCCCAGCAGGTCGGCCTGGGTGCGGGCCCGGCCGGCCCACGCCGGGTCCCGGCGGTGCACGGCGAGCCGGACCGTGCCGTCCACCAGCAGCGCCACCACCCGGGCGCAGAGCCAGCCGCCGCAGGCGATCGCGGCGATCAGCACCAGGTGCCGCAGACCGTCCCGGGCGGCGAGCGGCGCGTCGATCCACGGCAGCGCGCCGAGCACCAGCAGGCAGGCCGTCAGCGCCAGCACCGGGCGGCGGCACCGGGCCAGCAGCCGTGGCACTCCGGCGCTGCGCCCGCCCGCCGTCAGCCGCCGGGCCGCGGCCAGCGCGGCCCGGTCCACGCCGAACGCGAGCAGGACCGCCGCCAGGCCCGCCAGCGCCAGCCGTACCAGACTCCACCCCATGCCCCGCTCTCCTCTCGGGTCGCTCCTCGCGGCCCGGCGGCCGCCCGGGCGCGCGCGCCCGACCCGCGGCCCCGTCTTTCCCGGCTCGCGCCGCGCACACCTGCCGCGGACGTGGCATGGATCGCGCCGGCCGGGGCACCCGACCACCGCGCACCCGCCCCGGCGGGGCGCGCCACCGGCCCCATGACGGAAGGGAGAAGGACACATGGACGAGGGCGTCAACCTCTGGCGGTTCCGGGACACTTCCGGCCACACCGCCGACACCGACCTCATCGGGTTCCACGTGGAGGCCGTCGACGGCCCCGTGGGCAAGGTCGACAAGCTCTCCGAGGAGGTGGGCTCGCAGTACCTGGTCGTCGACACCGGACCGTGGATCTTCGGCCGCCTGGTGCTGCTCCCGGCCGGGACGGTCATCCGCATCGAGATCGGCGAGCAGAAGGTCTACGTCGACCGCACCAAGGACGACATCAAGAACAGCCCCACCATGGGCGCGGCCGAGACCGACCTCGGCCCCGACTTCCGCGACCGCTACGCGCTCTACTACTCGACCTTCTACGGCGGTCGCATCATCTGACGCCGGCTCGGCCACCGGCTCGGCCGCCGGGGCTCCCGCCGGATGCGCGCGGGGCGGCGCGCACGTCCGAGGACGTGCGCGCCGCCCGTCTCAGGCCGGCCCGTAGCGGTCGACGCCGTCCGATCCGCGCGGGGCGTGCCCGACCGCCTTGTGCAGGGTGCGCAGGGCCACCAGGAGCAGCCCGATGTCGTCCAGCAGGATCGGGTCCGGGAGCAGGTCGACGGGGCTGATCAGATAGGCGATGGACGCCCAGAACAGGACCTTGGCCGACATCGGGACACCGGTCGACACCAGGAGCCTCCGCACCCGGACCAGCTTCACCACCAGGACCACCGCGACCGCCAGGGACACGGCCGCCAGAGCGCCGACGACCCACCACAGAACGCCGCCACCATCCACCGCCGCACCTCCCGCTCCGGATCGTCGCACGACCCTGCCCAGGGTACGGGAGCCCCCCGGTGCACCGGCCCGCGTCAGGCGTCGAGGACGCCGCCCGCGCGCCGGACGACCGGCGCCTCCGTCGACCACGGGAAGTTGATCCAGTCGTCGGTGCGCTTCCACACGTACTCGCACTGCACGAGGCTGTGCGACTTCTCGTAGATCACGGCCGAGCGCACCTCGGCGACGTGGCCGAGGCAGAAGTCGCGCACCAGCTTCAGCGTCTTGCCCGTGTCGGCGACGTCGTCGGCGATCAGGACCTTCTTGTCGGTGAAATCGATCGCCTCGGGGACGGGCGCCAGCATCACGGGCATGTCGAGGGTCGTGCCCACCCCCGTGTAGAACTCGACATTCACCAGGTGAATGTTCTTGCAGTCCAGCGCGTAGGCCAGACCCCCTGCCACGAACACACCGCCACGGGCGATGCTCAGGATGAGATCGGGCTCGAACCCGTCATCCGCCACCGCCTGCGCCAGCTCGCGCACCGCCCGACCGAACGTCGAATAATCCAGGACTTCACGTACATCGCTCACCTGCACATTCTCCACGGTCATCGGCCCGCCGACGAACACCGCCCCGGGGGCGTCGGCCCTCCCCCTTGGCGCGGCCCGCAGCAGGACAGGAAATTCTTCGGCCACGACCTCTTCAAGTGAGGCTGCTCCACCGTACGGGGACGAAGATTCTTTCGTTGTACCCCGCCGGGCGGCCCTGCACCGGGCCGCCCGGCGGGGTTACCCTCGGCGGTATGGAAGCCTCGGACGCCAGTGCCCCGGAGCGCCCCGCCGGCTCCGCCGGGCTCGCGGGCCTCGCCGGGCTGGTGGGGCTGCTGGAGCGGCGCGGCGCGGTGGTGCTCAGCGGGGCGGGGCTGTCCACCGAGTCCGGCATCCCCGACTACCGGGGTGCCACCGGTCTCCGCCGTACCGGGACGCCGATGACCTATCAGGAGTTCACCGGCGGCGAGGCCGCCCGCCGCCGCTACTGGGCCCGCAGCCACACCGGCTGGCCCCTCTTCGCCCGGGCCCGGCCGAACGCCGGGCACCACGCGGTGGAGCTCCTGCGCCGCTCGGGCCACATCGGGGCGGTCATCACCCAGAACGTCGACGGACTCCACCACGCGGCCGGCACCCGCGAGGCGGTGGAACTGCACGGCGGGCTCGACCGAGTCGTCTGCCTGGACTGCCGGCGCACCAGCTCACGGGCCGAACTCGACGGGCGCCTGGAGGAGTTGAACCGGGGCTTCCGCCGTCCCGGCGCCGAGCTGCGCCCGGACGGTGACGCGCGGCTGCCGCAGGAGCTGGTGGACGGCTTCCGCGTCGCGCCCTGCGCGGACTGCGGCGGCGTGCTCAAGCCGGACGTGGTGTTCTTCGGCGAGAACGTGCCCGCCGCCCGGGTCGAGCGGTGCTACGAACTGGTCGACGCCGCCGGCTCGCTGGTCGTCCTCGGCTCCTCGCTCACGGTCCTCTCCGGTCTGCGCTTCGTACGCCGCGCCGCCCGCGCGCGGCTGCCCGTCGCCATCGTCAACCAGGGCGCCACCCGCGGCGACGACCTCGCCGCGCTCCGCCTCGACCTGCCGCTGGGGCCTGCCCTGGCCGAGACCGCCCGACTGCTCGCCGCCCACTGAGCCGGCCGGGCATGACCCCGGAGGTCATCGACGTCCGCCGGGGCACTCGGGGAGGATGGTGATCACCGCACCGCAGGACGGCGCGGACCGCGAGGGGGAGGAACCGCAGAGATGACCGCGACCACGCCGGCGACGACCGCCGGGACCCGGGCCGTGCTGGAGGAGCTGCTGCGCCGGATCGGCGAGGGCGACCCGGAGCGCATCGCCGAGCTGTACGCGCCGGAGGGCGACTGGAAGCTGGACTGGCCCGAGGAGGAGCACGGCCGCGCCGAGACCCCGTGGATCCGCCACCGCACCACCCGGGCCGACGCCGCCGCGCACTACCGCGAGCTCGCCGAGCACCACGTGCCCGGCGCCGCCGCGACCACGGTCGAACGCGTCCTCGTCGACGGCGACGACGCCGTCGTCCTCGGCGAGATCCGCCAGACCGCCCGCTCCACCGGCCGCCCCTACCGCGCCCGCTTCGCCCTCCACCTGACCGTCCGACAGGGCCTGATCACCCGCCACCACGTCTACGAGGACAGCCTCGCCGTCGCCCGTGCCTTCAGTCCGGCCGGCTCAACCCCCTGATGACACCGTTCCATCGAAGGTGTGGTTTCGCCTTCCGGCCATGGCCTCACCGTTCGTTCCCGCTCTAGCGTGCGTCGCAGTCCCGACGGGGCGGCGTGCTCCGTCGTCGGACGCGAGAGAGGGAGCAGGGAATGCCGGCCGAGGTGAAGAACCAGAAGTTCACCATGCTCTTCGACTGGTTCGATCAGGGTGGCGACGGCATGCTCACGCATGACGACTTCGAGACGATGGGCGGGCTCTTCGGCGGACTGGCCGCGGAGGACGACCAGGAGAACGTCTCGGCGATGCGGGAGGCGTTCGAGGAGTGGTGGCGCGTGCTGCTCGCGCACGGGGACGCCGACGGGGACGGGAGGATCGACCGCACGGAGTTCCTCGCCCTCATGGAGGCCGACGTCACCGCCCCGGAGCACTTCGAGAAGGCGGTGCTGGCGATCGCGGACGCCCTGATGCGCGCGCTGGACACCGACCATGACGGCGTGCTGAGCAAGGACGAGTACGTGCGCATGTACAGCGCCCTGGGAATCCCGCCCGAGCACTCGGGGGACGCGTTCCGCCGACTCGACCGGGACGGCAACGGGGTGATCAGTCACGAGGAGTTCAGGACGGCCATCACCGAGTTCTATCTGAGCGCCGACGAGAACGCGCCGGGGAACTGGCTGATCGGCCCCATCCAGCCGCGGGCCTGACGCCCCGTCCAGGCCGTGAACCGGCGCTCGACGGCCGTCCGCGGGGGTGGGGGTCGGTGGTGAGGCTCAGGTCGTCAGGCGGGTCACCGCTCCGGCCGGGAGGACGTTCGCGCACAGGCAGTCCGCCACCGGCCGCCGGTGCGGCGCGGCGGGCCCCTGGGCGCGGCGCCGGCGATCGCGGTGTGCGCCCTCGACGACCGCCCGGTGAACCGCACGGGCCAGCCGGGCGCCCCACGGGGAACGCGGGCCGCCGAAGGGATCGGCCTCCCGGTGGCCGTCGGGGGTGCGGACGGCCACGCAGACCGCGTCGGACGGGGTGCCGGTGCACGTGTAGCCGGCGTCCAGGAGGGCCTGGACCTTGGCCTCGGTGGCGGTCGCGAGCAGGTTGACGAGACCGGCGTCGGTCACCGGCGCCGGGACCACGGCGAGGATGTTGATCGTGCCGGGAACGTACCGGGCGGGTGCCGGCACAGCGGGTGCCGGAGCGGCGGGCGGCGGAGCGGCGGCCCAGGTCGGCACGCCGATGCCGGTCGTCACCAGGGCGAGGGCGCCGCCGTCCTCACCCCAGGTGCAGTCGTCGACCTCGGCGGCGGTCATCAGGCCCACGCCCGGGCCGCGCAGCCCCTCGGCCCGCGCCAGCTCCGCCAGGTGCCGGTCCGGGTCCAGCCGGTCGTAGCCGGCCCTGACCTGGGCGTTCACCACCCAGCCACGTTCACCGATCCCGCCGCCCAGCACCGCGCTGCTGACCATCCGCCACCCCGGGCCGGCCTCCCACACCAGCAGGTGACGGCAGGAGCCGTCCTCCGCCCTCGCGCCGCGCCGCACGACGGGCAGCCGGGCCCCGGCGGCCGCCCCGGTCACAGGCCGGCGCCACGGGCGCCCCCGGCGCGCCGCGTGATCAGGGCTTCCAGGCCGTCGAGGATGCGCTCCAGGCCGAAGTCCAGCGCCCGGTCATGGCCGTCCGGCGCGGTCATGGCCGCCGCGAGCGCGGGGAAGCGGTCGGCGTGCCGGTGCACCAGGGGGCCGAGGAGGGCCAGGAACTCCGCCTCGGGCGGGCTGTCCGGACGGGCCGCGCGGGACTGCTCGGCGATGCCGCGGACGTGCCCGGCCAGCAGCACGGCGGCGTCCATCCGCTCGGGGCCGGTCAGCCGGTGGCCGTCCAGGGCCGCGACCACCCGTTCCAGCCAGCCGAGTTCCTTGGGGCCCATCACCCGCGGTCCGACGGTGGCGTCGAGCAGCCACGGGTGCCGGGTGAAGGAGCCCTCCAACTGTCTGGCCCAGGCCGTCAGTTGCTCCCGCCAGCCGAGCGCGTCCACCGCCGCCGGCGGTTCGCCGACCGCCGCCTCGACCATCAGCGCGACCAGCTCGGCCTTCCCTGGCACATAGCGGTAGAGCGACATCTTGGTGAAGTCCAGCAGCCCGGCCACCTTCTGCATCGAGACGGCGCCGAGGCCCTCCGCGTCCGCGATCCCGATGCCTGCCGCGGCGATCCGCCCCAGGCTCAGCGCGGGCTTCGGCCCCCGGGACGGCTTGGCGGGCGGCCCCCAGAGCAGCCGCACCGCCGCGTTCGCTTCCTCGCCCATTCCCGCTCCGTCCCGCGTTCCCGACCGCCCCTTGCGGGGGCGGGCCAACTGTGTCTACCGTACACAGCAATGAACAGTGTCCATCGGACACAGTTAATGGACGACCCCGGATGGAGCGGTCCGCATGAGCACCAAGGTCCTGATCTCTGGCGCGAGCATCGCCGGTCCCGCCCTGGCCCACTGGCTGGGGCGGTACGGCTTCGAGACCACCGTCGTCGAGCTCGCCCCCGCGCTGCGCGGCGGCGGCCAGGCGGTCGACTTCCGCGGCGGGACCCAGCTGACCGTGCTGGAGCGGATGGGCGTGCTCGACGAGCTCCGCGCGCTGGACACCGGCGGCAGCCCGATGACCTTCGTCGACCCGCGCGGCCGTCGGCTCCTCCACCTGCCGGCCGACTTCGCGGGCGGGGAGGTCGAGGTCCCGCGCGGAGAGCTCGCCCAGGTACTGCACCGGCACAGCCTGCCGCGCACCGAGTACCTCTTCGGCGACTCGATCACCGCCCTGGAGGAGACGCCCACCGGAGTCCGGGTGGCCTTCCGGCACGGCGCGCCCCGCGCGTTCGACCTCGTGATCGGCGCGGACGGGCTGCACTCCAACGTCCGCCGGCTCGCCTTCGGCCCGGAGCGGCGCTACGTCCGCCACCTCGGCTACTACGCGGCCACCTGGCAGCTGCCCAACCACCTCGGCCTGCCGCCTGGTTCGGTCGGCCTCAACGTCCCCGGCCGGCTCGCCTCGGTCGGCGCCGACCACCGCGACCCGAGCCGGGCGGGCGCCTTCTTCCTCTTCTCCTCGGCCGAACTCCGCTACGACCGCCACGACACCGCGCAGCAGAAGGCGCTGGTCCGGGACGCCTTCGCGGACCTCGGCTGGGAGGTGCCCCGGCTGCTGGAGAGCCTGGAGCAGGCGCCCGAGCTGTACTTCGACTCGATCAGCCGGGCCGACGTCCCCGCCTGGTCCACCGGCCGGATCGCCCTGGTCGGCGACGCCGCCTGCGGGGCCACCATCGGCGGGATGGGCACCGGCACCGCCGTGGTGGCGGCGTACGTCCTGGCCGGCGAGCTGGCCCGGGCCCGCGGTGACCACCGCGCCGCCTTCATCCGCTACGAGCGGACCCTGCGCGGGTACGCCCGGGGCTGCCAGAAGGGCGGCGACCGCACCGGCCCGTTCCTGGCTCCCGGCACCGCGGCCGGGCTGCGGGTGCGCAACGGGCTGCTGAACCGGCGCTGGATCCTCGCCGGGATGCTGGAGCTGGGCAAGCGGATCAGCGGCCTCGACCTGCCGGACTACGCGGACGAGCTGTCGGACGCCGCTCCCGCCCGCTGACCGGACCGGCCGGCTCCCGGCGGGCGGGCCGTGGTGGAAACACGCCAAGACCGGCCGGTGATCCTTGTGCCCCGACGCGGGCCCCTCGCCGGTCGGGCTCGGCGCAGACTGGCGGGGCGCGACGGCCCGGGCGGTCCGGGCGGCGCGCGCGTTCCGCTGTCCGCCGACCCGAGGACCACCGTCGTGAACCCGCGCGTACTCACTCCCCGCAACCGGGGCTTCCTCTTCCTCGACTCCCACCCGGCGGGCTGCCGCCGGGTGGTGGCCGACATGTGGCAGGAGTGCCCCGCGCCGGCCGGTCCGCCGCAGGGCGCCGGACCGGTGGCGCTGGTCATCGGGTCCTCGGCCGGATACGGCCTCGCGGCCACCGTCGCCGGACTCAAGCGGGCCGGTGTCCGGGGCATCGCGGTCTCCTTCGAGAAGGCCCCCACCGAACGGCGCACCGCCACGGCGGGCTGGTACCGCACCGCGGCCACCGCCGAGCTCGCCCGCGACGCCGGGCGGGACCTGGTCTTCCTCAACGGCGACGCGTTCTCCGACGCCGTGAAGGACCGGGTCGCCGACCTCGTCGAGCGGCGGTTCGGCGGCAGGCTGGACCACCTGGTCTACTCGGTGGCCGCGCCCCGGCGCACCGACCCGGACTCCGGTGCCACGTACTCCTCCGTCCTCAAGCCGATCGGCCGGACGAACCGCACCAAGACCCTGCTCTTCGACGACGACGGCGCGCCCGAGGTCCACGAGGTGGAGACCGGGCCGGCCGAGGGGGACGACGTCGAGCAGACCGTGGCCGTGATGGGCGGCGCGGACTGGGAGCGCTGGATCGACCACCTCGCCGGCCGGGGGCTGCTCGCCGGGGGCTTCAGCACCGCCGCGCTGTCCTACATCGGCTCGCCGCTGACGGCGGCGATCTACCGGCAGGGCACCATCGGCGCGGCCAAGGCCCATCTGGAGGCCACCGCCCGCGCCCTGAACGAGCGGCTCGCCAGGACCGTGGGCGGGCGGGCCGTGACCTCGGTCAACGGCGCCGCCGTCACCCAGTCGTCCACCGCCATCCCCGGCATCGCCCTCTACACCGGGCTGCTGCGCGGCGTCCTCGGCGAGGGCGTGGTCCCGCCCGTCCGCCAGCTCGCCGCCCTGTGGGACCAGCTCACCGGCGCGGCCCCGCTCGCGCTGGACGACGAGGGCCGGGTCCGGCTGGACGCGTGGGAGTTCGCCGACGGGGTCCAGGCGGCGGTCGCCGGGCGCTGGGCGGCCGCCACCACCGACACCGTCGCCGGCCTCGCCGACCTCGACTGGTTCCGCGCCGAGGTCCGGCGCCTGTACGGGTTCTCCGTGCCGGGCGTCGACTACGCCGCCGCCGTCGCCACCGACGTCCCCTGGCCCGACCCCGCCTCCTGACCCGGGCCGGTCAGAGCTTGCGGGCCGCGTGCACCTCGTCGAGGTGGATCAGGACGTCGTAGGCCCGGCCGACCGCGAGCCGCGGCATGGGGTCATTGAGGAAGACCGAGCCGGCGTCGTAGGTGGGGCGGCTGACGTCCAGCCAGTCGCGGGCCGCCCGGGGCACGGTGCGCAGGTCGACGTAGTAGTCGCGGTAGCGGACCCGGTCGAGGGTGTGCTCGTTCATGTCCGGCGTGGCCGGCGGCACGGTGACGGCCTTCCAGCCGCCGGTCAGCACCTCGTCGGCGGTGAGGAAGGAGCCGCGGTCGAAGGTGAAGCCGATGGCGACGTAGTCGCGGCCGTAGGTGTCACGCAGGTGGGAGCCCTGCGGCTTGGGGTACAGGAAGGTGTCGGTGGCCAGGTAACCGGCATGGCCGTTGTGCGCCGAGAGCAGGACCTTGCCGCCGGTGCGGCGCTGCCACCAGCCGACGTTGTCCGCCATCGCCCGGTCGCGCAGCTGCTCCGAGGCGGAGACGGAGGCCGGGTCGGCGAGGTCGAAGGTGGCGAAGGCGAAGGTCTGGGCGATGTTGCGGGCGTGCTGCACGGCCCACTCGTACGCGTCGTCCCCGGGGGTGCCGCTCACGGTGACCAGGTCGAGCGCCTGCTGGGCCTTGACGGCGTTCTCCCGGCGCTCGGCGACGGGCCGCCCGATGTAGGCGATGGTGTCGTCCAGCGGGCGCAGGCCGGCGTAGAGCCCGTCGAGCGCCGGCAGGGCGTCCGGCCGGGCCTGCCGCAGGTAGGAGGCGACCCGCTCGAAGGCGGCGTCGCCGAGCCTCGGGGCACCGATGTCGTCGCCCAGGAAGTGGACCGGGCGCTGCGGGTGGCTCCGGTTGTACTCGCGCATCCAGGAGATCAGCTCGGCGAACTCCTCGCGCTCCCAGGGGCTGCCGCCCAGCGCCTCCCTGACGATCCGCCGCGCGTCACCGGGGCCGCCCTGGACGTACTCGTCGACCAGCAGTCCGCTGGTCCAGCTCGTCTCCAGGGCGAAGGTGGTGAAGCCCTTCTCCTCGACGAGGTAGCGGAAGACTCGCTCCTTCATGGCGAAGAACTCGTGCGAGCCGTGCGTCGCCTCGCCGAGGCCGACCACCTGGGCGTCGCCGATCATCGCGCCGAGTGCGCGCAGGTCGGCGGTGCGGCCGCCGGGGTCGGTCGTCCGCAGCGGCTGGGCGACCCGGTCCAGGGCGCGTACGACGGCCGCCCGCCGGGCGTCCGTCCCCTCCGCCGCCACCGCCCGGGTGTCCGCCGGCCCCGCCGCCGGGGCGGCGACCGCCCCCACCGGGGCCAGGACGGCCCCGGCCACCACGGCCGCCGTCGCCGCCAGCAGCCCCCGCCGCCCGATCCGCTTGCTCGCTGCCATCGCTGTGACCACTCCTCGACTCGTAGGTCCCGGGATCCCGGTGAGTTGATCATCACGGTGACGGCGGTGGCGGCGCGCTGGGGACGGCCTCCGACTTTCCTGGGGGAAGCCCCCCGGCCCGATTCGGCGGCCACCCCCCGGCCCGCGGACGGCCCGCCGTCCGTTACAGGGCGCGCAGCGCCCGCTCGCACTCCCGGCAGCGCTGCTCGGCGAGCGCCGGCGGGTACCAGGGCTCCCCCAGCCCCGGCCGGAAGTGGGCGTGCTCCATGTCCCCGGTGTCCCGCCCGCACAGCGTGCGCGGCAGCGGGTCCTCCGGCACGTCCGGGTCCGACCCGGCGGCGTGCACGGCCGCCACGGCGGGCTCGACCCCGTCGGGACCGAGCACCCGGGCGGGTTCCAGCTCGTAGAGGACGACGATCGAGGCCATGCCACGAGGATCGTCCGCCCCGGCCGCCCGGACACCCCGGGTGGGCTGTTCGTGGACACGGGTGCGCCGGCACAGCCCGGAGCCGGGCCTGCGGCGTGAAGGCCCGGAACGGGACCAAGGGCACACATCCACCCGGGACCTCCGGGCCGCGGGTTGGTCCCGGTGGGCCGGTCCGCCGCGCGGCCGGGCGGGGCAGGGTGGTGATCACGGCGCGGGTGGCCGGGTCGGCGGGTGTCCCCCGTTCGGGCCGGTCGCGTTGCCGCCGCCGGGGCCGTTGGCGAGCGTGGGCGAGGTGTGCCGACGCGCGGACGGCCGGATCGACGATCGAAGGAGTGCAGGTGTACTGGAGCAGCGGCAACTACGAGGCGTTCGCCAAGCCGCGCAAGCCCGAGCGGGCCGACCGGGCGAGCGCCTGGTTCGTCGGTTCGGGCCTGGCGTCGCTGGCGGGGGCGGCGTTCCTGGTACGCGACGCGCAGGTGCCCGGTGAGCGGATCACCGTCCTGGAGCGGCTGCGGCTGCCCGGCGGTGCGCTGGACGGCATCAAGGAGCCGGAGAAGGGCTTCGTGGTGCGCGGCGGCCGCGAGCTGGAGGACCACATGGAGTGCCTGTGGGACCTCTTCCGCTCGGTGCCCTCGCTGGAGGTCGAGGGCGCCTCGGTGCTCGACGAGTTCTACTGGCTGAACAAGGACGACCCGAACGTCTCGCTCCAGCGGGTCACCGAGCAGCGGGGCCGGGACGCCCGCACCGACGGCCTGTTCGCGCTGAGTGACCGGGCGCAGAAGGACCTGGTGCGGATCTTCCTGGCCACCCGCGAGGAGGTCGAGGGCAAGCGGATCGACGAGGTCTTCGGCCGTGACTTCCTGGACAGCAACTTCTGGCTGTACTGGCGGACCATGTTCGCCTTCGAGGAGTGGCACGGCGCCCTGGAGATGAAGCTCTACCTGCACCGCTTCGTCCACCACGTCGGCGGCCTGCCGGACCTCTCCGCGCTGAAGTTCACCAAGTACAACCAGTACGAGTCGATGGTGCTGCCGCTGACCCGCTGGCTGATGGACCAGGGCGTGAGGTTCCGCTACGAGACCGAGGTCACCGACATCGACTTCGAGCTCGCGCCCGGGCGCAAGCGGGCCACCCGGATCCACTGGACCGAGGCCGGGAAGCCCGGCGGCGTCGAACTCGGCGAGGACGACCTGGTGTTCACCACCATCGGCTCGCTCACCGAGAACTCCGACAACGGCGACCAGCACACCCCGGCCCGGCTGGACGAGGGCCCGGCGCCGGCCTGGGACCTGTGGCGCCGGATCGCCGCCAAGGACCCGGAGTTCGGCCGCCCCGAGGTGTTCTGCGGCAACATCCCGCAGAGCAAGTGGGAGTCGGCCACCATCACCACCCTGGATCCGCGCATCCCCCGGTACATCCAGCAGGTCGCCAAGCGCGACCCGTTCAGCGGCGGCGTGGTGACCGGCGGCATCGTCACCGCCCGTGACTCCTCCTGGCTGCTGAGCTGGACGGTGAACCGGCAGCCGCACTTCAAGCAGCAGCCGGCCGACCAGATCGTGGTCTGGGTGTACTCGCTCTTCGTCGACCGGCCGGGCGACTTCGTCCGCAAGCCGATGCAGGAGTGCACCGGCGAGGAGATCACCCAGGAATGGCTGTACCACCTGGGCGTCCCCGAGGCCGAGATCCCGGAGCTGGCCGCCGGGGCCGCCCGCTGCGTGCCGGTGATGATGCCCTACGTCACCTCGTTCTTCCTGCCGCGCAAGGCCGGCGACCGGCCGCAGGTGGTGCCGGAGGGGGCGGTGAACTTCGCGTTCATCGGCCAGTTCGCGGAGACCGGGCGGGACTGCGTCTTCACCACCGAGTACTCGGTGCGCACCGGCATGGAGGCGGCCTACGGGCTGCTCGACGTCGAGCGCGGCGTCCCCGAGGTGTTCAACTCCACCTATGACGTGCGCAAGCTGCTCGCGGCGACCAGCCGGCTGCGCGACGGCGCCGAACTGAGCCTGCCGGGCCCCGATTTCCTGCGCAAGCGGCTGCTGCACCGGCTGGAGGCGACCGAGGTCGGCGCACTGCTGGAGGAGTTCGGGCTGATCGACGAAGCGCGGTAGCGGACGAGCACACCACGGACCCGGCGGGTCCGCGCACCACTCCCGGTGTGCGGACCCGCCGGGTCCGTGGTGTGGGGCCGGCGATCAGTAGTAGTGGCGGCGTCCGCCGACGGCGTGGCCCATGGCGCCCGCGACCCACAGCACGAGGCCGATCAGGGCAAGGACGATGCCGATGGTCCACAGCCACGAGAGGCCGGTGACGAAGCCGATGATGAGCAGAATGACGCCGAGGACGATCACGGAAGCCTCCCGGTGGATGCGGACGGGCGGGGCCTCGGAGGGCCGGTGACCTGCCGCTCTCCGGCCTGGCCCTGGCGCTGCGTGTACCACTCTGCCGGGCGGGCAAACGCGACGGTCACGCGCGGGCCGACAGCGGCCGCGGGCCGCGCTACGCGAACGGGCGGCCCGGTGCGGAGGCGTCGGTGAACAGCGCACGCCGGTCCTCCTCGGTCAGCCCGCCCCACACCCCGTAGGGCTCCCGGGTGGCGAGCGCGTAGCGGCGGCACGGCACCCGCACCGGGCAGCGGGCGCAGACCGACTTCGCGTGCTGCTCGCGTTCCTTGGCGGCGGCGCCGCGCTCGTTGGCCGGGTGGAAGAAGATGCTGCTGTCGACGCCGCGGCAGGCCCCCTCCAGCTGCCAGTTCCAATGCTGCTCGACGGCTCCGGGGAGGCGGGAGATGTCGGTCACGGCGGCCCCTTTCCTGACGCGGGACGGTGGTCGGTGTCGTCGGCCCGTCTAACCCCGATCCGGCGCTTCATGCATTCCGGCATGCGCTTCGGCACGGGTTTCCGGCACGCCCGCCGTTCAGGCGGAGAGCAGGTCGCTGATGCAGCGGTCCCAGTCGATGCGGTCGGACTCGGTGCCGACGGGCACCGCCCGGCCGGTGGCCCGCAGGAAGCGCGCGAGCGGGCGCACGGGGGCGTTCAGCAGCGCCACGCCGGCCCGGCAGCCCAGCGCGATGAACACGTGCTCGCCGGTGCCGCTCGGTTCGATGTGGACGTCGCCCTCGCCCACCGGCCCGCGCAGCCCGGCCGCCAGCAGGTCGCGGGCCACCACCCAGACGGCGCCCTCGTCGGCCCCGAAGTCCAGCCGGACGGCGAACGGGTCGGCGCTCTCGTAGCGGCACTCGACGTCCAGGTCCCGCCCCTGCGCCTCGCCCGTGATCAGACGCATCCTCAGCTGTGCCGCCACCACTTCCGACATCGGCCTCGCCCTCCCGCGACTCGTGCTGTCGAACGCTGTGGGCACCGTCTGCCCCGGCGCTCCGCGCTCATGCCACGGAATCGGCAGGGGCGCCACCCGGCGGGCGGAAAGGTCGTGGGTGTCCGCACGGAACGAGGCGGTCACAGAGGGTTAGCCCCGGTATGGCACGATTTCGCCCGCCGCCCAGCGGGCAAGCAAGGCGTATGGACGACAGCCGCAACCCCCAGGTGGACGCCGCAGTCGGCCGGGCCGACGCGCGGCGTCTGACGGACGAGCTGCGCGCGGCGGTGGTGGAGCCCCGCACCGCCGCGCTGGTACTGACCCGGCGGGTGCGCGCCGCGCACCGGGGCCGGGTGTGGACGGCGCTGGGCCATCCCTCCTGGGACGCCTACGCCATGGCCGAGCTCGGCGTCCCGCGGCCCACGGCCTACCGGCTGCTGGACCTCGCGGCCACCGCCGGGGTGATCGAGGAGACCGTGGCCCGCGAGGCCGGGCCCTCGCTCGCGCACGCCTGGGACAGCTGGGCGGTGCTGGACGTACGGGCGGTGGTGGACCTGCGCGGACGGCTGGCCGAGCTGGCCGACCTGCTCGCCGAGCGGCTGGGCCAGCTGCGCGCGGAGGCCGGCGGGGAGCCCCGGGAGCCCTCCCGGGTCGCCGCCGCCGTCGCCGACGCGGTCGCCGAGCTCCGCGAGAGCCCGGACGTCCCGCCCGCCGACCTGCACAGCGTCCCCGGGCCCGACGGGATGGACGTCGAGGCCTGGCGCACCGTGGTCGCCGAGGGACTGGGTGTGCAGAAGCGGCTGCGGGGCGGCTACCGCGAGCTGGGGCTGCTGGCCCTGCGCGTGGCGCCGGGCTATCTCTCCGACCACGACTCCGAGGCGGTGCTGCATATGCTCGGCGAGGAGATCGGCAGCACCTGTGACGAGCTGCTGGCCTGCCGCCGCTACGCGCTGACCGGCGACGCCCGGGCGGTCGAGGGGCTCTGAGCCGGTGCGGCGGGCCCGGGGCGCTCAGTCGCCGCGCAGGAAGCGCGCGGTGTCGACCTCGGCCCAGATCGCCTTGCCCTGGGCGTGCGGCTCGGCGCCCCAGCGGTCGGCGGTCCGCTCGACGATGAACAGGCCGTGACCGCCGGGCAGCGCCGGATTGTGCGGCTGGCGCGGAGTGGGCATGACCGGACTGCGGTCGCTGACCTCGACCCGCAGCCGGGCCTCGGTGACGTCCAGGACCATCTCCAGCGGGCCGCCCCCGTGCAGCATCGCGTTGGCGACCAGCTCCGCCGCCAGCAGCACGACATCCTCGGCGACCTCGTCGCGGCGGCCGGCGGCGGCCGGGTACCAGTCGGCGAGCGCCCCGGCGGTGAACGTCCTGGCGTGGGCCACCGGCTTGGGGAGATCCGCGAGGGTCAGCCGGCGCCGCTGGCCGCCCGGGGGTGCCGCGGGTCCGGCCTGCTGGGGGTCTCCGTCCAGGGTTCCCCGGCTCAGCGTCATAGGAGGGCACCCTTTCGGATCGACGGCGTTTTCCGCATGGTCGGTTTCCCGGCGGTTCCGGAATTATGCCTGCCGCCGGGCCGGACAGCACCGGGCCGGCGCGTGTCCGGTCCGGCGGGCGTCCCGGCTCATTCCCGCAGGGCCGCGTCGACCGACTCGTGGATGGCGAACACCGTCCGCGCCCCGGTCAGGTCGAGGACCCTCATGACCGTGGCCGGAACGGCCGCCAGTCGCAGCTCGACGCCCGCCCGCTCCGCCGCCAGGCGGGTGCGCAGCAGGACGTTCAGGCCGGAGGAGTCGCAGAAGCCCACTCCCCGGAGGTCGATCACCACGGCCGCGGGCGCCTGGGCGACCAACGCGGCGAAGGCGTCGGCGGCCGGCGCCAGCGTCTCCACGTCGAGGTCTCCGGCGAGGGCGCAGACCACCGCGCCGTCGGGTCCGGAGCGGGTTTCCACCACCAGCTCCGGACGCGGTTGGGAGGCCGCCAGCACAGTCTCACCCCGGTCGTTGTCGGATGGCTTCATCGTCGTTCCCCTCCATGTCCGTGCCTTCCGACAATACGGAGATCACGCCCGTCGGCCAAGTGAGGGAGGGTGGGTCGGGGCTGTCGCACCCCTCGGAGCGGCACCGCGCGTCGCGGTCAGGCGGCTTCCATCCCCTGCCGCAGTTGTCGCAGCGTCCGGCTCAGCAGCCGGGAGACGTGCATCTGCGACAGGCCGAGGCGGGCGCCGATCTGGGACTGCGTCATGTCCTCGCAGAAGCGCATGGAGAGGATCAGCCGCTCGCGCTCCGGCAGGGCGGCCACCAGGGGCTTGAGCGCGACCAGGTCCTCCACGAGGTCGAGCTCGCGGTCGTCCTCGCCGAGGTGGTCGGCCAGAGCGCCGGGGCCGTCGCCCTCCTCGCCGCCGCCTTCCAGGGACCCCGCGGTGTGGCCGTTAGCCGCGGTCAGGCCCTCGACGACCTCCTCCTCGCTGATCCCGACGTGCTCGGCCAGCTCGGCCACGGTCGGGGCCCGGTCCAGGCGCTGCGAGAGCCGCTCCTGTGCCCTGGCCAGGGTGATGCGCAGTTCCTGGAGCCGGCGCGGGACGTGCACGGCCCAGGTGGTGTCGCGGAAGTGCCGCCGTATCTCGCCGAGCACGGTCGGCAGGGCGAAGGTGGTGAACTCCACGCCGACCTCGGGGTCGAAGCGGTCGATGGCCTTGATCAGGCCGAGCGCGCCGACCTGGAGGAGGTCCTCCTTGGGCTCGCGGTGCGAGTCGAAGCGGCGGATCGCGAACCGTACCAGGGAGAGGTTCATCTCCACCAGCGTGGAGCGGACGTAGGAGTACTCCCGGGTCCCCTCCTCCAGGGTCGCCAGGCGGCGCAGCAGCACCTTGGTGAGTTCGCGGGCGTCCGCGGGAGCGACCTCGCGGGGATCGTCCACGGCCGCCAGTTCGGGCGGCAGCAGGTCGCGAAGTCCGCTCGGGGACGACGCAACGGCGGAGACGAGCATGTCACCGGTGGTGGCCACCATGGGATTCCTTCCGTCGTGTCGGCACGGTCCTGCCCCCGCTACCCCGGATGCGCGAAAGGATGCAGTCGCCGTCTGTGAAGGTTTCGCGGAGGCTGCCGGACGGCACCGGAGCGGCGGGACGCTTGGAAGGTTGCCTCAGGCACCAACCGTTTTTCAACCGCCGTAAGGGGTGGGGTAGCCTCCCTGGCGGTACACACCGCGCGCCCGCGGACCGGTCCGCCGACTCGTTCCCGCGGTGCCCAGGATCGGAGGCGAGCATTCGATGGCCGGCCCCACCACGTTCCACGGCCCGCAGCACGACCGGGACGGAGGGCCCGACACCGAGCACGTGGGCGAGCCCGAACTGCGGCTGCTGCTCGCCGGGTTGACGGCGGTGCGGGACGGCGACTTCGGCACCGAGCTGCCGGCCGACGCCGACGGGCTGCTGGGCGAGATCGCCACCGTGTTCAACGGCATGGTCGACCAGCTGTCCCGGTTCACCTCCGAGGTGACCCGGGTCGCCCGGGAGGTCGGCACCGAGGGCCGGCTCGGCGGGCAGGCCCAGGTGCCGGGCGTGTCGGGCTCCTGGGCGGACCTCACCGACTCGGTCAACGCGATGGCCGGCAACCTCACCACCCAGGTGCGCGACATCGCCCAGGTGGCCACCGCGGTCGCCAAGGGCGACCTCTCGCAGAAGATCACCGTCGACGCCCGGGGCGAGATCCTGGAGCTGAAGAACACCGTCAACACGATGGTCGACCAGCTGTCGGCGTTCGCCGGCGAGGTCACCCGGGTCGCCCGCGAGGTCGGCACCGAGGGCATCCTCGGCGGCCAGGCCGACGTCAAGGGCGTCTCCGGCACCTGGCGAGACCTGACCGACTCGGTGAACTTCATGGCCGGCAACCTCACCGGCCAGGTGCGGGCGATCGCCCAGGTGGCCACCGCGGTGGCCGGCGGCGACCTCTCGCAGAAGATCACCGTCAACGCGCGCGGCGAGATCCTGGAGCTGAAGGAGACCATCAACACGATGGTCGACCAGCTCAGCTCCTTCGCCGACGAGGTCACCCGGGTGGCCCGCGAGGTCGGCTCCGAGGGGCGGCTCGGCGGCCAGGCCCAGGTGGACGGCGTCTCCGGCACCTGGAAGCGGCTGACCGAGAACGTCAACCGCCTCGCCGGCAATCTGACCCGGCAGGTGCGCGCCATCGCCGAGGTGACCAGCGCCGTCGCCGCCGGCGACCTCACCCGCTCGATCACCGTGGACGCCTCCGGCGAGGTCGCCGACCTCAAGGACAACGTCAACTTCATGGTCCAGTCGCTGCGCGAGACCACCCGCGCCAACGAGGAGCAGGACTGGCTGAAGACCAATCTGGCCCGCTTCTCGGCGCTGATGCAGGGCCGGCGCGACCTGGTGGTGGTCGCCGAGTCGGTGATGGACGAGCTCGCCCCGCTGGTCTCCGCGCAGTGCGGCGCCTTCTACCTCGCCGAGGAGGGCCCCGAGGGGACGGTGCTGCAACTCGTCGGCTCCTACGCGTTCCCCGACGGCGAGCGCCCGACCCGCTTCCGGCTGGGCGAGTCGTTCGTCGGCCAGGCGGCGCGCAGCCGGCGGACCATCACCGTCGACTCGCTGCCGACCGGCTACCTGGCCGCCTCCTCCGGGCTCGGCCGCACCGGCTCGCTGTCCCTGGTGGTGCTGCCGATCATGGTCGAGGAGCAGGTCCTCGGCGTCATAGAACTGGCCTCCGTGCAGCCGTTCACCCAGGTCCACCGGGACTTCCTGGAACAGCTGATGGAGACCATCGGCGTCAATGTCAACACCATCATCGCCAACGCCCGAACGGATGAACTGCTCGGCGAGTCCCAGCGGCTCACCGCCGAACTCCAGGCCCGCTCGGAGGAGTTGCAGGCCCGCCAGGAGGAGCTCCAGGCCTCCAACGCGGAGCTGGAGGAGAAGGCCGAGCTGCTCGCCGCGCAGAACCGCGACATCGAGGCCAAGAACCTGCAGATCGAGCAGGCCCGCCAGGAGCTGGAGGACCGCGCCCACCAGGTCTCGCTGGCCTCCACCTACAAGAGCGAGTTCCTGGCCAACATGAGCCACGAGCTGCGCACCCCGCTCAACAGCCTGCTCATCCTGGCCCAGCTGCTCGCCCAGAACCCCACCCGCAACCTCACCGCCAAGCAGGTCGAGTACGCCGGCATCATCCACTCGGCCGGCTCCGACCTGCTCCAGCTGATCAACGACATCCTCGACCTGTCCAAGGTCGAGGCGGGCAAGATGGACGTCAACGTCGAGGCGGTGCCGCTGCGCGCGCTGCTCGACTACGTCGAGGCCACCTTCCGCCCGATGACCGGCCAGAAGAACCTCGCCTTCGCCGTCCAGACGGTCGACGGCGTGCCCGCCGAACTCGCCACCGACGACTACCGGTTGCGCCAGGTGCTGCGCAACCTGCTGTCCAACGCGGTCAAGTTCACCGAGCAGGGCCGGATCGAGCTGCGCATCGAGCCGGCCGCCGCGGCCGAACTCCCCGACGGCGTCCGGCGCGACGGCCCGGTGCTCGCCTTCCGGGTGAGCGACACCGGCATCGGCATCGCGCCCCAGCACCTGGAGACCGTCTTCGGCGCCTTCCAGCAGGCCGACGGCACCACCAGCCGCAAGTACGGCGGAACCGGCCTCGGCCTGTCCATCAGCCGGGAGATCGCCTACCTGCTCGGCGGCGCGATCACCGTGGAGAGCACCCTCGGCCGGGGCAGCACCTTCACCCTCTACCTGCCCGCCGCCCGGCCCGACGCGGCCGCCGCCGGCACCGATGGCGCGCCGCGCCGCGCGCCCGGCCGCGTCCCGGAGCCGTCCGGGGACGCGGACCGGCACCCCGACGACCGGACGGCCGCCGACGGGCCGCGCCGCCTGCTCGTGGTGGAGGGCCGGCCGAACGGGCTGCTGTCCCTGGTGGCGGAGAACGCCGTGGCCGACCTCGCCCGCTACGCCGGCGCGCGGCGCCAGGTGGAGATCGTCACCGCGGTCGGCGCCCAGGAGGCCGCCACCGCGCTGGCCACCTCCCCGTGCCACTGCGTCGTCCTCGAACTGGACCTGCCCGACGGCACCGCGGCGCGGTTCCTGGAGGAGATGGAGCGCGACCCGGCGCTGCACGCCGTCCCGGTGCTGGCGCACCACAACCGGGGCGTCGGCGCGCAGGACGAGCAGGCCGTCCACCGGGACGGCGGGCGCCCGCTGGAGTTCCTGTCCAGCCTGGACGAGCTGCGCGAACGCGTCGCGCTGCACATGAGCGCCGACCGGCCGGGTGCCGTGCTGCCGCTGGTGCGCGGCACCGGGCGGGACGCCTCCTGGAGCCCGCAGGCCGATCCGACGCTGGCCGGGCGCACCGCGCTGGTGGTGGACGACGACGACCGCAACCTCTACGCGCTCACCAGCATCCTGGAGCTGCACGGCCTCCGGGTGCTCCAGGCGGAGAACGGGCGGGCGGCGCTGGAGGCACTGGCCGCCCACCCCGGGATCGACGTCATCCTGATGGACGTGATGATGCCGGAGATGGACGGGTACACGGCCACTGCGGCGATCCGCGCGATGCCCGAGCACGAGGGGCTGCCGATCATCGCCGTGACGGCGAAGGCGATGATCGGCGACCGGGAGAAGAGCCTGGCCTCGGGCGCCAGCGACTACATCACCAAGCCGGTCGAGGCGGCCGAGGTGATCGGCCGCATCCGGCACCACCTGACCCGGTAGTCCACCCACCGCCCGACCCCCAGGAGTCCGCCGTGCAGCAGCCGCAGGATCCCCCGACCACGGAACGTCCCGCGCCGTCCGAGGACGGCGCCGCGCGGGTCGGGCCGCAGCGCGGGCCCTCCCGGGACGTCGGCCCGGCGGGCGGGGAGGCGACGGCGGTCGGCCGGCTGGCCGGCACCGTGGAGCGGCTGCGGCTGGAGCTGGAGCGCGCCCAGGCGCACTCGGCGGGCCGGGCCGTGGTCGAGATGGGCGTCGGCGTGCTGGTCGAGCGGCTGCGCTGCGGGCCCACCGAGGCCGCCGGGCAGCTGGAGAGCCTCGCCGAGCAGGCCGGGGTGTCGACCCTGGCGCTCGCCGCCGACCTGGTCAACCAGGCCGCGGCGGACCAGATCTCGGCGCTCGCCCGCGCCTTCGTGGAGGAGGCGGCCGTCCCCTCGGAGCAGCCCGGGCAAGCGGCTCGGCCGCGGCAGCCGGAGCACCCGGCCGAGCCGGTGGCGGTGCGGCTGCGGAGCACGGAGGCGGACGCCCTGGCGGGCGGCGATCCCGCGGCGGCGGCCCGCGCCATGCTGGACCACGCGCTGCGCCCCCTCGGCGTGGCGGCCGTCGCGGTCTGGGCGGCCCATCCCGACCTCTCGCTGTCGCTGGCCGGCAGCGCCGGCTTCCAGGAGGAGGAGGCCCGCCGCTGGCGCCATGTGCCGCCCGGTGTGCCGACCCCGGCCCGCCGCGCCCTGGACGAGCGGGCGGCGGTCGGCTACCCGACGCTCGCCGAGGCCTCGCTGCCCTCGGTCGGCCAGCACGAGGTCCGCGGCGGCCGGCTGGCCGTCCCGGCGGGCAAGGGCGGGCGGCTGATCGGCGTCCTGGAGCTCTGCTGGCACGAACGGCTGCCCGAGCAGTCCCAGCCGCTGCAACGACAGTTCGAGGCGCTGGCCGAGGTGGCCGCCGCCACCCTGGAGGCCGGCGGCGGGCGCGAGCCGCACCCGCCGGAGGCCGCCGACACCCGCTTCGAGGAGCTGCGCCGGCTGACCGACGGCCTGCTCGACCCGTGCATGGTGCTGCGGGTCGCGCCGGACGGCGACGACCTGCCGCCGCTGTTCGTGATCCGGCACGTCAACCCGGCCTTCGTCGACTTCGCCGGCCGGCCCACCGGCGCGATCGTCGGCGCCCGGCTGCTGGAGGCCTACCCGCTGGCGGCCGAGGAGGGCGGCCTGGCCGAGAAGGTCGAGCACGTCTTCGCCACCGGGGAGCCGTTCCGCACCCCGGCCCTGCGGCTGGCCGCGCTGGTCGACGGGGTGCCGCTGGTCACCCGGGCGCAGGTGAGCATCAGCCGCCACGGCGACCACCTGGCGGTGGTCTGGCGCCTGGACGACGGCACCCCCCGGGTGGCCCGGCTGCTCCAGCACGCGCAGCGCCTCGGGCGGATCGGCGGTTTCGAGGAGGACCTGCGCACCCGGCGGATCGCCTGGAACGACACCCTGTTCGAGCTGCACGGGCTGCCGTCCGGCGCCCCGCCGATCGCCCTCGACCAGCTCCCCGACCACGCCCACCCGGACGACCGGCACGCCCTCGGGCGGTTCCTGCGCACCCTGCTGCACCACCACCGCCCGGCGTCCACCGCCTTCCGGCTGCAGCGCCCCGACGGCGTCACCCGGCACATCAGGGTCGTCGCCGAGCCGGTGCACGAGCCCGGCAGTGGACTGCGCACCGTGCGCGGCGCCTACCAGGACATCTCCGCCCAGCACTGGACGGAGGTCGCGCTCGCCGCCACCCGCGACCAGCTCGCCCAGAGCGAGCAGCAGGCGGCCGAGCGCAGCCGGCTCGCCCTGCAGCTCCAGCACGCGATCATGCCCCCGGCGCGCGGCCCGCTGGACCTGCCGGACCTGCGGGTCGGGGTGCGCTACCGCCCGGCCGAGAAGGGCCACCTGGTCGGCGGCGACTGGTACGACGCGCTGCCGCTGCCCTCGGGGGACGTGCTGCTGTGCGTGGGCGACGTCGCCGGCCACGGCATCGAGGCCGCCACCGGGATGGTCGCCCTGCGCAACGCGCTGCGGGGCCTGGCCGCCACCGGGGCGGGGCCGGCCCAGCTGCTGGGCTGGCTGAACAGCGTCACCCACCACCTGACCGACAACGTCACCGCCACCGCCGTCTGCGGCCTCTACCGGCCCGGGTCGCGCCGCCTGCGCTGGGCGCGCGCCGGGCACCCGCCGCCGGTGCTGCTGCGCGGCGCGCGGGCGACCACGCTGCCGCAGCTGGGCGGCATCCTGCTGGGCGCCGTCGACCAGGCCGAATACGAGGAGGGCGAGCTGGTCCTGGCGCCGGGCGACGAGCTGGTGATGTACACCGACGGGCTGATCGAGCGGCGCGACGAGTCCGTCCAGGCGTCGCTGGCGGGCCTGATGGCGCTCGCCGAGCAGGCCTGCGGCACGGCGGCCGCGGGCGCGGACGGCCTGGAGGAGCACCTGGACCACCTGCTGCGCTACAGCAACGCGGACACGGACGACGACACCTGCCTGGTCGGGATCGCCGTCCGGTAGCCCCCGCCCCGGAACATGACGGCGCGCCGGGCGGGATGCCCGGCGCGCCGTCATGTCCGGCCGTCCGGTCGCCCGGCCGGCCGCGGGGCGTCAGTAGCGCAGCACGGCGGCGATCCGTCCGGCGTCGGAGAGGGTGCCGTCGGGCACGAAGCTGACCTGGCCGCCGGTGTCGAGGGTGCGCTCGACGACCTCGTCCACGATGTCCTCGCGCGCGCCGGGCTCCTCGGCCGCCGCCGGGACCAGGTGCTCGCCGTCGTCGCGGACGGTGGTGCGGAAGTTCTCCTCGACCACCAGCCGGGCGAGCCGCCCGTCACCGGCCGCCCGCCAGACCTCGTCCAGGCCGGCGGCGAAGGTCTGGCGGCCGCGCGAGGCGTCGAGCTGGACGAGGGCCTCGGTGGTCTCGCGCTCGGCGTGGGCGCGGACGGCGGGCTCGACCGCCTTGCGGACCGCCTCGGCGTCCGCCTGGGCGAGACCGCCGTGCGACAGCTGCTCGGTGGCCTCCTTGGCGATCGGGCCGACGGCGTCCAGCAGGGCGAGCGCGGCGGCCTCGCCGGTCACGTAGAGCGGGCGGCGGTCGGCGGCGAGCAGCTTGCCGACCGCCGTGTCGGCCTGCCGCAGGAAGGTCTTGGTCTCCTCGTCGCGGAAGGTGCTGGGGGTGTCGCCGATCTGCTCCTGCCGCTCGGGGTCGGGGTTGTCGAAGACCCGCACCAGCGGGAAGCCGTGGTCGCGGTCCTCGGTGACCCGCGCCTGGTCGCCGCCCCACAGCACCACCCGGTCGGCGGCGACCGCGAGCACCCAGTAGGGGCGCTCGGCGGCCTGGGCGGCGACCAGGTTGCGGGTGAGGAAGGTGTCCGACAGCACCACCCGGGCGGGCGCGCGGCGTCCGAGCGACCAGACCTGGTGCTCGCCCGGGGCGGCGAGGATCGCCAGGCCGTCCTCGGCGTGCACCAGGTCGACCTCGGTGAGGGCCCGGTCGAGCTGCTCCAGCACGTCGATCCGGTCCGCGCGGGAGACCTCGGGGTCGGCCTGGACCTTCTCCTTGGCCTCGGCCAGCAGGTTGCGCAGCCGGACCGGGTCCTGGGCGTTGTCCGGCTCCCGGCGGTGCGTGGGCATCAGGATGGACACCGCCGGGTACGGCCTCGGCCGGCGCAGCTCGGCGAGGACGGCGGGGCTGAGGGCGCGCTGCATGGAGACCCTTTCCGAAGGCGGCTCGGCCTTCTTGCGTGGACACGCTGGCCCGGGACTGCTCCCGAATGTCCTCAATGTACCGATATGCCTCCCGGCCCGCCGCCCGTCGTCCGGTCACTCGATCCAGACCAGCACCCCGTGCCGACGGGTCGCCACCGCCCGGAGGAAGTCCGCCAGGGCGCGGTACTCGGACGTCACCAGGTGCAGCGACTCCTCCTCCCTCCACAGGCTCCTCGGGTACACCCCCGCCGCGGCGAGGTCCGCCCCCGCGACCCCCTCGGTCAGCTCCCCCGGCCCGAGCAGCGCGAGCGCCCCGGCGGCCAGCCGGACCCGCTCCGCGGTGATCAGCGACGGCGGCCCGTAGCCCCAGTCCCCCGCGCCCGGCAGCTCCCGCTCGCCGTGCACCAGGTCGACCGGGAACTCCCGGCGCCGGAGCAGGAAGTCCAGCGCCTGCCACGCCTTCCCGGTCTCGTGCAGTCGCGCCCAACCGCCCGTCCGCGCCCCGTCGTCCGCCTCGTCCAGCTCCTCGACGAACGCCCGCACCCACTCCGGCTCCCGCGCCGCCCGCTCCAACTCCCCGGCGCCGAGCCGGAGGTACCGCCCGATCATGCTCATGGGCGGAGCCTAGGGTGCGCCGCCGACAACCCGCCCGACGCCCGCCACCGGGAGCGTGGCCCGGCGGGGCGGCCGCGTCCTGCGGCTGACGACTGATCATGTACCGTACAGTCGCGCACCGCAGCGGAGCGCGCGTCCGAAGGGGGAACAGGTGAAGGTCCGTGTCGCGGCGGGGCTGGCGGCCACCCGGGTCCAGGGCGCCGACCGGCTGGTGGCCCCGAAGAAGGCCGGCTGCCGGGTGGAGCTGCTGCACAACGGCGAGAGCGGCAACCTCGGCACCGCCGTGAGGAGCGCGCTCACCGGCACGCTCGACCTGGCGGCCCGCTGCCAGGGCACCGCGCCGAACGCCGACGGCACCACCCGCACCATCGGCATCCACTCTCAGGACCAGCGGCCACCGCACCGCCTGGTGAGCCGGGCCGCCCGGACCGGCGGCGCGCGCCGGGGTCAGGCCGGGTGGCCGGCGTCGATGCCGGAGACGTCGCGGTAGGAGAGCACGGGCACGGCGCCCACCGGCGGGGCGCCGACGGCCACCGGGGCCAGCAGCAGGCCGGTGTGGTCGCCCCAGTCGGCGCAGTCCAGCACCCGGCCGACGAACCACGCGGGGGCCTCCGCGAGCACCGGCACGCCGTACGGCCCGTGGTACCACTCGACGCCCGCGAACTTGTCGGTGTCGTCGCCGCTGCGCCCGCCGAACAGAGTGGCCAGCCCGTGCCCGTACGGCAGGAGGTGGACGCCGAGCGCGTCCGCCGCGAGGGCCGCGTCGTAGGTGTGGTTGGCCTTGGAGATCCACACCACGAACCGCGCGGGGGCGATCGAGCACTGGCCCGCGAACCCGACCAGGCACCCCGCCGGCGGCGGCCCGGGCGCGGTGACCACGTACACCGGATAGTCCAGCAGGGCCGTGAACGTGTCGAAATCGCCCATGCCACCAGCCTAGGAACGGGCCCGGCGGTTCGCATCCGGCCGGTTCCCCCGCCACCGGGGGAGCTGCCCCGGACCGCACTGCACTTGCCTGACGGTGCACGGAAGGCGCCGTGGCCGTGCCACCGGCCGTTCGGCCGGTCATGCTGGGAGTCAGCCGGCCGGAACGCCCACGATCGCGTCCCCGGCCCGACATCCTCCCTGCTCAACGAGCACGACCGAAAGGCCGTCATGCCCTTCATCACCCTCTCCGACGGTTCGCAGAAGTTCTACAAGGACTGGGGCACCGGACGGCCCGTCGTCCTGTCGCACGGCTGGCCGCTGAACGCCGACGCCTGGGAGAACCAGGCCGTGGCCCTCGCCTCGGCCGGCTTCCGGGTCATCGCCCACGACCGGCGCGGCCACGGCCGCTCCACCCAGACGTGGGACGGCAACCACATGGACCAGTACGCCGACGACCTGGCGGAGCTGCTCGACCAGCTCGACCTCACCGACGCGGTGCTGGTCGGCCACTCCACCGGCGGCGGCGAGGTCGCCCGCTACCTCGGCCGGCACGGGAGCGCCCGGGTCCGCAAGGCCGTGCTGCTGGGCGCCGTCCCGCCGCTCATGCTGCGCACCGACGACAACCCCGAGGGCACCCCGCTCTCCGTCTTCGACGGCATCCGCGCGGGTGTCGCCACCGACCGGTCGCAGTTCTACTACGACCTGAGCGAGGCCTTCTTCGGCTTCAACCGCCCCGGCGCCGCGACCTCCGAGGGCAAGCGCCGCGAGTTCTGGCTGCAGGGCATGCAGGCCGGTCTGAAGAACGCCCTCGACTGCGTCGCGGCGTTCTCGGAGACCGACTTCACCGAGGACCTCAAGAAGATCGACATCCCGGTGCTGGTCGCCCACGGCGACGACGACCAGATCGTCCCGATCGCGGCCGCCGCCGAGAAGTCCGTCAAGCTGCTCCCCCAGGGCACCCTGAAGGTCTACCCGGGCGCGCCGCACGGCCTGGTCGGCGCCTACGAGGCCGAGTTCACCAAGGACCTCGTCGCGTTCGTGGCCTCCTGAACCACCTGTCCCCGTCCGGCCCCGGCCGTCCGGCGGTCTCACCGCCGCCGTACGGCCGGGGCTCCGGCGCGCCCGCGTCACCCGTGGCCGCGGATCGCGCGGCGCGGCCGGGGTTCCCCGGTTCCCGGCCCCGCTGACGGTGACGCGGTCGCCGAACGTCCGGGCGCCGCCGCCGAGCGTGTGCGCCGGCCCCCTCCCCCGCGCCGGGCGGCGGGGTCAGCGGCCCGCCAGGCGCTCCGCCAGGGCCCGTACGGCCTCGGAGCCGCTCGCCCCCAGGTGGTCGAGCAGCGCCAGCACCGCCGCGTACTCCCCGCGGCCCAGGGTCACCGGGTCGCCCTCGGTGGCCAGCCCGGCCCCGATCGCGGCCTCGGCGGCCTCGTCGAGGACCGGCCCGGTCGACAGCCGGCCGGCCTGGACCACCCGGCCCGAGATGTGCACCGTGCCCGCGATGCTGTTGGTGACGTCCATCGTCGCTTCCCTCCTGATGAATCGTGATCGCCTCGGACCCACGGCGTGGATGCCTACCGGTGGTCCTGCGTCGTGGTGACCCGGCCGAAGCGCGGGAAGGTCCTCGCCACCGCGAAGTCGTGTTCCTCCGCGGCCGTGGCCGACATGGCGTCGGCGACGAACTCGACCCGGTAGCCGAGATCGCTCGCGGCCCTGGCGGTGGACTCCACGCCCATGGTGGTGACCAGTCCGCCCAGGACGACCGTGTCGACGCCCAGTTCCCGCAGCCGGGCGTCGAGGTCCGTGGTCGCGAACGCGCCGATGCTGCGCTTCACCAGGACGACGTCGCCCTGCTCCACCAGGCCGGGCGCGAAGTCGCTGCCCGGCGGCTGCTCGGCGACGTTCGGCCGGTCGACGCGGATCTGGACCACCGGCCGCCCCTGCGCGCGGAAGGCCTCGGCCAGCTCGCGGCATCGTTTCAGCACCTCGTCACCCGTGTGCGGGGCGAGGGGCAGCGCGATGATGCGCGGCATCAGATCGATCAACACCAGAGCGGTTGTCATACCGCCCGACCTTAGGACCTGTTCCGCGAGCTGTCCTGGAAAGGTGTCCAGGAGAGCCTCATCGCCTGCCCGGCCAGGGCGGCGGGGCCGACGGGGCCGGCGCCGACGGTCCGGCCGATGCCGAGCACATGGGTCGCCGGGGCGTCGAACGGCGCCCGGGCGCCGTTTTCCCTACGCTACGGAACGGACATTCCCCCACGAAAGGGATCACCCATGCCCTCCATCCTGAACCCCTACATCAACTTCACCGGCGATGCCCGGCCGGCCCTGGAGTTCTACCGGGACGCCTTCGGCGGCGAGTTGAACCTCAACACCTACGGCGAGTTCGGCGCCGGGGACGGCCCGGGCGCCGACCGGATCATGCACGGCATGCTGACGACCACCGCCGGCTTCACGCTGATGGCCGCCGACACCCCGCCCGGCATGCCGTACACGGCCGGCAACAACATCTCGGTCTCCGTCAGCGGCGACGACGACGCCGAGCTGCGCGGCTACTGGGAGCGGCTCTCCGGCGACGGCACCGTACTGGTCCCCCTGGAGCGGCAGATGTGGGGCGATGTCTTCGGCATGTGCACCGACCGCTTCGGCATCACCTGGCTGGTCAACATCAACCAGCCGCGCACCTGAGGCCCGCCGCCCCCGCCGCCCGACCCGGCGGCGGGGGCGGCCCGGCCGGGGCCGCTGACAGTGCCGCGTGGCACAGTTCCGCCCATGAACATCACGACCACACTGCACAGTTGGGACGAGTCCGTCGCCCTCTTCGAGCGCCGCGCACTGCCCGAGGACTCGTACGAGAACCTCTACGAGGAGGAGTACGACGTCCACGCCGGCGACCTCGCGATCGAAGGGCACTTCGACCTCGACGCCGCCGACCTGGAGGGCACCGGCTACATCGTCGACGGCGACCTCACCGTCGGCGGCGCGATCCTCAACATCGACGACGGCTGCCCCGCCCTGATCGTCCTCGGCGACCTGCGGGCCGCCGCCGTCTACCTGGAGGGCGACGCCAAGCTCCTGGTCCGCGGGGACGTCCGGGTCGGTGCCTTCGTCGGCAACATGACCGAGAAGCTGGTGATGATCAACGGCGATCTGCGCGCCCAGGTCACCATCCTGTCCTCCGAGTTCGGCCCGGACCTGATCGGCGGCACCCTGCACGGCCCGGTGCTCGCGCCCCCGTACCTGGCACCCGACCCGGACGCCGCGCCGGTCGCCCCCGAGAGCGTGCTCGTGCCCGAGGTGCTGCGCACCGAGGGCGAGGACGACAGCGACGAGCTGCGCCACTTCGACACCCCCGGCGTCCACGGCGGCCGGCTGCTGGAGCGGATCGAGGCCGGCCTTCCGGTCACCCTGGCCGGACCGCGGGGCTGACGACCCGTCCGTCCGTGGGGGCGCCGCCCCCGCGGACCCGGTCCGGACGGATGCGATGATGTCCGGCATGACGGATGCGGAGGCCCTCGGCGAGGGCGTGGTCCTGGACGCGTTGCTGCGGGAGGCCGCCGCCGACCGGGCCGGGGCGCTGTGGCGGCTGACCGGGGCGGAGCGCCAACTGGACGCCAACGTGGTGCGGCTGCGACCGGAGGCGGCCGTCGCCGAGCACGTCGAACCGGACCTGGACGTGCTGCTGCTGGGCATCGCCGGCCGGGGCACGCTGCGCTGCGGCGGCGTCGCGCAGCCGCTGGAGCCGGGCGTGCTGCGGGTGGTGCCGCGCGGCGCCGCGCGCGGCGTCTCGGCGGGGCCGGAGGGTGTCGTCTACCTGACGGTCCACCGCCGGCGGCCGGGCATGGCCATCCGCCCCCGCCCCTGACGCCCGGCCACCACCCTCAGGAACCGAGCCCGCCCAGGTACCCGAGCACCGCGCCGCCGTCGTCCGGCCGGGCGGTGAGGGCGAGGTGGTTGTCCGGCCGGACCAGGACCAGGGCGTCGCCGGTGATCCCGTACGCCCGGCGGACCGCGCCGTCGGGGTCGTCGAGCGGCACCGGGCGGACGTGGCCGGGCAGCGGCAGGCCGCCCAGCGCGGGGCGGGCGCCCGGGCCGAGGCCGAGCAGGGTGAAGTGGTCACCGGCGAAGCGGTCGAAGAGCCGGGCCGGGGCGCCGTCGGGCCCGGGGCAGCGGCTGTCCGGTGCCCGGTCCCCGGCCCGTACGGGGCCGCCGAGGCGGTCGGCGGCCAGGCTGCTCCAGCGGTAGGTCATCGCGAGGCCGGTGAGGTCGCCGACCCGCCCGGCCTCGACGCCGACGCCCGGGGTGACGCTCCCCTCGGTGACGGCCGCCATTCCGGCGCTGGTGACATCGAGCGTCCAGGCGGCGATCGGCAGCCGCTCCTCCTGGTAGGTGTCGAGCAGGGCCGGGCCGGCGAGGCCGCGCAGCACGTACCCGAGCTTCCAGGCGAGGTTCCAGGCGTCCTGGATCCCGGTGTTCATGCCGAGCCCGCCCGCCGTCGGATGGACGTGCGCGCAGTCGCCGGCCAGGAAGACCCGCCCCTCGCGGTAGCGCTCGGCCATCCGGACGTTGACCCGCCAGGTGGACAGCCAGGTGGCGTTGCGCAGCCGCAGGTCCGCGCGCCCGGTGTGCAGGGCGGCCAGCCGCTGGAAGCTCTCCAGCGACGGGGCCACCGGCCGGCCGTCGGCGCCGCTCTCCGGGCTCGACTGCAGCTGCCAGCGGCGGGTGCCGGTGAACGGGCAGAGCATGAACGCGCCCCGCGGCCCGAACCACTGGTGCCAGGCGGCCGGGTCCAGCCCCTCGACCTCCACGTCCCCGCAGACCATCACCGGCTCCGGGTCGCCCTCGCCGACGAACGGGATGCCGAGCAGCTTGCGCACCGTGGAGCGCCCGCCGTCACAGGCCACCAGGTACTCGGCGGTGATCCGTCCGCCGTCGGCGAGCCGGGCCTCCACCCCGGCGCCGTCCTGGCGGAGGTCCACCAGTTCGGTGCCGCGCTCGACCCGCACCCCGTTCTCGGCGAGCCGCTCGCGCAGCAGCCGTTCGACCCGCGTCTGCGGCAGCCACAGGCTCGCCGGGTACGGGGTGGTGACGGTGGGCCGGGCCCCGGCGAACGGCTCGGTCTCGTTGACGAACGCGCCGTCGAAGTACTTGCGGAACGGCAGATGGGTGCGGCCCGCGGCCGCCAGCCGCTCGCCGAGGCCGAGGTCGGCGAGCACCTCCAGACTGCGCGGGTTGAGCGTCTTGCCGCGCGAGCCGGTGGGGAACTCCCCCGCCCGGTCGATCACCCGGACCGCCACGCCCTGCCGGGCCAGCCCGCACGCCAGGGTCAGTCCGGTCGGTCCCGCCCCCACGATCACCACGGTCGCCATGTGTCTCGCCCCTTCCGGTCGGATACCCCTCCATGGAACAGCAACCGAGCAACGAACGCAACCGAGTAACAAACATTCCTGAGTTATGCTTGCCCCATGAAGCCGACCGAGCACACCACCGAGCACGACAGCGACCCGGGCCTGCGGACCCTGAAGAAGCAGCGCACCCGCCAGGCCATCGCCAACACCGCCATCTCCCTCTTCCTCAGCCGGGGCTTCGACGAGGTCTCGGTGGCCGAGATCGCCGCCGCCGCCGAGGTCTCCAAGCCCACCCTGTTCCGGTACTTCGCCAGCAAGGAGGAGCTGGTCCTGCACCGCTTCGCCGACCACCTGGGCGAGGCCGGACGGGTGGTGCGGGACCGGCCCGCCGGCGTCACCCCGCTGGACGCGCTGGAGCGCCACCGCCTGGACGGGCTGGCGGAGCACGATCCCAGCACCGGGATGACCGCCCACCCCCAGTCGATCGCCTTCCTCCGGCTGGTCTACGAGACCCCCAGCCTCTCCGCCCACCTGGTGGAGTACCTGGCCGCCGACACCCGCGCGCTCGCCGAGGCCCTGGACCCGGACGGCGGCCTGGCCGCCCGGCTGCTCGCCGCCCAGTACGTGGCCGTCCGCCAGGTGCTGGCCCGCGCCGTCTGGACCCGGCTCGCCGACGGCCAGGACGTCGAGGAGGTCGGCCGGATCGCCGCCGACGAGACCGCCACGGCCTTCGCCCTGCTGCGCGACGGGGCCGCCGCCCGGGGATTCTGAGCCCGGCCGGACACGAACCGGTGAAGCAGGTCACGGCCACGCCCCGTCGCCACGCGGGGCCGTGGCGGGTAGGTTCCTGCCTCCGAGGGAGCGAGACTCCCTGGGAAGGCGGATCCCGCCGTCAAACGGTTTCTCCGATGAGAGAGGCACGAATGATGACCGCACAGGGCTCCACGCACCACCCACCCCAGCGCATCGGCGTGGTCGCCGAGTCGACCCCCGGGGAGACCCGGGTCGCCGCGACACCCTCGACGGTCCGGGGCATCCTGGCCCTCGGCTACCGGGTCGTGGTCGAGTCCGGGGCCGGCGAGGCCTCCGGCTTCACCGACCTGGCCTACACCGAGGCCGGCGCGGAGACCGGCGACGCCTGGGCGGCCGACGTCGTCCTCAAGGTCAACGCCCCCTCGACCGCCGAGCTCGCCCGGCTGCGCGACGGCGCCACCCTGATCGGCCTGCTCGCCCCGGCGCAGCGGCCCGAGCTGCTGGCCGCGCTGGCGGCGCGCCCGGTCACCGCGCTCGCGCTGGACGCGGTGCCGCGGATCTCGCGCGCCCAGTCGATGGACGTGCTCAGCTCGATGGCCAACATCGCCGGATACCGGGCGGTGATCGAGGCCGCCCATGTGTTCGGGCGGTTCTTCACCGGCCAGGTGACGGCCGCCGGCAAGGTCCCCCCGGCGAAGGTCCTGGTGGCCGGGGCCGGGGTGGCCGGGCTCGCCGCGATCGGCGCCGCCTCCAGCCTGGGGGCGGTCGTCCGCGCGACCGACCCGCGGCCCGAGGTGGCCGACCAGGTGCGGTCGCTGGGCGGCGAGTACCTGGCGGTCGACGTCGCCCAGGAGGCGAGCGCCGACGGGTACGCCAAGGCGACCTCGGCCGACTACGACCGCGCGGCGGCCGAGCTCTACCACGCGCAGGCGCGGGACGTGGACATCGTGGTCACCACCGCGCTGATCCCCGGCCGGCCGGCCCCGCGCCTGCTCACGGCGGCGGACGTGGCGGCGATGAAACCGGGCAGCGTCATCGTCGACATGGCCGCCGCGCAGGGCGGCAACGTCGAGGGCACGGTCGCCGGCCGGACGGTGGTCACCGGCAACGGCGTCACCATCATCGGCTACACCGACCTCGCCTCCCGGCTGCCGGCCCAGGCCTCGCAACTGTTCGGCACCAACCTGGCCAACCTGCTGAAGCTGCTGACCCCCGGCCAGGACGGCCGGCTGGTGCTGGACTTCGAGGACGTGGTGCAGCGGGCGGTGACGGTGGCCCGCGCGGGCGAGGTCACCTGGCCGCCGCCGCCCGTGGCGGTCTCCGCCGCGCCCGCCCCCGCGGCCGCGCCCGCCGCGCCCCCCGCCGGGCCGAAGCGGCCCCGGCTCACCCCGGCCGCGCGGTTCGGCCTGATCGGCGCCGGGATGCTGGCGATGTTCCTGCTGGTCGCCTACGCCCCGGCCCAGCTCGCCCGGAACTTCACGGTGTTCGCCCTGGCCGTGGTGATCGGCTACTACGTGATCGGCAAGGTCCACCACGCCCTGCACACCCCGCTGATGTCGGTCACCAACGCGATCTCCGGGATCGTGGTGGTCGGCGCCCTGCTGCAGATCGGGCACGAGCGCGCCCTGGTCACCGTGCTGGCCTTCGTGGCGCTGCTGCTGACGAGCGTCAACATCTTCGGCGGCTTCGCCGTCACCCGCCGCATGCTGAGCATGTTCTCGACGTCCCCCGAAAGGCGCTGAGGCCGATGACCGCCACCACGTCAGCCCACGCCGCCGACCTGGTCGCCGCCCTGCTGTTCATCCTCAGCCTGGCGGGGCTCTCCCAGCACCGCACCTCGCGCGCCGGTGTCGGCTACGGCATCGCCGGCATGGCCCTCGCCCTGGTCGCCACCATCGTGGTGGCGGCGCAGAGCATCACCGCGGGCGCCGTCGCCCTGATCGTCCTCGCGATGGCGCTGGGCGCGGTGATCGGCCTGTGGCGGGCGCGGCAGGTCGAGATGACGCAGATGCCGGAGCTGATCGCCGTCCTGCACAGCTTCGTCGGCCTGGCCGCGGTGCTGGTCGGCTGGAACAGCTATCTGGAGGTCGAGGCGCACGGCTCGGCCCAGACCGCCGTCTCCGGCGACCTGCTGGGGATCCACCACGCCGAGGTGTTCATCGGCATCTTCATCGGCGCCGTCACCTTCACCGGCTCGATCGTCGCCTTCCTCAAGCTGTCCGCGCGGATCGCCTCGCGTCCGCTGATGCTGCCCGGCAAGAACGCGCTGAACATCGGCGCGCTGGGCGCGTTCGCGGCGCTGACGGTCTGGTTCACGGTCAGCCCGGGCCTCGGCCTGATGATCGCGGTGACGGTGCTGGCCCTCGTGCTGGGCTGGCACCTGGTCGCCTCGATCGGCGGCGGCGACATGCCGGTGGTCGTCTCCATGCTCAACAGCTACTCCGGCTGGGCCGCCGCGGCCGCCGGGTTCCTGCTCGACAACAACCTGCTCATCGTCACCGGCGCGCTGGTCGGCTCCTCGGGTGCCTATCTGTCGTACATCATGTGCCGGGCGATGAACCGCTCCTTCCTCTCCGTCATCGCCGGCGGCTTCGGCATCGAGGCGCCGTCGGGCGGCGGCGAGGAGCAGGGCGAGCACCGGGAGATCCGCGCCGAGGAGGCGGCCCGGCAGCTGGCGCAGGCCAAGTCGGTGGTCATCACGCCCGGCTACGGCATGGCGGTGGCGCAGGCGCAGCACCCGGTCGCGGAGCTCACCCGGCGGCTGCGCGAGCGCGGGGTGGAGGTGCGCTTCGGCGTGCACCCGGTCGCCGGGCGGCTGCCGGGGCACATGAACGTGCTGCTCGCCGAGGCGAAGGTGCCCTACGACATCGTCCTGGAGATGGACGAGATCAACGACGACCTCGCCGCCACCGGTGTCGTCCTGGTCATCGGCGCCAACGACACCGTCAACCCGGCCGCGATGGACGACCCCGCCAGTCCGATCGCGGGCATGCCGGTGCTGCGGGTCTGGGAGGCGGAGCAGGTGATCGTCTTCAAGCGGTCGATGGCCTCCGGCTACGCGGGGGTGCAGAACCCGCTCTTCTTCCGGGAGAACACCGCGATGCTGTTCGGCGACGCCAGGCAGAGCGTCGAGGACATCCTGCGCGCCCTGGACGCCGACCTCCCGGCGGGCGCGTCCCCGGCCGCCGACCGGGCCGGGGTGTAGCGGCGCGCGGACGGGTGTGCGGGAAGGTCCGCCGGGCGGGGCATCGGCCCGGCGGACCGTCCGGCGGGGGTCACGGCAGGGGTGTGGCCGCCGCGACCGGCGGGCCGGTGAGCAGGGTGCCGTCCTCGCCGTACGGGCGGCCGTTCGGCACGCAGCCGTGCAGGCCCTTGATCTGCTGCATCATCACCGGCGCGGGCGCCCCCGGAGCGGGGCAGTCGACGTGCCACTGCCCGAGGATGTGCCCGACCTCGTGGTTGACGGCGAGGGCGTGGTACTCCTCGGGCTGTCCGACGTAGAACTCCGACAGCTCGGTCCAGCGCTTGAGGTTGATGACCACCTGGCGGTTGGCCGCGCAGTTCACCCAGCCGCCGGTGTCCAGCCCGTACTGGCCGCAGATCCGGTCGGTGGACGCCGGGGTGGCGAGGTAGACGGTGAAGTCCACCGGGTCGGCGGCCACCCGCTGGAACGACCAGGCGCCGCCCGCCGCCCAGCCGCGCCGGACGTCCCCGAGGACCTTGTCCACCTCGGCGGCGAACTGGTCCGGGCCGATCTTCAGCCCGTCCTCCGCCCGCACCTTGTACCGGTACAGCTTCTCCCCGGTGCCGAACCGCTCGGAGCCGCCGGCCGCCGTCGTGAACGCCAGCGGCTTCGATCCCGGCGACCCGGCGGCCCACGGCTTCCACCACAGCAGGCCCGCCGTCACGGCGGCCACCACCGCCAGCGCGACCGCCGCGTACCCGGGACGGTCACCGAGGACGCCGAGGCGCGGGGCCCTCACCCGCTCCTCCGGGCGAGGGCGCCGGGTATCGCGGCGCCGGCGGGCGGCGCGGGGACACGGAACGGTGGGGCGGGCAGCAGAACAGTCACATCGGGAACGACGCGCGGATGCCCCCTCCCGGTTCACCGGACGCCGCCGACGAGCCGCCCGGCGCGGGGCGGCTCAGGCCGGCCGGGCGCCGTCCGGGGCCACGGCCACCCAGTGCGCCGGCAGCTCGATCCGCTCGCCCCCGGGAGTGAACTCCGTGGTGGCCAGCGGCAGTTCACCGGAGTCGAGGACGGTGAGACCGGACGCCCGGAGCAGGGCGCCGAAGGCCGCGTCGGCGACCTCGGCGGGGGCCAGGCCGTGCGCGAACACCGGGCGCAGCTTCGCGGGCGGGCCGGCCGGGTCGCGGGCGAGCGCGCCCAGGACGCCCTTGGCCGCCTCGGAGAGCTCGACCAGGAAGGCCCGGCCGCGGTCGCCGAGCAGGGTGGCGACGGCCTCGGCGACCTTGCGGCGGTCGGCCGGCTCGCTCTGGTGGATCACCCCGCGCAGGTAGACGTTGGCGTCGCCGAGGCGGTCGTGCAGCGCCCGGACGGCCGCCGGATCGGTGGCGTCCAGCTGGAGGTACCCGGCCCGCTCCGCCGGGTCCGAGCGCCGGGCGAGCCCGACGGCGGCCGCGGACAGGTCGGCGCCGAGGACGCGGGCGAAGCGCTCGGCGAGGAAGCGGGTCTGGGTGCCGTTGCCGCAGCCGAGGTCGACGACCGGCAGCTCCGGGTCGGCCAGGTGGGGGGCGAACAGCGCGAGGTGTCGCTCGGCGGTCAGGGCGGGCTCCGCGTCCCAGATCACCGCCCCCTCGCCCTCGGGCGCGTCCCGCCAGAAGCCCTCCCAGGCGTCCCGGTACCGGTTCGTCACGCTCATGGGAGACCTCCCGGTTCGTCACGCTCAGTACGGGCATCGTACCGCTGTGTCGGTGCTCCGCGCGGCCCGGACCCGCCCTCCGGGCCGTCAGCCGCCGACAGGGGCCGGGAACGGCCCGGGTTCCGGCCACCGGACGGCCGGAAAGGGCCGGACGGGGCTGTGCTCCGGGCCCGAAGTGGCCTTTACTGGAAGTGAACGCATTCGAGCCGGCGGGCGGCGAAGCGTTTCACCGCCCCCGGCGGCCCACCGGTTCCACCGGTCGCACCCCGGTAGGAGGTCGCGCCATGAGCCCGCCCTCACAGGATCAGGCCTTACCTCGGCTGATCGTCGACGGCCCGGACCGAGTCCGCGGCCAGGCGTACGTACTCGACCACGAGCCGTTACTCGTCGGCCGGGACGCCACCTGCGGGCTGCAACTGGTGCACCCGCTGCTCAGCCGTCGGCACGCCGTGGTGTGGTGGGCCGGCGGGCACGCCACCGTCGAGGACCTGAGCTCCACCAACGGCACCCGGCTGAACGGGCACCGGGTGCTGGGCCAGGAGATCCTCCGCGGTGGGGACGTCCTCCGCTTCGGCCCGCTGGAGGCGCACTACGAGGAGCCGGCGGACGCGGTGACCGCGGTGGCCGGCCCGGACAGCGGCACCCGGGAGTCGGAACCGGAGCCGGAGCCCGCCACACTGATCACGAAGGAGCGGCCCCCGGAGCCCCGGCACGTCGGCGCGGGCGCCCCTACGCCGGTGCCCGCGCTGGCACTGGACGAGAGCGCCGCACGGGAGAAGACCCCGTACGGGACCGCCGGCGACCAGCCGCCCGCACCGGCCTGGCCCGGGCCCGCCGCCCCGCCGAAGCCGCCCGCCCCGCCTCCGCCGCACCGCGCGGCGGCGCCCGCCGCGGCGCTGCCCCTGCTGGACGTCCCATCGCCGAACGCGCCGCCGAACGCCGGGCCGTCCTCGCCACCGCCCTCCCCGCCGCCCTCCCCGCCGAGCGCGACGCCCGGCGCGCCGCGGTACGGGGCGGAACCCCGGTTCGACGTCGACCGGCAGGTGGCCGAGGGCAACCTCAACAACGTCGGCGGCCACCAGTACAACGCGGCGTCCCACTTCGAGATCGACGACCAGATCGCGGAGAACCTCAGCAACATCGGCCGGGACCAGGTCAACTACATCTACCGGGACGACCACCTGGAAGTGGCCCGTCGCGAGACCTTCTTCCGCAAGCTCGCCGTCCTCAAGACGACGTCCCGGCACGTGCTGCTCTGGGGCCTCGCGCTCGCCCTGCTCGGCAGCGCCTTCCTCGGCTGGGAGGGCTCGTACCCGGACGCGCTCAGCGAGCGGATCCAGTCCATCGCGCACACCGCCAGCATCGCGGTCGGGCTGACCGGGGCGGTGCTGCTGGTCGGCGGCGGCGCGGTGCTGATCAGGACCGTGGTCCGGCAGCGCCGGTACGAGCGGGACGAGGAGCGCCGGCTCAACCCGCGCCCGTCGCCGTCCGGCTGAGGCGGCCCGGGCCCCTGGCGAAGGGAGCGTCATGGTCTTCAACATCGGCAGCCAGCAGGGCGGCGTCGTCAACAACGTCGCCGGCGACCAGACCGTCCACGGAGGCCAGCGCGGCCGGCTCACGGCGGACGGACGGGACGTGCGGGAGCTGGTCGGCGAACTCCGCACGGCCGTGGACCGGGCCCCGCTGCCCCCGGCGGTGGCCCCCGAGGTCCACTCCGAGCTCGACGCGCTGGACACCGAGGTCACCCGGCCGGAGCCGGACCGCGAGGCGGTGGCGGGCCGGCTCACCCGGGTCACCCGGATGCTCAGCTCGGCCGGCGCGCTGGTGGCCGCCGGCACCGGCCTGATCGGACCGCTCTCGGCGCTGGCCGGCTGGCTCGGCACCCTGGGCCGCCCGATCCTCCAGGCCCTCGGCGTCTGACCCCCGGCCCGGACGCGCCTCGCCCCGCCACCCGGCCCACACCGGGTGGCGGGGCGCTCCGGCGGCGGGAACAGTCGAGACATGACACAGACACCGTGGGTCGAGGCCAGGATCCTGTTCACCTCCGTCAGCGAGGGCGGGCACGCCGCCGACCAGGGCAAGGCCCGCCTCAACGAGCAGGGCTGGGTGGACCTCAAGCAGGACGGCGGGGGCTTCACCACCTACCCTCCGGAGCAGGTCTTCCGGATCCTCTGGCTGTCCGACCCCTGGGCCGCGGAGCAGTAGCCGTGCGGAAGCCGGACGCCGGGCCCCGGTGCCCTCGCCCATGGGTGATCAACAAGCTCTGGGTGATCAGCAAGTTCGAGGCACGGCGAGGCATCGCCACCCGATGCGACGAGACTCCGGGCAGCTCCCCCGCGCCGTAGGTGACGCGCCGAGGTGCCGGACGCCAAGGGCGGGCGGGAGCCGGGTCAACGGTCGACCAGCCGTGGACGAGGGGCCTCGCCCGTGGATTCCACGTCGGTGCCGTCGGCGGCGTCGATGCCGACCGGGCCTCGGGGAAGTGTCCGGTCCAGCCACCTCGGCAGCCACCAGTTGGCCCGGCCGAGGAGTGTCATGGTCGCCGGTACCAGCACCATGCGGACGACCGTGGCGTCGATGAAGATCGCGGTGGCCAGGCCGAGCCCGAACATCTTGGTGGAGGGGTCGTCGGCGACGGCGAAGGACAGGAAGACCGCCACCATGATGAGGGCGGCCGAGGTGATGATCCGGGCGGTGCCCGAGACACCCTCGACGATCGCCGTGCCGTTGTCGCCGGTGCGCAGGTACTCCTCGCGTACGCGGGAGAGGAGGAACACCTCGTAGTCCATCGACAGGCCGAACAGGATGGCGAAGAGGAACATCGGGATGAACGACACGATCGGAACCGTCGCTTCCAGCCCGATGAGTGCGCCTCCCCAGCCCCACTGGAAGACCACGACCATGAGGCCGTAGGCCGCGCCGATGCTCAGCAGGTTCAGCAGTACCGCCTTGAGCGGTACGAGTACCGAGCGGAAGACCAGCATCAGCAGCAGGAACGACAGCGCCAGCACGGCGGCGACGAACACCGGCAGGCGTTGGCTGGTGCGTCGGCCCACATCGGACAGGCTCGCGGCGGCGCCGCCGACGTGGGCCCTGGCCGTGCCGTGCCCGATCGCCGTGGGCAGTACCTCGGTGCGCAGCCGGGCGATGGTCTCGGCCGTGGCCTTCTCCTGCGGGCTGGTGGCCGGGAACACCACGAGGGTCGCGATGCCGGTGGCCCGATCGATGTGCGGCGGCGCGACGGATGCGATGCCCGGGTCCGCCGCGACCGTGGCGACGAGACGGTCCAGCACTCCCGGATCACCCGCGGGGTCCGCCGCGATGACGAGGGGACCGTTGGTGCCCGGGCCGAACCCCTCGGCGACGAGGTCGTACGCGCGGCGCTCGGTACGGCTCTGAGGCAGCGACCCGTCGTCGGGCAGGCCGACGCGCAGGCCGAGCACGGGCAGCGTCGCCGTCAGCAGCAGCCCCGCCGCGCCGACCGCGTACGGCACCGGGTGCCGGCTGACGTGCCCGATCCAGCGCCGCCACCCGGCGGCGGGGACGGCGCCCGCCCCGGTGTCCCGCCCGCGGCCGAATCGGCCCGGCCGCCCCGCCCGCAGGGCCCGGGCGATCCGACCGGCCCGGCCCAGACGCGGGCCGGCCGCGCCCAGGAAGGCCGGCAGCAGCGTCACCGACGCCAGCACCATGGTCAGGACGACGATCGAGACGGCAAGGCCGCCCACCGTCATGAACGGCACGTTCGCGACCGCCATGCCGAGGATCGACACGACGACGGTGCCGCCGGCGAAGACCACGGGCCGCCCCGCCGTGGCCACCGCCCGTCCGGCCGCCTCGCGCGGATCGAGCCCGCGCGCGAGGTACTCCCGGTGCCTGGCGAGCACGAACAGCGCGTAGTCGATGCCCACTCCGAGCCCGACCATGCTGCCCAGGACCGGTGCGAAGGTGGGGACGTCCGTCACCCCCGCCAGTACCGTCATCGTGGCGACCCCGACGGTCAGCCCGAAGACCGCCATGCCGATCGGCAGCGCGGCGGCGACGAGCGAACCGAAGGCCAGGAACAGGATCGCGGCCGCGGCGAGAAGGCCGATCAGCTCGCTGACGCCGCCGTCGGGGTCGGAGAACGCGTAGAAGAGGTTCCCGCCCATCTCGATGCGCAGGGGCAGTTCGGCGCGCAGCCGGTCACCGAGCTCGACGAGGGCGTCGAGGTCCTCGGCCGACAGCCGGCTCTGGTCGGGATACTGCACCCGGACGACCGCGATCCGCCCGTCGGCCGAGACGAGGCCGCCGCGCACGGCGGTGTCCCCGCCCGTGTCGAGGGCCCCCGCCGGGTCGCTCGTGCCGAGCACGTGCGGCAGCCGCTCCACCTCGGCCCGCAGCCGCGTGAGAGCGGTCCGCGCGCTGTCGTCGGCGAAGAACGTCGTTCCGTCGCCGAGGGGGGTGACGACCACCTGGGCGGTCATCCCCTCCTGGCCGGTGCCTGCCCGCTCGATCAGTTCCGCGGCCCGTCGGGAGTCCAGTCCCGGAGCGGTCATCGAGTCCGCGGTCCGCCCGCCGACGGCGACGGCGGCGAGGACGGCGAGCGTGCCGGCGATCAGCCATGCCGCGATCACCCGCCAGGGATGGCGGGCGGCGCTTGCGCCCAGGCGCAACAGGGCTTTCGAGAGCATCGGGTCCTCCAACCACCTCGTCGGCCGTCCTTGTACGGCCGCCGATGCCGAGGCTCGTCGCCACGGCGCTCCGCGGCATCGGCCCGCGGGCCGCGGATCCGTCGGCCCCGGGGAGGAGTGACGACCCGTCCTTTCGGCCGATGCGCGGCACGCCGCTGTCCCTAGGCTGAGTACGTGCTGCGAGACGACCTGCGAACCCTGTGGAACGAACCCCGGCCGCCCGCCGCGCCCGCCCGGGTGCGGCGGGACTGGGCGCTGCTCGCCGCGGGCCTCGCCGGTGTGGCGCTGGAGGCCGCCCTGCGCGAGGACGTCGTGTGGCGGCCGGTGGCGGTGGTGTCCGCCGTATGGCTGTGCCTGCTGCCCCTGTGGCGCCGGACCCGCCCGCTGGCGACGGTGACGCTGGCGTTCGGCTCGGTGAGCCTGCTTCCGGTGGCCTCGCTCGTCGCCGGACCGCGCGAGCCCGTCGGCCTGTACACCGGCGCGGTCGTGCTCGTGCTGGTGTACGCGCTGCCCCGGTGGGGATCGGGACGGGAGATCGTGCTGGGCGGCGCGGTGATCCTCGCGGTCGGCGCGCTGTGTGTCGCCACGGACGGGACCCCGGTCGTCGAACAGGTCGTGGGCTTCGTCTTCCTGCTGCTGCCCGGCGTGGTCGGGGCTGCCGTGCGCTTCCGGGTGACCGCTCGCGAGCGGCAGTTGGAGCAGGTGCGCTCCCGCGAGCGCGAGCGGCTCGCCCGGGAACTGCACGACACGGTGGCCCACCACGTGTCGGCCATGGTGATCATCGCTCAGGCGGGCCGGGTGCTCGCGGGCACCGACCCGTCCGCCGCCGTCGGGGCGCTGGAGGGGGTCGAGGAGGAAGGGGCTCGCACGCTGGAGGAAATGCGCGCCATGGTCGCCGCGCTGCGCGACCGCGGGATCGGCGCCGAGCTGGCGCCGCCTGCCGGTGTCGCGGATCTGGAGCGCCTGGTGCGCACCCCGGGTGGTCGCCTCAGGGTCGACCTGGGGCTCGACGGCGAGCTGGACGCGCTGCCCCCGGCCGTGGACGCGGCCGTCTACCGGATCGTGCAGGAGTCGGTGACCAACGCGCTGCGCCATGCGGTCGACGCGACCGAGGTCGTCGTCCACGTCGCCGCGGAACGGCACACGGTGCGGGTGAGCGTGCGGGACAACGGCCGGCGCACCGGCCGGGGGCGCGACGGATACGGACTCACCGGATTGCGCGAGCGCGCGACGCTGCTCGGCGGCACACTACGAGCCGGCCCGGGTACCGACCGGGGCTGGCATGTCGACGCCGAACTGCCGAGAGCGAGGAACGAGAGCGGTGTCCATTCGCGTCCTGGTCGCTGACGACCAGACGATCATCCGCACCGGGTTGCGGATCATGCTGAACGCCCAGCCCGGCATCGAGGTGGTCGGCGAGGCCGCAGACGGCCGGGAGGCGGTCCGGCTGGCCCGCGAACTGCGCCCCGACGTCTGTCTGTTCGACATCCGCATGCCCGTGCTCGACGGACTCGAGGCCACCCGGCTGGTCGCCGGCCAGGGCGTCGCCGACCCGCTGGCCGTGGTCGTCATCACCACGTTCGACCTCGACGAGTACGTCTACGGCGCGATGCGTGCCGGCGCCCGCGGATTCCTCCTCAAGGACACGGGACCGGACCTGCTGGCCCAGGCCGTACGGTCGGCGTCCAGCGGTGAGGCGCTCATCGCGCCCAGCGTCACCGTCCGTCTGCTCCAGGCGTTCGCCGACCTGCCCGCCGGACGGCCCCTGGCCCAGCCGGTCTCCCCCGTCACCGCCCGCGAGGAGCAGGTGCTCCTCGCCGTCGCCCGCGGGCTGACCAACACCGAGATCGCCGATGCGCTGCACATCAGCCTCAGCACGGTGAAGACGCATCTGGCCAGCCTGATGGCCAAGCTCGGCGCCCGCAACCGGGTCGAGATCGCGATGTGGGCCTACGAAACGCGCCGGATCCTCCCCGGAACCTGAGCCGGGCACCGGCCGTGTCCCATGCGTCCTGGATCGAAGGCCTCACCAGGACCGCCCGAGGATCACGACTCGATACGCGCCCTGGCGCGGACGCGCTCAGCCGGCCCCGAGGCGGCGGCCGGTGACCTCGTCCGGGGTGACGCGCACCCAGAGCGGGCGGTCGCCGCCCGCCCAGGGTGTCGAGCCGGGCAGCCGGGTCAGCCGGCGCTCCTCCTCGGGGTCGTCGACGTGGTGCGCCGCGCCGAGCATCAGCACGCTCCAGCCCTCGATCAGCCGGTCGTCGATGTGATCGGCCTGGAAGGAGACGGGCGAACCGTCCGCCGCCGCCGCGGCGCTGTGGGGCGAGGTGTGGTAGACGACCGTCCGGCCGTCGACGGCGTAGTTCACCGGGTAGACGGTGGGCGCCGGCGTGCCGGGCAGGCCCACCCGGCCGACCCCGTGGGTGCCCAGCAGGAGCCAGCACTCCGGTTCGGAGAGGTGCAGCAGCAGCGGCCTCGGCGCCCCCGGCGGGGGCTGCGACTGCCCCGGCGGGGCGTCCGTGCGGCCCTCCAGGAGCTCCGCCCAGGTCATCCGGAGCGCGGCCGCGATCCGGACGAACCCGGCCGGATCGAAGGCCGGGCCCGCCTCCAGCAGGTGCCGGAAGTAGGCGGGCGACATGGCCGCCTGGTGGGCCAGGGCCCGGTCGTCCAGGCCCAGCTGGTCGCGGTGCTCGGCGATCCGGCGGGCCACCTCGGCGGCGTCCGCCCGCCGGACGGCGTCGAGGTCGGGGGTGCGGTTCATGGGTCGGCTCCTCGGCTCACGGTCCCCGCGGGGTCACGCTCTCCGCGTTCCGCCCTCCCCTCGGACGCTCCCGCTCGCAGGATCCCCCTCGCAGGATCCCCGGCCGGGGCCCGGTCGGCGAGGGGCGTGGGCCGTTCGGCCCTGCGCCCGACGCCGGCCGGCACCCGCACCGCGCCGGGCCGGGCCGTCGGTCAGGGCCGGCCGGGTCCGCCGAGCTTCGGGGCCGGGACCGGCGCGGCGGCGCCGACCAGCACAACCAGCTCATGGCCGCCCGGGTTGGTCTGGACGGGGACGGTGCGCCAGTTGTTGACCAGCCAGACGTTGCCCGAGGGGTCGATCTGCAGGCCGGTGTTCCGCTCCAGCCCGTCGCTCGGATAGCCGGTGTCCGGCGGGGAGATCGGCTGTCCGGTCCGGAAGCCGGGCGGGCAGGCGGTGAGGTCGGTGCCGCACAGCCGGGCCACCCGGTGGCCGCCGAAGTTCGCCACCCAGACGGTGTCCTCCCCGTCGACGGCGATGCCCCAGGGCAGGAACAGGCCGCCGTTGGCGAAGGGTTCGGGGGCCGGGGTGCCGTCGGGCCCGATCAGGGTGACCGAGGCGCCCGGGCGCGGGCCGCTGTCGCCGCCGACGGCGGCGTCCGCCAGCTCGGCCGCCGTGCCGTCCCCGCACGGCACCGGCAGGATGCCGCTGTTGCTGACCCAGGCGTTGCCCCGGCTGTCGGTGGCGACGGCGAGCGGACGGCGCAGGCCGCCGCCGGTGACGGTCCGCTCCGGGGTGCCGTCGGGGGCCAGCAGCTGGACGCTGTCGCTGCCGTTGCCGGTGGCCCAGAGCCGTCCGGCGGGGTCGACCGCGGCGCCGAAGGGCTTGTGCAGGCCGGGGGTGGGCACCTCCCGGGCGCGGGTGGCGTCGCCGTCCGGGATCCTGGTCACGCTGTCCCCGCCGCAGTTGGCCACCCAGACGGTGCCGGCCCGGTCGGCGGCCATGCCCTGGGGCTGGGCGATGCCGCCCCGGCGCCAGCCGTCGGGCGGGGAGAGCGGGGTGCCGTCCGGGGCGAACTGCGAGACGCTGCGCTCCAGCGGCGTCGGGTCGATCGGGCAGCCGGAGCCCTGGAAGCCGAAGTTGCCGACCCAGGCGCTGCCCCGGGCGTCGACGGTGACGCCGAAGCCGGCGCCGTACACGCCGCCGCCGCGGAAGGGCGCGCCGGGGGCGTCGCGGCCGGTGGGGGTGAACTTGAGCACCGTGTCGCCGCCGCAGACCGGGACGGCCGGGTCGGCGCCGTAGCGGTAGTTGTTGGTGACCCAGGCGTTGCCGTCCCGGTCGAAGGCGAGGTTGCCGGGGCCGTCGAGTTCCCGGCCATCGCCGGCGTAGCGCAGGGCGACGGTCCAGGCGGCCGGGGCGGCGGGCAGCGCGGGGCGGTAGCCCGGGGTGGTGGCGGCGAGCTCGAAGAGGGCGGCGGCGTTGTGGCCGGGGTCGTGGGCGATGTCCACGGCGGCCCGCAGGGTGTCCCGGGGCCGGGCGCGGCCGGGGCGGCGGGCCAGGTCGAACAGCCGGTCGCAGGAGTCACCGGTGACGCAGGCGGCGAGCAGGTTGGCGAGGGTGTTGAACGCGGCCAGGGTGGACGTCTGCGCACCGTTGGGCGGGGCGGCGAGCGTCGCGGCGATGCCGCCGGTGCCGGTGTCGGCGAGGTTGTGCGCGACGGCGGCGGCGTTCGGCAGTCCGGGGTCGGTGCCGGAGATGCCGGCCGGGCCGGTGAAGCGGGCCAGGGCGTAGGCGACGGCGATGGTGGTCCGCTCGTTGACGACGAGTTCGGGCGGGGCGTCGGCACCGCTGAGCACGGCCGCGAGCACCACCGGGCCGTGCTGCGGCCCCCGCTCCCCGGCGCGCGGCAGGTCGGCGAGCACATAGAGCACGGCGCGCGGGTCGTCCGGACGGCGGTAGTCGAGGCCGAACCGCCCGTCCTTCCCGCTGCGGGCGCGGGCCAGCACCCGCGGCGCGGCGCCCGACCCGTCCCCCGCCTGGTAGAGCGTCACCTCGGCACCGCCGAGCGGAGTGTCACCGCTGCGCACCACCCCGCACTGGTCGACCGGATCGGACGACACCGCATGGGACGGCCCGGCGGCGAGCTGGGCCAGGAGGGCGGCGGTCAGCAGGACGCCGCGGCGTCGGCGCATGGGCGGGGCTCCGTTCGGTCGCAGGAGGTCGCGGGACGCGGTCGGCCGCTCCGCCCTCGCCGGGCACGGGCAGGGACGGGGCCGCCGCCCTCCTGCCTGCCACATCCCCGGGCCGCCCGCGCGCGACCGGCCGCAGGACGCGTCCGAAATTGCCCGGTACGGCCGAGGCGCCGCCCGGCCGGTCTCAGCGACCGGGCCGGTGCGGGTGCCACTCCGCCAGCAGGATGGTGGCGTCGTCGCGCAACTCGTGGTCCTGGTGCGTGACCAGGGCGTGGATCAGCTGGCGCAGGGCCTCCGGGGCGGGTTCTCCGCCGGCCATGTGCTGGACGAGGGTGTCGGCCAGCCGTTGTTCGCCGAAGAGTTCACCGGAGGCCGAGCGGGCCTCGGTGACGCCGTCGGTGTGGACCAGGACCCGGTCGCCGGGCTGGAGCCTGGCGTGGTGCACGGCCTGCGGCGCGTCCTCGTGGAAGCCGAGCCCGAGCGGCAGCTCGGCCCGGCGCAGCAGGGCGTCCGGGACGATGCGGCGGTCGCGGACGAGCAGCGGCGCGGGGTGGCCGCGGTTGACCCAGGACAGCTCGCCGGTGGCCGTGTCGAGGTCGGCGACCACCGCGGTCAGCAGCCGGTCGGGGATCCACCGGGCCAGCGTGCGGTCGATGGCCCGGACGATGTCGGCCAGACCGCCGCCGGCCCGCCGGGTGGAGCGGCAGGCCGCCAGCGCGACCGAACTGGCACCGCCGGAGGCGAGGTCGTGGCCCATCGCGTCGAACACCGACAGGTGCAGGTGCCCGCGCGCCACCGCGTGGTCGAAGGCGTCCCCGCCCACGTCGTAGGCCGGTTCGAGGACGGCGCTGGAGGTGACGTCCCTGGTGCCGATGGTGCGTGGCGGCAGGAACGCCCAGAGCAGCTCGGCCTGCAGGCTCATCCGGTGCCTGCGCCCGACCTCGACGATGATGTCGCTGTAGGCGCTCTTCGACACCGCCAGCAGGGCGACGAGGGAGGCGAGCGCCTCATAGCGGGCGATCGCGCCCTCGTCCCGAGCCTGCCCTTCGATCCGCAGGACACCGATCCGCTCGACCCCGTCGACCAGGGGGTACCAGCCGACGGCGGGCGATCCGGTGGAGAGCTGGGTGCGCTGCAGCCGGTAGGCGCGGCCGCCCAGCGTCCCCTCGATGTCGACATCGCCCTCGGATCCGCCCTCCCCGGCCCCGGGGAGCGGAACGAGGTGCCGCTGCTGGACGTCGGCGAGGAGGATCCGCGCTCCCTCGGCGCCGAGCCCGCGGACCGCCTCCTCCACCAGCCCGGGCAGCTCCGCCGGCCCGTGCGCCCGTGAGCGCGTCAGCAACCGGGCCAGCACACCGCCCAGCACCGCGTCGTCACCGCTCACCGCCACCCACCTCCCGTCGGTCCGGCGTCTACCCACCCTCGACCCGAACGTGCGGGGCCGCCAGCGGGGAGGCCGCCTCCCGGGACGCCGGTCAGCGGCTCCTGGCGGTGGCGGCGACGGCCGGGAGGACGGCGAGGGCGAGGAGGCCGCAGGTGAGGGAGAGGGCGGCGTAGCCGACGGCGGAGACGACGATGCCGGAGGCCAGGCCGCCGGTCGCGCCCGCGATGGCGATCGCGACGTCCACCGTGCCCTGGGTCCGGGCGCGGGTGGCGAGGGGCGCGGCGTCGGTGATCATCGCGGTGCCGGAGACCAGGCCCAGGTTCCAGCCGAGGCCGAGCAGGGCGAGCGCGAGGGCGAGCAGGACGACGGAGTCGGCGGGCGCGGCGGCGGCGACCAGGCCGGCGGTGAGGAGGGTGAGGCCGGAGGCGGCGGCGACGGCGGTGGGGCCGTGCCGGTCGACCAGCCAGCCGGTCAGCGGGGAGGGCAGGTACATGGCGCCGACGTGGACGGCGATGACCAGGCCGGAGGCGGCGGTGCCGTGGCCGTGGTCGTGCATGTGGACGGGCGTCATCGTCATGATCGCGACCATCACGAGCTGGGTGAGGATCATCGTCAGCGCGCCCAGCATCAGCGTGGGCCGGCGGACCTGGTCCGGCCCGGTCGCGGCGGCCGCGGTGTCCCCCGCGCCCCGCTCCGCGCGCTGGAGCTCGCGGGCGAGCAGCAGGGGGTCGGGGCGCAGCCGGCGGGCGAGCACCAGGGCGGCCAGGGCGTAGGCGGCGCCGGCGAGCAGGAACGGTCCGGCGAGGGCGGGGATGCCGAGGTGCTCGGCGAGGGTCCCGGTGGGGGCGGCGAGGTTGGGGCCGACGACGCCGCCGAGGGTGGTGGCCACCAGGACGGTGGAGACGGCCCGGGCACGGCGGGCGGGGTCGGCGAGGTCGGCGCCGGCGTAGCGGGCCTGGAGGTTGGTGGCCGTGCCCGCGCCGTAGACGAACAGGGCGAGGAAGAGCAGGACGGGGTTGTCGAGGGCGGCGGCGGCGATGACGCCGGCGCTGCCGACGGCGCCGGTCAGATAGCCCGCGGCCAGGCCCGGCCGACGGCCCCTGGCCTGGGAGAGCCGGCCGACCGCGACGGCGGCGAGGGCCGATCCGGCGGTGAACAGCGCGCTGGGCAGCCCGGCGAGGTCGGTGGAGCCGAGCATGTCCTGGGCGAGCAGCGCCCCGACGGTGATGCCGGCGGCCAGGCCGGCGCCGCTGAGGATCTGGCTGGTGACCAGCACGGTGAGGGTGCGGCGCTGCGCCTCGGCGCGGGTGGGTGTGCCGGCGGTGGGGGCGCGGCCGGTGGTGCTGGTCACGGGGTCGTTCTGCTTTCCGGTGCGACGGCGGGGGCTGCCGGCCGGCGAGGTCGTGGTCGCCGACGAGCAGCCCCCACCGTAGGACGCCCACGGAGCATCACGGTAGTGGATCATGGCCTATGGAGCCATAAGCAACGGCTATGGCCCGGTGCGAGCGGCGCGCTCAGCCGAGGGGCAGCTCCAGGGCGGCCTCCTGTCCGGTCTGCGAGCTGACGGTGGTGGTCGTCACGACAGGGCGGTCCATGTTGGCGTAGGAGTACAGCGGGTCGCGGCCGTGGACGGCCAGGGCGAGCCGGTGGCCGGCCGGCAGATCGTAGGACGTGGCCTGGAGACGCCAGCTGACGGTGGCGTTGACGTTGGGGGTCAGGTCGGTGGCGGTGTACGGCTCGTGGGTGATGATCCGCGCGCTGCCGTCCGGCGCGATGTCGAACAGGTATGCGACCAGGGTGGCGGCGGAGACCTCGCTGCGCACGCTCAGCCGGACGGTGGCGGCGCCGCGGATCCGGCGGGCTACTTTGCCCGAGCCGGAGAGCGGGTCGGTCGACCAGAGCAGCAGCCGCGAGCGGTCGAACGCCGCCGGGTGGTAGGGCTTGGGGTTGCCGAACCACTCCTTCTGCCCGGTCTCCATGATCTTGTCCACGGCGACGGCCTCGGTCAGCAGGCCCGCGTCGAAGTCCCGTGACCAGCCGGCGGCCGGCTTGTCGGACAGCGTGCCGTCCCCGGAACCGTTGCCGCCGGTGAGGTACCAGGCCTCGGTTCCGGTGGTGAAGTCGTCCCACCGCGCCAGCGCTTCGCGGCACGCCGGAACGGTGATCAGCTTGCTGCCGCCGGGGATGGGGAGGGTCTGGTAGGTGAACATGGACTGGGCCTTCACCTCCGTCCACTCCGGCACGCCGTTGGCGGCGTCCAGCAGGTAGTGGTCCAGCCACTCGTAGGCCTCCCGCATCGGCACCCGGATGCCCGGGAACGGCAGGCCGCTCAGCAGGCCGGTCAGGCCGGGGCCCTCGGGGGCACCGTGGTCGCCGATCCACAGGTTCAGCCGCTTGGGCACCGTCAGCCGCTGGAAGGTCTCGATCACCGGATTGACCGGGAACAGGGTCTCGTGCCAGGTGTTGGAGATGAAGGTCGGGATGCCGCGGGCGTTGGTGAGGTCCACGTACGTCTGCGGGGAGCGCTCGGTGCCCCAGGCGACCACGGCGTCCAGGTTCCGGCCGGCCAGGAAGTCCTTGAGGATGTCCTGGGTCGCCCGGTCGAACTTCTCCTCCATCGGGCCGCCGGTGAAGTCGATCAGCAGCCGGACGGCCTCCAGGTGCCGGGTGCCGTTGTCGTAGAGGCTGGTGGCGAGGTTGCCCCAGGTGCTCCCCGCGACGACGACCGCGACGCGGTCCTGCGGGTCGTGCGCGGCCACCAGCTGGCTGATCCCGGAGCCGTAGGAGAGGCCGAGGAAGCCGATCCGGGAGGGGCTGAAGTACTCCTCCGCGTAGTCGATCACCACCGAGCCGTCGGTCCGGTCCTTCTCCCCGGCGACGTCGACGAAGCCCTCGGAGGTGGAGAGCCACCCCGGGATGCCGATGCCGCGTGGCGAGTAGGCCAGCACGTGGTAGCCGCGCCGGGCGAGGGTGAGGTAGGCGAAGAGGAACGGCAGCCACCCGTAGGGGTTCCAGCCGGCGGGCACGATCACGACGGGGTGCGGGTTGCCGTCGTTCAGCTTGATGGTGAGCGCGGACAGCCGGATGTCACCGTCGTCGTCGGCGCCACCGGGCACGGTGACGCCGGTGACGTCGACCGCGCTGGCCTGCCGGACCTCGGCGGCCAACTCCGCCAGCTCCGCGGGGAGTTCGACACCGGGCTCGCCCCGCAGGGCGGCCAGCAGCGCCCGGGCCAGATCGGCGACCGACTCGCTGGGCGTGAGGCCGGGGCCCCAGATGCCGTTCGTCGCGATGTCGATGAGCGTCGCGTCGGTGATCGACGCGATCGGGTCCCCACTGGCAGTGGTCATACGAGCCGTCCTCTCCGTAACGGAGGCGAATCCCGGCGGGGCCGGACCGGAACCGGGCGTGGACCGGTCCCGCTCCGTCGGGGGGCACCCGGAGACGGGCGCCACCCGGCATCCTGATCACCAGCGTCCGAACAAAACGGACTTGACGCCAGGTTCGCCCGAAAGAGGAGGAATCCCAGCACCACATTGACGCCGGCCGGGGCCGGAAGGACGCCCCCAGCAGGGACCTTCGGCGCCCGGATGGGGCTGCTCGGACCCTGGGACCGGGCACCGGGCGGGCGGGACGCTGGAAGCCGGACGGGACCGCAGCACACCGGTGTCGCGGATCGCCCGGGGACCGGGGAGGTCGCACGCATGGCGCACAACGTGACGGTGGGGATCGACGGTTCGGCGCCCAGCGCGGCGGCGGCCGACTGGGCCGCCCGCGAGGCCCGCCGCCGGGGGCTCGCGCTGCGGATGATCCATGTGGCGGGGACCGAGGCCGACGCGCTGGAGCGCGACCTCGGCGGCGGCACGGCGCTGCCCGGGCGGGTGGCCGACCTCTGCGACGGGATCGCCGCCGCGCTGCCCGACCTGGAGGTGACCTGCGAGGTCCAGCCCGGCCACCCGGCGTACACCCTGGCCGCCGCGAGCGGACGGGCCGAGCTGCTGGTGCTGGGCTCGCGCGGCCTCGGCGGGTTCACCGGGCTGCTGGTCGGCTCGGTCGGGCTGCGGACCGCCGCCCGGTCGCAGTGCCCCGTGGTCCTGGTCCGCGCCGAGGCGGAGCAGGGCGGCCGCACGCCCGGCGACGTGGTGGTGGGCGTGGAGAGCGACCAGCCGTGCGACGCCGTCCTGGAGTTCGCCTTCCAGCAGGCCGCCGACCACGGCGTCGGCGTGCGGGCGCTGGAGAGCCGGACCACCTCCCACGACGGCTACGCGACGCGGGCACCCGTCGAGCAGGCGGAGATCCGCGAGGCGATGGCCGCCGCCGAGCAGCTGCGGCTGTGGGACGCGCTGGCCCGCTGGCGGGAGAAGTTCCCGCAGGTCCCGGTGGCGGCCGAGGTGTGCCCCTGGAGCCCGAGCCGGCTGCTGGTGGAGGCCTCCCACGACGCGTCCCTGGTGGTGGTCGGCCGGCGCACGGTCGAGCACCCGCTGACCGGCCCGCACCTCGGCCCGGTGGCCCAGTCGGTGCTGCACCACGCGCACGCCCCGGTCGCGGTCGTCCCGCACGCCTGAACCCGCACGACCGAACCGGCACGCCTGAACCCGCACGCCTGAACCCGCACGACCGACGCCGCCCCGGCGGGACCGACCGCCTTCCGCGGCAGGGACCTTCGGACCCCGGAGAGGTCCCGTTGGGCGGATGCCCGCCCCACCCCCGCGCGAGCACCCTGGAATCGAAGGCGCCCGCGGCGCCCGATGTCGGACGATGACCCGAAAGGCAGTCCCGCATGTCGACCCGCCCGAAGCACGAAGCGAAGCCGTCGCCCACGAGCGTCGCCCCCGCCCCGCCCGCCGCCGTCGACCGCCTGGTCGCCCGCGCCCTCACGGCCCTTGAGGAGTACGGTTCCTTCACCCAGGAGCAGGTCGACCACATCGTCAAGAAGGCGTCCCTGGCGGCGCTGGCCCGGCACACCGGCCTCGCGGCGCTGGCGGTGGAGGAGACCGGGCGGGGCCTGTTCGAGGACAAGGCCGTCAAGAACGTCTTCGCCTGCGAGAACGTCACCCATGTGATGGCCCGGACGAAGACCGTCGGGGTGGTGCGCCGGGACGAGATCGACGGCATCGTGGAGATCGCCGAGCCGGTCGGCGTGGTCGCGGGCATCACCCCGGTCACCAACCCCACCTCCACCACGATCTTCAAGGCGCTGCTCGCGCTCAAGACCCGCAACCCCATCGTCTTCGCCTTCCACCCGGCGGCGCAGCGCTGTTCGGCCGAGGCGGCCCGGATCGTGCGCGACGCGGCGGTGGCGGCCGGGGCGCCGGCGCACTGCGTCCAGTGGATCGAGGAGCCGTCGATGGCGGCCACCGACGCGCTGATGCGCCACCCCGGGGTGGCGACCATCCTCGCCACCGGCGGCAACGCGATGGTGCGGGCGGCGTACAGCTGCGGCAAGCCCGCCCTGGGCGTCGGCGCGGGCAATGTGCCGGCGTACGTCGAGCGGAGCGCGGACCTGCGGCGGGCGGTGAACGACATCGTGCTGTCGAAGACCTTCGACAACGGCATGATCTGCGCCTCCGAGCAGGCGGTGATCCTGGACGCGGAGATCCGCGACGCCGCGCTCGCGGAGTTCCGCAAGCTGAAGGCGCACCACGCGAGCGCCGAGGAGAAGGCGCTGCTGGAGCGGCACCTGTTCGGCGTGGGCGACGGCGCCTCGTGCGCGGGCGCCAGGCTGAACCCCGAGGTGGTGGGCCGCACGGCCGCCGAGGTCGCGGCGGCGGCCGGCTTCGAGGTGCCGGCCGACACCTCGGTCCTCCTGGCCGACTGCGAGCGGGTCGGTCCGGCCGAGCCGCTCACCCGGGAGAAGCTCTGCCCGGTGCTCGCCGTGCTGACCGCGGGCTCCCGCCGGGAGGGCGTCGAACTGGCCGCCGCGATGGTGGAGTTCGACGGGCTCGGGCACTCGGCGGCGGTGCACACCGAGGACGCGGCGTTCACCGAGGAGTTCGGGCACGCCGTCAAGGCCTGCCGGATCATCTGGAACGCGCCCGGTTCGCAGGGCGGCATCGGCGACGTCTACAACGCGTTCACGCCCTCGCTGACCCTGGGTTGCGGCAGCTACGGGCACAACTCGGTGGCGGGCAACGTCTCGGCCCTGAACCTGGTGAACATCAAGCGGATCGGGCGGCGCAACACCAACATGCAGTGGTTCAAGGTCCCGCCGAAGATCTTCTTCGAGCGCAACTCCGTCAAGTACCTGGCGAGCATGCCGAACGCGCACCGGATCGTCGTGGTCACCGACCACACCATGGTGGCGATCGGCCACCTGGAGCGGATCCGGAACGTGCTGGACCGGCGCCGGGAGCCGGTCGAGGTGCGGGTGGTCGACTACGTCGAGCCCAACCCGAGCATCGACACGGTGCGCCGGGGCGCGGAGCTGATGCGGGAGTTCGAGCCGGACACCGTCATCGCGCTGGGCGGCGGCTCGCCGATGGACGCGGCCAAGGTGATGTGGCTGATGTACGAGCACCCCGAGGTGGAGTTCGCGGACCTCAAGGAGAAGTTCTTCGACATCCGCAAGCGCGCTTTCACCTTCCCCGACCTGGGCGAGAAGGCCAAGCTGGTGTGCATCCCGACCACGTCGGGCACCGGCAGCGAGGTCACCCCGTTCGCGGTGATCACCGACACGGCCACCGGCCAGAAGTACCCGCTCGCCGACTACGCGCTCACCCCGACCGTGGCCATCGTCGATCCGGCGCTCACCACCCGGCTGCCGGCCCATGTCACCGCCGACACCGGCTTCGACGCCCTCACCCACTGCATCGAGACCTATGTCTCGGTCTACGCCAACGACTTCACCGACGGCCTGGCCCTGCAGGGCATCCGGCTGGTCTTCGAGAACCTGGAGCGGGCGGTGACCGCCGGTCCGGAGGACCCGGAGGCCAGGGAGCGGATGCACAACGCCGGGACGATCGCCGGCATGGCCTTCGGCTCGGCCTTCCTGGGCGCCGTGCACGCCATGGCGCACACCCTGGGCGCCACCTTCCACGTCGCCCACGGGCGGACCAACGCGCTGCTGCTGCCGCACGTGATCCGCTGGAACGGCTCGGCCCCGGCGAAGGTCACCGGCTGGCCCAAGTACCGGAGCTATGCGGCCCCGGAGCGCTACCAGGCGATCGCCCGGACGCTCGGCCTGCCGGCCGCGACCCCGGAGCAGGGCGTCGAATCGCTCGCGGCGGCGGTCGAGGAGCTGCGCGACAGGGTCGGCATCCCCCGGAGCTTCAAGGACGCGGGGGTCAACGAGGAGGCCTTCCTGGCGGCGCTGCCGCAGCAGGCGATGAACGCCTACGAGGACCAGTGCGCCCCCGCCAACCCCCGGATGCCGCTGCTCGCCGACATGCAGCGGCTGATGCGCCAGGCCTACTACGGCGACCAGGCCTGAGGGCCTGGGAAAGGGAGACAACCGAGATGACCACCTCGCAGCAGACGCCCACCGCCACCGCACCGGCCGGCGCCTGGGACGGCTTCACCCCCGGCCGCTGGCAGGACACCATCGACGTGCGCGACTTCGTCCAGCGCAACTACACCCCGTACGAGGGCGACGCCGCCTTCCTGGCCGGCCCCACCGAGCGGACCCTCGCGGTCTGGCGCCGGATCACCGAGCGCTTCCCCGAGGAGCGGGCCAAGGGCGTGCACGACGTCGCCCACGACATCCCGTCCACCATCACCGCGCACGCGCCCGGCTGGATCGACCGGGACCGGGAGCTGATCGTCGGGCTGCAGACCGACGCCCCGCTCAAGCGCGCGATCATGCCCAACGGCGGCTGGCGGATGGTCGCCGGCGCGCTGAAGACCTACGGCTACCCGGTCGACCCGGGGCTGGAGAAGGTCTTCACCGAGTACCGCAAGACCCACAACGCCGGGGTGTTCGACGCCTACACCCCGGAGATCCGGGCCGCCCGCAAGGCCGGTGTCGTCACCGGCCTGCCCGACGCCTACGGCCGCGGCCGGATCATCGGCGACTACCGCCGGGTCGCCCTCTACGGGGTCGACCGGCTGGTCGCGGCGAAGCTCGCCGAGAAGGCGGAGCTGGACGCCGCCCCCACCGACCCGGCCCGGGTGGAGGAGGTGATCCGCGGGCGCGAGGAACTCGCCGAGCAGATCCGGGCGCTGGGCGAGCTCAAGGAGATGGCCTCGGCCTACGGCTACGACCTCTCCGGCCCGGCCGGCACCGGCCGGGAGGCGGTGCAGTGGCTGTACTTCGCCTACCTGGCGGCGGTGAAGGAGCAGAACGGCGCGGCCATGTCGCTCGGCCGCACCTCCACCTTCCTCGACGTCTACCTGCAGCGCGACCTCGCCGCCGGGCTGCTGACCGAGGAACAGGCCCAGGAGCTGATCGACGACTTCGTCATCAAGCTGCGGATCGTCCGCTTCCTGCGCACCCCCGAGTACGACGAGCTGTTCTCCGGCGACCCGACCTGGGTCACCGAGTCGATCGGCGGGATGGGCGCGGACGGCCGAACCCTGGTCACCCGGACCTCCTTCCGCTATCTGCAGACCCTCTACAACCTGGGCCCGGCGCCCGAACCGAACCTGACCGTCTTCTGGTCGCCGCAACTACCCGGGGGCTTCAAGGAGTTCTGCGCCCAGGTGTCGATCGACACCTCCTCGGTGCAGTACGAGTCGGACGAGCTGATGCGCCCGCGCTTCGGCGACGACACCGCGATCGCCTGCTGCGTCTCCGCGATGGCGGTCGGCAAGCAGATGCAGTTCTTCGGCGCCCGGGTCAACCTCGCCAAGACGCTGCTCTACGCGATCAACGGCGGCCGGGACGAGAAGTCCGGCGAGCAGGTCGGCCCCGCCACCGGCGCGATCACCTCGGAGGTGCTCGGCTACGACGAGGTGTGGGCACGCTTCGACGAGCAGCTGGAGTGGCTGGCCGGGACGTACGTCCACGCGCTCAACGTCATCCACTACATGCACGACAAGTACGCCTACGAGCGCCTGGAGATGGCGCTGCACGACCGGGACGTGCGGCGCACCATGGCCTGCGGCATCGCCGGTCTCGCGGTGGCGGCCGACTCGCTGTCGGCGATCAAGTACGCCGAGGTGACCCCGGTGCGGGACGCCACCGGGCTGGCCGTCGACTACCGGATCGAGGGCGAGTACCCGGCGTACGGCAACAACGACGACCGCGCGGACGCGATCGCGGTGCGCCTGGTCGAGGAGTTCATGCGCAAGGTGCGCAAGCACCCGACCTACCGGGGCGCCGAGCACACCCAGTCGGTGCTCACCATCACCTCCAACGTGGTGTACGGCAAGAAGACCGGCAACACCCCGGACGGCCGCCGGGCCGGCGAGCCGTTCTCCCCCGGCGCCAACCCGATGAACGGCCGGGACCGGCACGGCTACGTCGCCAGCGCGCTGTCGGTCGCCAAGCTCCCGTACGCGGACGCCGAGGACGGCATCTCGCTCACCCACACCGTCGCCCCGGACGCGCTCGGCCGCACGCCGCAGGAGCGGATCGCCAACCTGGCCGGCGTGCTGGACGGCTACACGGCGGTCGGCGGCTTCCACATGAACGTCAACGTCCTGAACCGGGACACCCTGCTGGACGCGATGGCGCACCCGGAGAAGTACCCGCAGCTGACCATCCGGGTCAGCGGCTACGCGGTCAACTTCGTCCGGCTCACCCGCGAGCAGCAGCTCGACGTGGTCAACCGCACCTTCCACGACGCGCTGTAGGCCGCGTCCGCGCGCCGCCGGCACCCCGGGGTGCCGGCGGCGCACCACCGGAGAAGGAGAACCCCATGGCCGACCACGCCCCCACCGCGCCGGTGACCGGCAGGCTGCACTCCTGGGACCTGTCCACCGGCGTCGACGGCCCCGGCACCCGCTTCGTCGCCTTCCTGGCCGGCTGCCCGCTGCGCTGCCAGTACTGCCACAACCCCGACACCCGCTACCTGGCCGACGGCCGCGAGGTCACCGCCGGGGAGGTCGTCCGGGAGGCCGCCAGGTGCACCGACTTCATCCGGGCCTCCGGCGGCGGCGCGACCGTCAGCGGCGGCGAGCCGCTGCTCCAGCCCGCCCTCACCGGCGAGCTGCTGCACCGGTTCAAGCACGAGCTCGGGCTGCACACCGCGCTGGACACCTCCGGCTACCTCGGCGCCCGCGCCGGCGACGCCCTGCTGGCCGACACCGACCTGGTGCTGCTCGACATCAAGTCCTGGGACCGCGCGCTGTACCGCCGGGTGACCGGCCGGGACCTGTCCCCCACCCTGGACTTCGCCCGGCGGCTGGCCGGCCTCGGCACCGAGGTGCACCTCCGCTTCGTCCTCGTCCCCGGCCTCACCGACCCCGCCGCCAACGTCGAGGGCGTCGCCGCCTTCGCCGCCTCGCTCGGCAACGTCACCCGCGTCGACGTGCTGCCCTTCCACAAGCTCGGCGCCGCCAAGTGGAGCGCCCTCGGCCTCGACTTCCCGCTCGCCGGCACCCCGGTCCCGACCACCGACCAGACCGCCGCGGCCCGCGCCGTGTTCACCGCCCACGGCCTGTACACCGTCTGACGCGGAGCCGGTGGGCCGGACGGCGGTCCGTCACCCGCTGGTCGGCGAGCGGACGTGGACCCGCCACCCGTCGGCGCCGGGGTGCCCGGGAGGAGGTCGGTGCCGCTGTCGTCGAACAGGGCCGTGCGACCGCTGTCGGCGGCGAACGGGCTGCGCCTCGCCGCTCAGACGGGCGGGACCCGGCTGCGCAGCAGGCAGAAGACATTGCCCTCGGGGTCCGCGAGGACGTGCCGGCTCTCCTCGCCGCTCTGGCCGACGTCGGCGGCGCGGGCGCCGAGGGCGAGCAGTCGCTCCAGTTCGGCGGCCTGGTCGCGGTCGGTGGCGTTGACGTCGAGGTGCAGGGGCAGCTTCCCGGGCCGGGGGTCGGTACCGGGGCTGAGGATCAGGGTGGGCTGCGGGCCCCCGCCGGGCGGCCCGATCTCGATGCTGCCGTCCTCCTCCCGGCCGAGTTCGACGTAGCCGAGCACCTCGCCCCAGAAGGCGGCGAGGCGCCCGGGGTCGGCGCAGTCGAGGACCAGCTCGGTGATGCGGCATGCCATGCCCGCCAGCCTACGGGCGTGGCACGGGAGTTGACCGGTTCCGCCGCGCGACCCGCCCGGGGGCGACAGCCGTGACGGCTTCCGTACCGACCGCGGGCCGAGGGTGGCATGCCGGACCGTCAGTGCGGGAGCACCCAGTCCGGCCGCCAGGTGCCGGGGGCGTCGTGGCCGGGCGAGGCGGTGGCGAGGTGGTCGCGGAGGGCGGTGAGGGCCGGGTGGGGGTTGTCGCGGTGCCAGAGGAGGGAGTGCGGGTAGACGGGCGCGGGGTCGGTCACCGGGATCAGGCGCAGGCCGTGGCCGGCGGGCCAGACCAGGCGGGTCAGGCCGCCCATGAAGGTGGCCAGCGCCGGGGTGTCGGCGACGGTGTCGAGGAGGGCGTCGGAGCCGAAGTTGGGGCCGGTCGCCTCGATGGTGAGGCCGAACCCGGCGACCAGGTCCTCGTAGTAGGCGGCCCACTCGGAGCCGGGCAGCAGACCGGGCATCCAGATCCGGTGCCCGGCGAGCTCGGCGAGGGTCACCGACCGGGCGTCCGCCAGCGCGTGCCCGGGGCCGGTGAGCAGGTGGAGGGGCTCGTCGGCCACCCGGACGGACGCGATGTCCTCGGGGAGGGGCCGGCCGGGCACGGCGACGGCCCGGAAGGACGCGTCGATCGTTCCGGAGCGGATGGCGTCGACGGCGGCCTCGATCTCCAGCAGCATCACCACGTCCAGCTCGGTCCCGGGGTGCGCGCGGTGGAAGTCGCGCAGCAGGCCGGAGCCCGCGCCGCGGGAGCTGAGCACATCGACGCGCAGCGGCCGGCGGCCGGCGTGCACGGAGGCCACCGCGCGCTCGGCGACCCGCAGCAGTTCGCGCGCGTGCGGCAGGAAGGCCTGCCCGTCGATGGTGAGTTCGGCGCCGCGCGGGGTGCGGCTGAACAGTCGCACCCCGAGGTCGCGCTCCAGCGCGGCGACGCGCTTGGAGACGGCCTGCTGGGTGACCGACAGGTCGGCGGCGGCCCGCTGGAACTGGCCCGACCCGGCGACGGCGGCGAAGGTGCGTACGGCTTCGAGGTCCATGGCGGACCACCTTAGTGGACAACCAATGGTTGTGGACGATGGGTGATCCGGTTGTTTGACCTGTGGTTCTCCGAGCCGATTGGCTCTCCGCTGACAACGATTGTTTGTAGCGGGGAGGGTGCTCGGCGTGACGGGCAGGAGAGCGCTGGGCCGGCGGTTCGGCTGGCTGTGGGCGGCGTACGCGGCGAGCGCCTACGGGTCGGGGCTGGGGTTCGGGGCGCTGCCGCTGATCGCCGTGCTGGTGGTGCACGCCGGTCCCGCCGAGGTGTCGGCGCTGTCGGCGGTGGGGCCCGCGGTGGGCGCGCTGATCGCGCTGCCGCTGGCGCCGTGGGTGGAGTTCCGGCGCAAGCGGCCGGTGATGATCGCGGCGGACCTGGTGCGGTGCGCGGCCATGGCGTCGGTCCCGCTCGCCTACGCCCTCGGGCGGCTCGGCTTCGTCCAGCTGCTGGTGGTCTCCGCCGTGGTCGCCGCTGCCAAGATCGCGTTCGGCGCGGCCGTCGGCGCCTATCTGAAGACGCTGGTCCGACCGGAGGACCTGCTGGTGGCCAACGCGCGGTTCGAGTCCACGAACTGGAGCTCCATCGCGGTCGGGCCGCCGCTGGGCGGGGCGGCGATCGGCCTGTTCGGGCCGGTCATCACGGTGGTGGCGGACGCGGCCGGCTATCTGCTGTCGGCGCTGGGCATCACCGCGATCCGCGACCACGAGGAGGCACCGGCACCGCGCCCGGCCGACGGGAGCGGAAGCGGAAGCGGGACCGGAAGCGGGGGCGGGGGCAGGATCAGGGCGGGCGCGGTGCTCGACGGCTGGCGGCACATCATGGGAGACCCCGGTCTGCGGGCGCTCTGCCTCAACGCCATGCTCGTCTCCGGTCTGATCATGGCCACCGAACCGCTGCTGGCGGTGCTGCTGCTCGGCCCGCTCGGCTTCGAGCCCTGGCAGTACGGCCTGGCCTTCGCCGCCCCCTGCCTCGGCGGGCTGATCGGCTCCCGGCTGGCCCGCCGCGTGGTGGCCCGGCACGGCCGGCACCGGGTGTTCCGGGTGGTCGGCACACTACGCGCCGTCTGGCTGATCGGCCTGGCCTTCGTGCGCCCCGGGGTGGCCGGCCTCGTCACCGTGATCGCCGTCGAGCTGGCGATCATCGTCCACATGAGCCTGTACAACCCGGTGCTCGCCACCTATCGGCTCGAACGCACGCCCCAGCGACTCGTCGCCCGCACCCTGACGGCCTGGTCGATCGCCCAGCAGACCGCCGTCGCCGTGCTCACCGCGCTCGGCGGACTGCTCGCCGGCGTCACCGGCCCCCGCACCGCCATCGCGGTCGCGGGCGTGCTCATCCTGGCGAGCCCGCTGCTGCTGCCGCACCGCGCCCGGACGCCGCAGACCGAACCGGAACCGTCCCCCGTCCGGTACGAGGAGGATCCCGTATGAGCACCGCGCTGCGGTCCGACGGCGTCGCCGAGCCCGACCCCGAGGTCCCCGACGTCCCGCCCCGCCGGGTCCTGCCCGCCCGGGCGCGCCTCGTCGGCGGCGGCGGCGAACCGCCCGCCCTGCTCCGGCGCGGCTGACCCGCTGCTTCACAGAGCCTCCTGTGAATATCGGCCGGCCGGGCGGGAGCCGCCCTGGTCCGGTCGTGGCGGGCAGAGGGCGGCGGGCGGAGTTCTCAGAGGGCTCACAGATTCTCTTCGGGGGCGGTCAGAGAGGGCTGACAGCTTCGGTGCGGTCTTCCGATCCGCCTCGAACCGATGTGGAGCCCTCTGTGGCCACGTTCCTTTCCCGACTCGGCCGGTTCTCCTTCCGGAGGCACTGGCTGGTCGCCCTGCTGTGGGTGGGACTGCTGCTGGGAGCGGGGGTGCTCGCCGCACGCGCGCCCGCCCCGCCGCCCAATGACTTCTCGATGCCCGGCACCCAGGCGCAGCAGGCCTACGACGTGCTGGCGGAGGACTTCCCGGAGCTGAACGCCGACGGCGCGACGGCCCGGGTGGTCTTCCGGGCGCAGGACGGCAAGGTCACCGACGCCGGGGCCCGGGAGGCGATCGGGGAGACGGTCCGCTCGCTCGGCGCCGACCCGCAGGTCGTCCGGGTCACCGACCCGTTCACCGCCCGGTCGGTGAGCGAGGACGGCTCCACCGCGTACGCGCAGGTCTCCTACGGGGTGCCCGCGTCGAAGCTGGAGGACGGCTCGCGCGACGCGCTGATGGCGACCGTGGACCGGGCTCGTACCCCGGAGCTGTCCGTCGAGGTCGGCGGCAACGCCGTCAACGCCACGCCCGGCGGGCACTCCTCGGAGGCCCTGGGCCTGGCGGTGGCGGCCGTGGTGCTGGTCGTCACGTTCGGCTCGCTGCTGGCGGCCGGGCTTCCGCTGCTCACCGCCGTCCTCGGGGTGGGCATCGGCGGACTGGCCATCCGGGTGCTGGCCGAACCGCTCGGACTGGGCTCGACGACGACCGGGCTCGCCACCATGATCGGTCTGGCCGTCGGCATCGACTACGCGCTGTTCGTGGTCTCCCGCTACCGCGCCGAGCTCGCCCGGGGGCGCGACCGCACCGAGGCGGCCGGCCACGCGGTGGGGACGGCGGGGTCGGCGGTGGTGTTCGCCGGCCTGACCGTGGTGATCGCCCTCGCTGGCCTGTCCGTGGTGGGGATCCCGCTGCTGACCCAAATGGGCCTCGCCGCGGCCGGCACGGTCGTGCTGGCGGTACTGATCGCCGTCCCCCTGATTCCCGCCCTGCTCGGCATCTGCGGCCGGCGGATCGGGGCACCCCGCCGGCGGGGCCGCAAGGCGGACGGCGACGGGCCGCGCGCGGCGGGGCTCGGCGTGCGCTGGGCCCGGTTCGTGATGCGGCGCCCGGCGGCCGTCCTGCTGGGCGGGGTCGTGCTGCTCGGAGGGGTCGCCGTTCCGGCGGCCTCCCTGGAGATGGGGCTGCCGGGCGACGACAGCAAGCCCGCCTCGACCACCCAGCGCCGCGCCTACGACCTGGTCGCCGAGGGCTTCGGCCCCGGCTACAACGGGCCGCTGACCGTGGTCGTCCAGGCGGACGGCGGCGCCGAGGCCGCGGCGCGGGACGTCGCCGAGCGGATCCGCGGCCGGGCCGACGTGGTCGCGGTCGGGCAGCCGAGGCTGAGCGGGTCCGGCGGCACCGCGGTCCTGACCGTCGTCCCGGTCACCTCGCCGAGCAGCGCGGAGACCGCCGAGCTGGTGCACGCGCTGCGTGATCCGGCGCTCGCCGGGGAGAGCGGTGCCCGGGTGCTCGTCGCCGGGTCGACCGCGATGAACGTGGACGTCTCGCAGAAGCTGTCCGACGCGCTGCTCCCCTACCTGGCGCTCGTGGTCGGCCTGGCGTTCCTGCTGCTGATCGCCGTCTTCCGGTCGCTGCTCGTCCCGCTCAAGGCCGCGCTGGGCTTCCTGCTGTCGGTGCTGGCCGGGCTGGGCGCGGTGGTCGCGGTGTTCCAGTGGGGCTGGCTCGGCGGGCTGGTCGGTGTCGCCGAGCCGGGGCCGGTGATGTCGATGATGCCGATCTTCATGGTCGGCGTCGTCTTCGGCCTCGCCATGGACTACGAGGTGTTCCTGGTGACCCGGATGCGCGAGGCGTATGTGCACGGGCAGGCGCCGCGGCAGGCCGTGGTCAGCGGGTTCGAGCACAGCGCCCGGGTGGTGACGGCCGCGGCGGTGATCATGATCGCGGTGTTCGGCTCGTTCATGGGCTCGGACGAGCAGATGCTCAAGACCATCGGCTTCGGCCTCGCCGCGGCCGTCCTGCTCGACGCGTTCGTCGTCCGGATGGCGATCGTCCCGGCCGTGCTGGCGCTGCTCGGCCGCCGCGCCTGGAGCCTGCCCCGCTGGCTGGACCGGGTGCTTCCCGACCTCGACGTCGAGGGTGAGCGCCTCGGGCGCGCCCCCGGGCCGGCGGGGGCCTCCGAGGCGCCGCCCGCCCTCGAACCCGCGCCGGGCACCGCCGGCCGTACGCCCGCCGGCTGAGCCGTCCGCCCGCTCCGACCGTCCCCGCCGACCGCCCACAGGAGGCCGCTCGTGTCCGCCACCCGGACCCGCCCCGCCGCACCACGCCCCGCTCCCGCCCGCGCGCTCTGGCGCAACGCCCTCGAAGGCGCGCTGGCCACCCTGGCCGCCGCGGTGGCGATGGCCGCCGCCGCCTGGGCGGCGCTCACCCTGCTCGGCGCCGGCGCGATCGCTCCCGCCGCCCGGCTGGTGCCGACCGTGATGGGCATGGCCTTCGGCGGCGGGATCACGCTGACGACGGCTCCCTCCACCGACGCCGGTGAGGGGGACGGCGGGGACGCGCTCGGCGGCCTCGGCGGGCTGCTCGGCGGCGGCGGTGGCCTGGACCTCGGCCTGACCGGCACGGTCTCGATGATGCCGCTGACGGTGACCTTCCTGGGCACGGCCGTCCTGGCACTGGGCTTCTTCCGGCCCCTGTACCGGCGGCCGCAGCCGGCCTCGGAGCTGCTCTGGGCCCGGTTCGGCGGCGCGCTGGCGGCCGCGGCGGTGGTCTTCCCGCTGCTGGCCGGGTCCGCGCACGGGACGGCGAAGCTGCCCGAGGGCGTGACGGAACGGTTCGGCAAGGGCGGTGGCGGAGGCGGCTTCGGCGGGTTCGGCGGAGGCGGCTTCGGCGGGTTCGGCGGTGACGGGGGCGGCCTCGCCGACTCGCTGTCCTCGGTGGCCTTCGGCACCGATGTCGCGGTGACCGTCTTCTTCGGCCTGCTCTGGGTCTGCGTCGTCCTCGGCATCGGCTGCGTCGCGGCCCGGCGCACGACGCTCTCGCGCCACCTCGCCCTCGGGCAGGGGCGGACATCGTGGCACGGCGTCACGTCCGCGCTGAGCGGGATCGCGGCCGTGCTGTGCTGCTCGGTCCTGGCCCTCGCCCTGCTGGCCGGTCTCGCCGCCCTGAGCGGCCGCGAGCAGGCCGCCAAGGCGGCGGGGGCCCTGCTGCTGATCGGCCCGAACCTGCTCGTGGTGCTGCTCACCGCCGGGCTGGGCACGCCGTGGGGGGCGGGGATGCAGCGCGTCAGGCCGACCGGCGGCGGGATGTTCGGCGGGTTCGGCGCAGGCGGCGAGGACGGCGGGGCGGGAGCGGACCGGTCCGTCGACCTCACCGGCTGGTCGGGCGCCGGCGTCCCGCTCTGGCTGGTCGGCCTGCTGTTCGCGGCGGTCCTGGCGGTGCTCGCCGGCTACTTCGCGGCGGCCCGGACCCCCGCGCGCACCCGCAAGGAGGAGGCGCAGGCCGTCTTCGGCCGGAACACCGAGATCGCCATGCGGCTGGGGATCGCGGTCGGCCTGCCGGTCCTCCTGCTGCCACTGGCGGCCCGGGCGTCGCTGGGCATCGGCATCAGCGTGATGGGCCGGGAGATGGGCGGCGTGACCGCCGGCCTCGACGGGAGCCCGGGGCTGTCCGCGCTCGCCGCGGTCGTCCTGGCCTCCGCCGCCGGCTACGGCGGCATCCGCCTCCAGCAGCGGCGGGCCCGGCGCCGGGACACCGCGGCGGCCGCTCCCGCGCCGGTCACCGCCCGGGTCCTGGCCCGCTCGGGCTCCTCCCGGGGCTCCTCCGGCCCGGCGTCCTGAGCATGTGATGCTGGGAGGACCCCACTCAGCCCAGTCCGTGAAGGCGGCAATCCACACCATGGCGGTACCGACCCCCCCGGCCCGACCCACGGGTGAGCGACCGGACCACCTGCTCGTCGTCGACGACGAGCCCACCGTCCGGGAACTGCTGCGCACCGCGCTGCGCTACGCCGGCTTCGACGTCGACGCGGCCGGCACCGGGCGGGAGGCGCTCGACCTCGCCGCCCGGCGCACCCCCGACCTCGTCCTGCTCGACGTCATGCTCCCCGACATGGACGGCTTCGAGGTGATCGGCCGCCTGCGCGCCCAGCCCCGGGCGCACCACCCCGGGCGCGGCGGCGACGTGCCGGTGCTCTTCGTCACCGCCCGCGAGGACCGGCAGGCGCTGCTGCACGGCCTGCGGATCGGCGGCGACGACTACCTCACCAAGCCGTTCGACCTGGAGGAGCTGATCGCCCGGATCCACGCCGTGCTGCGGCGCACCCGGGGCGAGCAGACGGTCCGGCTCACCGTCGGCGACCTGGAGCTCGAACCGGACGGCCACCATGTGACCAGGGCGGGGCAGAGCGTGCGGCTGTCCCCGACCGAGTTCCGGCTGCTGCACTTCCTGATGACCAACGCCGGACGGATCATGTCCAAGAACCAGATCCTGCAGAGCGTGTGGGAGTACGACTTCGGCGGCGACGCCGGCATCGTCGACACCTACATCAGCTACCTGCGGCGCAAGGTCGACGGGGGCGAGCCCAAGCTCATCCACACCGTGCGCGGGGTCGGCTACGTGCTGCGCGGGCCCCGGTCGTGACGCCGGCTCCGACGCCCGCGCCGGTGCGGCGCTTCCCGCGCGCGCTCCGGCGCGGGCTGAGCGGCCTGTCGCTCCGCACCCGTCTGCTCTGCCTCTCCATCGCCCTGGTCGCCGTCGGCCTGCTCGGCACCGGCGTGCTGGTCGCCGGCGCGCTGCACGGCTACCTCCAGGACCGCGTCGACGACCGGCTGGTGCTGACCGGGCAGATCGCCGCCCACCTCTCCCCGCCCGCCGGCACCGGCACCCCGACCGGTGTGCAGGCCCTCGGCGTCCTCGGCGAGACGACCGTGACCTACCTCGACGACGACGGCGCCCTCCGCCGGGCGTTCGACGTGAGCCCCGCGCCGCCCGGCGGCGGCCCCGACCTGCCGCGGCTGGACCGGGCGGCCGTCGTCGCCCACGGCGGCCGCCCCTTCACCGTGCCCTCGCAGCAGGACGACCGCGCCTGGCGGGTCGTCGCCCTCACCCAGCCGGCCCAGCTCATCGCGCCGGACCCGCCCGCCACCCGGGGCACCGTCGTCGTGGCGACCGCGCTCGACGAGGTCGACCGCACCGTGGCCAAGACCCGCAACCTCTCCCTGACCATGGGGACCGCGCTGCTGGCGGTGCTGGCCGCCGTCGGCTGGTTCGCCGTCCGCTCGGGCCTGCGCCCGCTGACCCGGATCGAGGAGACCGCGACCGCGATCGCCGACGGCGACTACTCCCGTCGGGTCCCCGAACTGGCCGCCCCGCACACCGAGGTGGGGCACCTGGCGGCCTGCCTCAACCAGATGCTCGGCCAGATCGACACGGCGTTCCGGGCCCGCTCGGAGGCCGAGTCACGGACCCGGCGCTTCTTCGCCGACGCCAGCCACGAGCTCCGCACCCCGCTGGTCGGCATCAAGGGCTACGCCGACCTCTACCGGATGGGCGCGCTCTCCACCCGCGAGGACCTCGACCGGACGATGACCCGGATCGCCGCGGAGTCCACCCGCCTCGCCCGGCTGGTCGAGGAGATGTTCCTGCTCGCCCGCCTCGACGAGGACGCCCACCACCCGGCGGGCGGCCCCGGCGCGGAACCGGCCTTCGCCCTGGACCTCGCGCCCATGGACCTGCGCACGCTGGCCGCCGACGCCCTGCGCGACGTCCGCGCGCTGGACAAGACCCGCCCGGTCACCCTCACCGGCCCCGGCGGCGGCAAGCCGTCCAACGCCCCCGCCGTCGCCGACGAGGCCCGGCTGCGCCAGGTCGTCACCAATCTGATCGGCAACGCCGTCACCCACACCCCGCCCGGCACCCCGCTGCGGATCGGCGTCGGCACGGTCGGGGACCACGCCGTCCTGGAGGTCGCCGACCAGGGCCCCGGCCTCACCCCCGCCGAGCGCGAACGGGTCTTCGACCGCTTCTACCGCACCGACGACTCCCGCGACCGCACCACCGGCGGCTCCGGCCTCGGCCTCGCCATCGCCCGGGCCCTGGTCGCCGCCCAGGGCGGGCGGATCACCCTGGACACCGCCCCCGGCCGGGGCTGCACCTTCCACGTCCTGCTGCCGCTGCCCGCCCCGGCCCGGCGGTGAGAGCGGGCGCGGCAGGGCCCCGGGTCCGCCGATGGCGGGTTCCCGGGGCCCTGCTTCACGCGTCGGTCAGGTCAGCTCGGTCAGCTCGGCATCAACGGCCCTGGAGGGACTTGGCGTTGTCGCCGAAGGACCAGCCCTTGGAGCCGTCCCAGTTGATCGACCAGGTCATCAGGCCCTTCAGCTGGCCGCTGAAGGCACCCCAGGACTGGCTGACCAGGCTCGGCGCCATGTAGCCGCCGCCGGCGCCGGGCTGGGCCGGCAGGCCGGGGACCTGCTTGTCGTAGGGCACCTTGATGGTGGTGCCCTGGATGGTCAGGCCGTTGTTCAGGCAGGTGGTCTGGGCGGTGAAGCCCTGGACGGTGCCGGCCTGGTAGGAGTCACCGGAGCAGCCGTACATGCTGCCGTTGTAGTACTGCATGTTCAGCCACCACAGGCGGCCGTTGTCGACGTACTTCTTGATGATCGGCAGGTAGGAGCCCCAGATCGAGCCGTAGGTGACGCTGCCGCCGGTGACGTACGCGGTCTCGGGGGCCATCGTCAGGCCGAAGCCGGCCGGCATCTGGGCGAGCACGCCGTCGATGATGCGGATCAGGTTGCTCTGCGAGGCGGACAGCGTGTTGATGTTGCCGCTGCCGGAGAGGCCGGTCTCGATGTCGATGTCGATGCCGTCGAAGTTGTACTTCTTCAGGATCGGGACGACGGTCGCCACGAACTTGTCGGCGACGGTGCTGGAGCTGAGGTCGATGCCCGCGGCGGCGCCGCCGATCGACATCAGGATCGTCGCGCCGGCGGCCTTGGCCTGGCACATCTCGGCGGGGGTCGAGACCTTGACGCCGGCGTCCATGCCGTCCTCCCACAGGACGGTGCCGTCCGAGAGGATCACGGGGAAGGCGGCGTTGATGACGTTGTAGCCGTGCGCGGCCATCCGGCTGTCCGTGATGGGGGTCCAGCCCATGCCCGGGTGGACGCCGTTGGAGGCGCCGTCCCAGTTCTCCCAGTAGCCCTGGAGGACCTTGCCCGCGGGCTTGGGCTTCGTCGGGCAGGTGGAGCCCGGCGGGGTGGTGGGCGGCGTGGTGGGAGGCGTCGTCGGCGGGGTGGTCGGCGGCGTCGTGGGAGGCGTCGTCGGCGGGGTGGTGGGCGGGGTGGTGGGCGGCGTGGTCGGCGGAGTGGTGGTGCCGCCGGGGCCGGCGAGCTCCACGTCGTCCGCGAAGAACGCGGGCTGCCCGTACCAGCCGTGCAGGAAGACGCTCACCGAGGTGGTGTTCGCCCCGGTGGAGAACGAGACGCTGAGCTTGTTGTACGACGCGCTGCTCGCCGTCCAGGTGGACGTCGAACCGGTGAGGCCGGTGCCGGTGGCGCCCAGGTAGATGTAGCTGCCCTGGACGTAGGCGCTCAGCGTGTACTGGGAGTTGGGCTGCACGCTGATGGTCTGGGTGCACTGGCCGGTGTCCTGGCCGGTCGGCGTCACCTGGAGCGCCGAGGTGCCGCCGTGCACCGGGCTGCCGACGGTCGCGCCGACGCCGCCGGCGCAGTTCCAGTCGGAGAGCCCGTTCTCGAAACCGGGGTTGGCGACCAGGTTGGGGGTGGCGGCCCCGGCCGTGACGGTACCGGCCACGGCGATTCCGGCACCGACGACGACGGCCGCGCTCAGCGCGGCGAGGGAGCGCCGCGCGAGGCTCGCTCCGGGCTGGGTGCCGAGGGTCCGGTGCGTCTGCGCTGCGCGTTCCACGACCGCACGCTGCGGCTGTGGGGTACGCGACCTCCGACGGAACATGCTGTGCTCGCTTCCCGCCGGGCGTCATGGACATGAGCGTCGCTGTGGGGGCGCGACGCCCGGCTCTGGGTGGGGACATGTGGGGATGTGCCGGTCCGGATCGTAGGAGCGACGGCAAGGCCCGTCAATAGGTCTGGACCAATGCCTACTTGGAGCGGAGTAGCGGTACCACTACCCTCGGTGCGCCATCCGGGCGTTCCACCAGTTGAGGGGCGGGATCCCGCGCATGGCTGACGGCATCGGGGCCGGTGGTGACGGTTGGTCGGGAATGGACGAGGAGTTCACCAGGAAGGTGGCGACGGTTGGCGCGACGGCGGAGGGGCGGGCGCTCGCCGCCACCCAGACGGTAGGCGACCCGGCCGCCGGCAGGGCGCGACCGCTCGGGCTCCCGCTGCGGCTGCGGCCGGGCCTGCGCGAGGAGTTGGCGGCCTTCACCGCCGCCTACCACCGGATGGTCGAGGCCGTCGTGGCCGCCTGGGAGCACGATCCCCGGCTGCGCGAGGTGCTCACCCTCCCGGAGGCGCTGCGCGCCCAGGCGGCGGCCGCCCGCGACACCCGGGTGCATCTGCTGCGGCTCGACCTGCTGCCCCAACCGGACGGCCGGCTGGGCGTGTTGGAGACCAACGCCAACGGCCCGGGCGGACTGGCCGTGGTCGGCCTGGCCCGGGCCGCCTGGCGGCCGCTGCTCACCCGGCACGGCATCGGCCTGCCCCGCCCGCTGCCCGCCGACGACGCCGCGTGGACCGGCCGCTGGCTGCTCGACCTCGCCGAGCGGGAGAGCGGCCAACGGCCCGATGCCATGGCGCTGTTGTATCCGCACCGGGCCGACCGCAACGCCGTCCGGTCCTACGACGACGGTCTGCGCACCCTCGGCGTCCGCGTCCTGCACGCCGACCCGCGCGAGTTGCGCACCGGGCCGGACGGCGGCGCGACCCTGGACGGAGAGCCGGTCCGGCACGCCTACGCCAAGATCAGCATGCGGGACCTCGGTCAGCTGGCCGGCGAGCTGGGCCCGTACCTGCGGGCCGTGCGCGAGCGCGCGCTGTTCGTCCAGAACGGCCTGCGCGCCCGCGTGATCGGCGACAACAAGCTCTGCCTCGCCGTCCTCTCCGACCCGCGCTTCGCCGACCTCTTCGACCCGGCCGACCACCGGCTCGTCCGGCCGGCCGTCCCCTGGTCGCGCAACCTCGCGCTCTGCGACGCCCCGACCGTGCGCCGGATCACCCGCGAGCGCGAACGGTACGTCCTCAAGAGCCCGTTGGACGCCAACGGCCGCGGCGTGGTGGTCGGCCCGGAGACGGGCGGGGCCGCCTGGGCGGAGGCCGTCGGCCACGCCGCGTCCGGGGGCTGGCTGGTCCAGGAGTACCTGCCGAGTCCGCGGCTGCGCGGCGGCCCCGAGGGACCGCCCGTCCACCACGACCTGGCGCTCGGCGCCGTGGACGGCCGGCTGGTCTCCGCCTTCGTCCGCACCGGCCACGAGGCGCGGCTCAACGTCGCCCGCAGCGGCCGCCTCCACCCGCTCTACCTCTGAGGACCGGACGATGGACGACCTCCCGCTCCTCGACCCCGCCCGCGATCTGACCACCGATTCGGGCGCGACTGCGCGTCCCCGGCACGCGGCGCTGCTGAGGGCGCACGCCACGGTCTGCCGGGCGGTGGATGAGGGGATCACCCCGGCATCCGCGCGGCCCCTGCCGGTGGCCCCGGCCATCAGCGTCCTGCACCCGGAGGCCGAGCCGGTCCTGCGGCAGCGGGTCCTCACCGCCGTCGAGTGTCTCCAGCGGATCGTGCGGGCCTATCCCGAGAACCCGGCCCTCCAGCGCTTCCTGGCAGTGCCGCCGGTCCTGCACCGCTGGATCGTCCGTCACAGGCGCCCGGAGTCCCTGACCGTGGACTTCTGCCGGCTGGACCTGTTCGGTGACCGGCTGGGCACCGTACGCGTCCTGGAGTTCAACGCCAGCAGCCCGGGCGGCGTGATCGAGTGCGGCACCCTGGCCCGGCTCTGGCGCCGGACGCCCGAGATCGGCGCGCTCCTCGACGAATGGCGGGTGCCCGCCGGCCGTTTCGAGGACGAGGACTGGTTCACCTCCTGGCTGCTCGCCCACGGCCGGGCCCGCGGCCTGACCGAGGAACAGACCCGGCACATCGGCGTCTACCGCACCGCCGGCAGGAACCCCGATCCGCACCTGATCGCCGAGCAGTTCCGGCGCGGCGGCCGGACGACGGTCACGCGCCTTCCGTCGGACTACTCGCCCGGGGACGGCGCGCGGCTGGGCTACCTCAAACACATCCCGGCCGATCCGGCCCCCGTCCACGGCTGGGACCGGTTCTGCGCGGCGGTGACCGACGGCGACCTCGTCATCCCCAACGTCCTCGCCCAGCGGTGGGTGGCGGAGAACAAGCTCTGCCTGGCGGTCCTGTCCGATCCCCGCTTCGAGCACCTGTTCCCGCCCGCCGATCGCGCGACCCTGCGGACCATCGTGCCGTGGAGCCGGAAGCTCGGCGACGGCATCACCGTCGCGCAGGCGGTCGCCGAGCGCACCCGGCTGGTCCTCAAGGCCCCCTACGGGTACTTCGGCAACAGCGTGCGCCTCGGGTGCGAGCACCGCCCGGAGGACTGGGCCGAGCTGGTGGGCTCGCCACGGCACCGGGGCTGGCTGGTCCAGGAACGGGTCGCCCCCGCCACCGTCGGCGCCCTGACCCGGGACCTGTGCGTCGCCGTCCTCGACCACACCGTCCTCGGCTACTTCAGCCGGGTCAGCCGCAGCAGTGTCGTCAACGTCGCCCGGGAGGGCGCGGTGCAGACCGTCCTCAGCCCGTTTCCCGCGCCATGACGGCGCGGCCCTCTACTGACCAACGCCGGGCGTCGGTACAGTGAGGACGCGAAGAACCGGCGTCCCGGCGCCCGGCCGCTGGACGCCCGGTGGAGCAACCGACACCGAACCGGAGGCACTGTGCCCAGCTCGGACGACGAACTCTGCACCACCGCACGCGAACTCCTCCGTTCCACCCGCTACCTGACCCTCGGCACCGCCTCGCCGGACGCCGTCCCGTGGGTGGCCCCGGTGGCCCACGCCTGGGACGACGAGGACCGCTTCTACTGGCAGTCGGGCCTGGACACCCTCCACTCGCGCAACATCGCGGCCAACCCGGTGGTCTCGCTGACGATCTACGACTCCAACCCGGCCGGCGGGGGCGGCGACGCCCTCTACGCGCTGGCGCGGGCCGAGGTGCTGGAGGGCGAGGACCTGGCCGAGGGCTGCGACCTGTACTACCGGCGGCGCTACCCGGACGAGGCGGCGCGGGCCCGCCGCTTCCGCCCGCCGCAGGACTTCGACGGGGACGCCCCGATCCGGATCTACCGCGCGAAGGTCACCGCCTACTCGATGCTCTCCCCCGACGGCCACCCGGTCCACGGCGACGAGGTCAACCACCGCGTCGTCATCCCGTTCAGCACCAAGCAGCTCGCCGAGTGAGTCCGCGCACGAGTCCGGCCGACGACGGTGCCGTCCTCGGCGTGGACCTGGGCGGCACCGTCGTCAAGGCCGCCCTGTTCGGCCCGGACGGCACCACGCTGGCCACCACCCGCCGGCCCACCGGGGCCAAGCGGGGGGCCGAGGCCGTGATCGGGACCCTGCTGGACGTTGTCTCCGAATCGCAGGCCGACGCCGAGGAGCGCGGCACGCCGGTCCGCGCGGTCGGCGTGGCCAGCTGCGGGATCGTCGACGAGCGGGCGGGCGTCGCCGTCTTCTCGGCCTCCTTCGGCTGGCGGGACGTGCCGCTGCGCGCCCTGGTGGCCGAGCACGCGGGCGTGCCGGTGGCGCTCGGGCACGACGTACGGGCCGGCGGCATCGCCGAGGCCAGGCTCGGCGCGGGCCGCGGCCACGAGGTGTTCCTCTTCGTGCCGATCGGCACCGGCGTCGGCGCCGCCGTGATGATCGGCGGCAAGCCGTTCGGCGGGGCGCACTGGCAGGCGGGCGAGCTCGGGCACCTGATCGTGCGACCGGGCGGCGAGTCGTGCGGGTGCGGGCAGCTCGGCTGCGTCTCCACCATCGTGGGCGGACCGGCCGTGCTGCGCCACTACCGCGAGCTGGCCGGCACCGGCCCCGACGGGCCGGCGGACGCCGCCGAAGTCGCCGCACTGGCCCGCAAGGGCGATTCCGACGCGGTCCGGGTCTGGTCCGAGGCGGTCGACGTACTGGCCGAGTCGCTGGCCGTCGCCGTCACCCTCTTCGACCCCTCCGCCATCGTCCTCGGCGGCGGCCTGGCGGGCGCCGGCGAATTGCTCTTCACCCCGCTGCGCGAACGCCTGGCCGCCCGGCTGGCCTTCCAGGTCATGCCGGAGCTCCGCCACGCCGAACTCGCCTACGAGGCCGGCTGCCTGGGCGCCGGCCTGCTGGCCCGCGACCTGCTGGCCCGCGACCTGCCGGAGACGGGCCGGCAGGCCGCGGACCGGACCGGCTAGCGGATCAGACCAGCACTCCCCCGGCGATCCGGAAGGCGTTGGCGGCGATGGTCAGGGCCGGGTTGACCGCCGCCGACGAGCAGAAGACCGAGGCGTCCGCCACCCAGAGGTTGTCGTGCTCGTGGGTGCGGCCGCCCGGGTCGACCACGCTGGTGGCCGGGTCGGTGCCCATCACGGCCGTGCCGCACTGGTGGGAGTTGACCTCGATGCCCATCCGCCGGGTGAACACCAGCGGGTAGCCGGCCGCGCGCAGCGAGCGGGTGGTGCGCCGGACCAGTTCCCGGTGGGCGCCGAGGTTGTTGGGCCGCCAGTGCACGGTGATCCGGCCCGCGCCGTCCAGGACGACCCGGTTGTCCGGGGTCGGCAGGTCCTCGCTGGTCAGGTAGAGGTCGAGGCTGCGGTTCGTGACGAAGCGGCGGACGGCGGCGGGCACGTTGGGCCGGGCCGCGCGCACCATGGGCTCCTGGAGCTTGCCGAGCATCTGGACGTTGCCGAGCGGGGCGCGGCCGCCCCGGGCGAGGTACCAGTCGTTCAGGCCCAGGGTCTTCTGGAAGACCGCCCGGTTGCGGCGGGCGGGATCGGCGGCGACCAGGAAGGTGCTGTTGTGCACCATGTAGTTGCGCCCGACCCGGCCCGAGCCGTTGGCCAGGCCCGAACGCAGCAGCAGCGCCGCGGTGTTGACGGCGCCGCAGGCGAGCACGAAGCGTTCGGCGCGGATCGTCAGCTCCTTGCCGTCCCGGGTCGCCACGGCGTGCGTCACCCGTCCGCCGGCGTCGGCGTACAGCCGGCCGACCAGGGTGCGGGTGAGCAGCCGGACGCCGGCGGCCAGGGCGGGGCGCAGCGCCCGGACGTCGGCGTCGCTCTTGGCGCCGAGCAGGCAGGGGAAGCTGTCGCAGGTGCCGCAGCGCACGCAGTCGCCGCCCTCGCGCAGGTCGATGCCGGTCGGCAGGTGGAAGGGGCGCAGTCCCTGGCCGCGCAGGCGGTGGGCGAGGTCGGCGACGGCCTCCTCGTGCTCGACGGCGGGGTGGGGGTAGTCGGTGGAGCGCCAGGGGTCGGTGGGGTCCTCGCCGCGGGTGCCGTGCACCCGGTAGAGGTCCTCGGCCCGGCCGTAGTGGGGTTCCAGGTCGGCGTAGCCGACCGGCCAGCCGGGTGCGTCTCCCTCGGCGTGGGCGACCGGGCCGAAGTCGGTCTCGCGGAAGCGCGGGAGGGTGGCGCCGTAGACCTTGGTGTTGCCGCCGACGTAGTAGTGGACGCCGGGCCGGAAGGGCTGTCCCTGGGCGTCCTGCCACTGGTCGCCGTTGCGGTAGCGGCCTTGGACGAACACGGCTTCGGGGTTCCAGTTCTGCTGTTCGCGCGGCAGGAAGTCGCCGCGTTCGACGACCAGGATCCGTGCTCCGGAGTCGCGCAGGGCGTAGGCGAGGGTGGCGCCGCCCATGCCGGAGCCGAGGATCGCGAGGTCGCAGGTCACCTCCGGTCCGTCCGGTTCGATCAGGCCCGGGGGCCGGTGCGGTGCTCGGTCGTGCGTCATCCTGTTTTCTCCCGTCGGGTGGGGTACAGCAGGCGTTCGGTGATCTCGTGGGCGAAGGCCATCACGGTGCCCTGGGGGCTGATCCCGGTCGCGCCGGGGAGCACCGAGGCGTCACAGAGGTGGAGGTTGTCGAAGCCGTAGGGCCGGCCGAGGGGGTCGCAGAGTCCGCCGCCCTCCGGCGCGCCCATCGGGCAGGAGGCCATGGCGTGGACGGAGACCAGCGGCCAGTCGGCGAGGTCGCTGCGTTCGGCGCACTGCCGGGCCTCGTCCTCGGTGCGCAGCGGCGGGCCCGGGAACGGCGGGTGGACCTCGGTGGCGCCGGCGGCGAGCAGCAGGCGGGCGGTGCGGTGCAGCGCGGCGCGCAGCAGGCGGCCGTCGGCGGCGGTGATCCGGTGGCGCAGCAGGGTCCGGTCGCCGGGCAGAGCGGTGACGGCGACCGGTCCGTCCACCCGGACCTGGGCGGTGAACAGGGCGACCCGGTCGAGGTCCGCGAGCAGGGTGTTGACGGTGTCCGGGTGGTGGCCGACGAGCGCGGCCGCGAGGGCGCCGGGGGTGAGGTTGGCGGGCATCACCAGCAGGCCCTGGTGCTGGAAGTGCTGGAGCTGGGCGGTGAAGATGGTGCCGCGGGTGGCCCGGACGGGCTCGCGGAAGCGGGCGACGACCTTGAGGTTGACGTGCACGGCGGTGTGCCGGCCGGCCCGGCGGCGGTGGATGCCGCTGCGCTGGAGCAGGGCGGGGCTGCCGATCGGCCCGGCGGCGAGCACGACGGTGCGCGGGCGGTAGCTGACCGGTTCGCCGTCGGGGCCCAGGGCGTGCACCTCGGTGACGGTCCGGCCGCGGTGGCCCAGTCTCAGCACCCGGGTGCGGGGGTGGATGCGGGCGCCGTGGCGTTCGGCGGCGGGCAGGTAGCTGAGCAGCATGCTCTGTTTGGCGCCGGAGGGGCAGCCGGTCGGGCAGCGGTTGGCGTGCGAGCAGCCGGGGGCGGCGCGGCGGGCCGTGGCCCAGTGCCAGCCGAGCCGGTCGGCGCCGTCGGCGAGCAGCCGGGAGTCGCGGTTGCCGTCGCCGGGGTGCTGGGCGGCGACGCCGAGGCGGCGGGTGATCTCGCGCAGGTGGCGGTCCAGGTCGGTGCGGCGGTAGCCGTCGGTGCCGGCCCGGTCGGCCCAGCGGTCGAGCAGGTCGGCGGGCGGTTCCCAGAGCAGGCCGCCGTTGACGACGGTGGTGCCGCCGACGCAGCAGCCCTCGCCGAAGGCGATGACGGGCCGGCCGTGGATGGGGGCCAGTCCGGCGTGGCGGTAGAGGCGGCGGAGGTTCTGCGCGGGGGTGGAGGCGGCGATCTCGGCGGTGGTCACCCGGGGGCCCTCTTCGAGGACGACGGTGCGGCGGCCGGCCCGGGCCAGGCCGAGGGCGGCGACGCTGCCGCCGGCGCCGGAGCCGATCACCAGGGCGTCGCAGTCGACCGTGCGGGCGGCCCGGCTCATCGGGAGACCCTCCGGTCGGCGGTCCTGGGCGCGGGCCGGTGCCGCGGGGCGCCGGGGGCGCCGGGGGCGCCGGGCCGTTCGACGAGGACGGCGGTGACCGTGCCGGTGGCGGTGGCGGCGTCGAGCCCGCTGTACAGCGCGAGGGTCTCGGCCGTCCGTACCGCCATGCCGAGCAGCGGCAGCCGCTCGACCCGGCGGAGCCCGGCCAGCAGGGCGGCGGGCGGGGCGGTGGCGGGGCGGCGGCCGGTCAGCAGCAGCAGCGCGGGCGGGACCAGGCGCAGGGCCAGGGTGAGGCCGGCCCGGTAGTGCGGGGCGAGCCGGCCGAGGCTGCCGAGGACGTGGGCGCGGGCCGCCGCGCGGGCACCCGGCTCGCGCAGCGCGGGGTAGCGCAGCGCCCAGGTCCGCAGGAGCAGGTCGACGCTCATGGCCGGAGCCTCCCGGCGGCCAGGTCCCTGGCGAGCCGGCCGAGCAGGCGGGCCGGGCCCTGGTCGAGCACCTCGTCGAGGGCCCGCAGGAAGGTCTCGGCCTCGGGTTCCCCGGCGACCAGCGGCGGGGCGACGATCAGCGGCAGGCCGTGGTTGGAGCCGAAGAAGGTGAGCACGCCGTGGTCGCGGTAGAGGGCGGCGATCACCGCGCCGGTGATCAGTTTGGTCCGCAGCCGGGGGTCGCCCCCGAGTGCTGCCGGGAGCAGCGGCAGCAGTCGGTCGAGCGAGGCCGGTCCGGCCTTGAGGAAGACGCCGTGCAGGGCGCCGCTTCCGGCGGTGGAGGCGACCAGGGCGGGGTGCCGGCGGGCGATGTCGCGCAGGCCCGGTTCCAGGACGGCGCCGAGTTTGCGGGCGCGCCCCGGGTAGTCGTCCTCGACGGCGACGGCGACGGCCTCCAGCGCGGTGGCGGTCTCCTCGCCGAAGCCGTAGTAGGTGGTGCTGTGCAGGGTGGCGTCCCGGAGGTTGTCGTAGGCGCGGCGGAAGACGGGTTCGCGGGCCACGTAGCCGGCGATGGAGGCCTTGCCGCCGCCGAAGGACTTGGACATCGTCACGACGTCGGGGACCAGCCCGGGGTGGTGCATGAAGTGGAACAGCGCGCCGGTGCGGCCCCAGCCGGTGTACACCTCGTCGAAGACCAGCACGATGTCCCGCTCGGTGCACAGCCGGCGCACCTCGCGCAGGAACTCCCCCGGGCTCTCGCGCAGGCTGGAGGCGCTGAACGGCTCCAGGACCACCGCGTAGACGTCGCTGGCCCCGTCGAGCGCCCGGTGCCGTTCCAGGGCGAGGGCGAAGGAGTCGGGGTCGCCGTAGCCGAAGAAGTCGGTGCCGGGGATCCGGGGGTAGTCGAAGTGGAGTTCGGGCGAGGCGGTGAGGCTTCCCGCGCCGAGCAGTTTGCCGTGGAAGGAGATGTCGGTGTGCAGCACGGTGCCGCGCCGGCCGCCGTGGTACTTGTAGGCGAGTTTGACGGCGCCTTCGACCGCCTCCGCGCCGGAGTTGGGGAAGTAGCTGATGTTCAGGTCGCCGGGGAGCAGCCGGGCGAGGTTGTGGCTGAGGGCGGCGACGTAGGGCGAGAGGTAGTTCTTGTGGACCTCCATCCGGCCCTGTTCGGCGAAGCGCCGGCGGGCGGCGAGGATCCTCGGGTGGTTGTGGCCGTGGTTGAGGACGCCGATGCCGCCGGTGAAGTCGAGGACGCGCCGTCCGTCGCGCAGGGTGATCCAGCAGCCCTCGGCGCTCTCGGCCAGGTCGTGCCCGAAGCCGAACGCGCCGACCAGGGAGACCTGGCCGCGGCTGACGAAGCTCCGGTAGAGCGCGTGCACCTGTTCCTCGGTCAGGTTCTCGGCGGCCGCGATGTCCAGCAGGTCGTTCATACCGCCTCCTCGGTCGGTGCGGTGCGGAGCCCCGCGCGCTCGCGGGTGCGGATCCGGTCCGCGATCAGCCGTCCGGCGCTCCGGCCGTGCCGCACGGCGTAGTTGGTGCCGCGGTCCTCGGGGAAGACCTGCGCCATGCTCGACATGTAGAGGCCGGGCACGGCGCACTCGGTTTCGGGGACGCGCCGGGAGTAGCCGGGGGTGATCACCGGCTGGGCGTGCTCGGCCCGCCAGACGTGGTAGCCCCGCACCCAGTCCTCGCCGAACCGGGGGAACATCCGGCGCAGGTGGGGCAGGCTGTGCCGGTAGACCTGCTCGTCGCTCATCCGGTACAGCTCGGCGTCGACCGGGAGGTACTTCGAGAGGTAGACCAGGTGCCGGCCGCCGTAGCGGTCCGGGGTGTCGAGGTTGGTGTGCTCGATGACGCCGACGTAGGGGAACGCCGGGTCGGTGACGTTGAGCCAGTAGGTGTCGGACAGCGCCCGGCGGTTCTCCAGGACCAGGCAGAGGTTGGCGAGGTAGGGGACGGAGCGCAGCCGGCGCACCAGCCCCGGCAGGGCGGGGTGGGCGCCGGCGGCGCCGTCCAGCATGCCGGCCAGCAGTCCGGGGGCGGTGGTGACCAGCACCCGGGGGGCGCGCAGGGTGTGCCCGCCGGTCCGGACACCGGTGACGCCGCGCTCGCCGACCAGCACCGCGTCCACGGGGCTGCCGGTGCGCACCTCCACCCCGAGCCGCTGGAGCCGGTCGCGCCAGGCGTCCAGCAGGGCGCCGGAGCCGCCCCGCAGGTAGTGCAGCACCTCGCGCCCGGAGCGGGAGCGGCTGCCGCCGCGCAGGTGCAGCTTGGTCCACATCCAGGTGGCGCCGACCTGGGAGGCGTAGGAGCCGAACTTGCCCTCCAGCAGGGGGCGCCAGACCACTTCGAAGGCCCGGCGCCCGCCCAGCTGGACCAGCCACTGCTCGGCGGTGAGCGACTCCAGCTCCCGCCAGTGCCGCACCCGGCCGGCCCGCAGCGCCGACAGACCGAGCCGCAGCCGGTCGGCCGGCGGGAGCGGGGCGAAGCGCAGCACGTCGAGCGGGCTGGAGAGGCGGTAGACCGCGTTGGCGTGGTAGACGCCGGTGCTGGTGGGGTGGCGTTCGATCAGGTCGGCGCAGCCGAGGTCGGCGCAGAGCCGGAAGATCTCCCGGTCGGAGTCGAACCAGTGGTGGTAGAACCGCTCCAGCTCCCGGTCGCCGACCGGGAAGGTGGCGGCCAGGCCGCCGATCCGGTCGGCGGCCTCGACGACCCGGCAGCGCAGGCCGGCCAGGGCGAGTTCGTGCGCGGCGGCCAGGCCGGTGAAGCCGGCGCCGACCACGATCACGTCGGCGTCCACGGCGTCGGGTGCCAGGTCGGCGGCGGTCACCGGCCCAGCACTCCGGCCACGGCGGTGGTGAACCGTTCGGCGACGGCGCCGACGTCGGCCGGGGTGCTGCGCGCGGTCAGTCCGAAGTCGGCGCCCAGGTAGGTGTCGGTGAGGCCGACGGTCAGCGCGAGGGTGCGGGCGAGTACGGCGTCGGTCCGCGGCAGCGCGCCGGCCCGGTAGTCGTGCCGCAGCTTGGGCGGCCGGCGGAACGGGCTCGGGCGGGCGTCGCCCGCCATCAGGGCGGCGAATTCGGGCAGGCCGCCGTAGTAGTGCTTGGGCGAGTGGAGCAGGGTGCGGGTGCCGAGCTCCTTGGCGACGGCGTCGGCGTCGGCCGCGTCGTCGAAGAGGTACACCAGCAGGGTCGCGCAGTCGCCGTCGGCGTCGTGCAGCGGGCGCGGGCGCAGGCCGTCGCGGGCCGGGATCGCGGCGGACAGTGCCCGGGCGAGGGTCCGGTTGTGGTCCAGGACGGCGTCCAGGCGGCCGAGTTGGGCACGGGCCACGGCGGCGGTGAACGCGTTCATCCGCAGGTTGAGGCCGAACAGCGGGTCGCCGTCGCCGGTCTCCTGCCCGTAGGGGAACCAGCCGTGGTGGTGGAAGGAGTACGACCGCTGGAAGACGTGCTCGTCGGGGGTGAGCAGGAAGCCGCCGTCGCCGCCGGTGATCACCTTGAAGATGTTGGTCGAGAAGGCGCCGGCCTGCCCGAAGGTGCCGACGGGACGGCCCCGGTAGGTCGCCCCGCAGGCCTGGGCGGCGTCCTCCAGCAGGTACAGCCCGTGGTCGTCGGCGATCTGCCCGAGGGCCGTCAGGTCGCAGGGCGCGCCGAGCATGTGGATCGGCATGATCGCCCTGGTGCGCGGGGTGATCCGGGCCAGCACGTCGGCCGGGTCGAGGGTCAGCGTGTCGTCGATCTCGGCGATCACCGGGGTGGCGCCGGCGAAGACCACGGCCGAGACGGAGGCGGTGTAGAGGTAGCCGGGCACGATGACCTCGTCGCCCGGGCCGATGCCGAGCGCGGCGAGGGCGGCCAGCAGGGCGGAGGTGCCGCTGTTGACGGCCAGGCAGTGCGGGCTCGCGAAACGCGCGGACAGCTCCTGCTCCAGGCGGCGGACCTGGTCGTCCACACCGGGTGGGCGGGAGTGCGCGTCGGAGGTGGCGAGCCAGGCGTCGACGACGTCGAGGAGGTTGCGGCGCTCCTCGGCGCCGAAGTACGCGTATCCGGGACCAGGCATGAGGCTCCTAGGGCGGGCGTCGGTCGGTGGTCGGTCGGATGTCGGAGAGCCGGCGTCGGCGTCAGAAGACGATGGGGCAGAACGGCGCCGGGTCGTGCCGGAACGCGGTGGCGGCGGCCCGCGCGGCGCCCGGGCGCAGCTCGCGCACCAGACCCGCCCGGGCGAGCTGCACCAGCGAGGTGCCGCCGAGGTGCAGCGCGCCCAGCTCGCGGACCGTCAGTTCCAGGTCGGCCGCTGCGGTGGTGGGCCGGCACTCGCCGCCCTCGGGGCCGGTGCGCAGCCGGAAGCGCCGCTCGTTCCACGGGCAGAGCGGGTCGGTGACGTCGAGGACGAGGTCGGTCTCGGTGGCGTAGCCCCGCTGCTCCAGCGCCCGGTCCACGTCCACCAGCCGGACGTGCAGCTGGTCGCGGAGGACGGGCGCGGCGCTGCGGGGGTCGGTGAGCAGGGCGAGCACCGGGTCGTCCACCGGCCGGTCGGCGACCACGCTGCCGGCGAGGTCGACGTCGAGCAGGGCGCGCCACAGCGCCGCGTGGGAGCCGGGGTCACGGGCGAACAGCTCGCGCACCGACACCTCGTAGCGCGGTACCGAGTCCTCCCAGGCCGCGGTCAGCCGGTAGAGGGCGTAGCCGGACGGCTCGCCGTCGTCCTCGGCCACCATGCAGAGCAGCCGTCCGGATCCGCCCCGGTGGTCGGGCAGGTCCAGGACGGCGCGGGCGGCCCAGGCCGCGTTGCGGGCGAGCGTCCCGGGGCGCTCCCGGAGGCACCGCGCGTGGACGGCCGCGAGCGCGGCGCTGTGCTCCTCCGGCGCGCCGATCCGCACGGTCCGGTCGCCGCCGTCCAGCCGCAGCTCACGGGCGTGCCGGTGGATCCGCACCTTGGCGGCCTGGCTGGCGAGGCCGAAGCCGAAGCGGCCGTAGATCCCGGCCTCGGTGGTGTTGAGGGCGGCCACCGGCTCGGCGCCGCCCTCGTGCAGGGTGTGCAGCACCCGGCGCACCATGGCGCTCATCACGCCGCGCCGCCGGAACTCGGGCGCGACGCTGACGTAGCCGAGGCCGGCCACCGCCCGGGGGCCGCCCGGCAGGGTCATCTCCAGCGAGTAGACGGCGCAGGTCCCGCTGGTGCGGCCGGCGGTCCGGGCGACCAGCGAACGCTTGGGCTCGAAGACCGACGCGGCCGAGGCGTGGTAGTCCGCGGAGTGCCCGTAGCCCCCGTACGCCAGCTCCACGACCGGAGCGACATCCTCCCAGGAATCCGCGGCGGATATCTCGGCAGCGGCAGAGAATTCAGGCATGCTGATCACGCTCTCCTCGCATACTGAAGATTTCTGGAATTCAGATCATGACGGACCGGAATGTGAGACGGCGCGTTTCCAGAGACTGGTGGACCAGCGCACACGGGGGTCCGATGACCGGACCACGTCAGAAGCCACAGGTATAGCACGCTCGAACCATGTGACGTCAAGGATGCGGAAGAGCAGTGTTGTTGATCGGAAAAGCACGCTGATCGATTTCCGCAACCGGAATTCAATGGTTCGCATTCAGCGCTCTTGTGATCAATGGAAGATTCACTCAGACTCGGCTGCGGCGGATGATCCCTGGTGCTACCGGCGATCCATTCTGATCCGCCCCCTGCCCATTTCTCTGATCACCGCGAGGAGACAGGTATGAGCAACCCCAGGTTCATCGCCGGCAACACGGCCGTCGCCGACTGGCAGCAGCACGTCGAGGAGGACAACGGCACCGGCATCTACATCGACGTCGACACCTCGGCCGGCAACTTCGCCGAGACGCCGGTGTACACCGCCAACCTCTGCGGCCGCGACTCGATGTGGACGACCACCGGCGGCAACACCATCTACACCCCGACCGCCAAGGGCTTCCGGATCTACGTGCGCTGGCAGGACGGCCGTCCGCTGACGGTCGAGTACGCCGTGAGCCACGGCTGGTACATCAGCTGGGTGGCGACCGAGGTCTGAGACCCGTCGCGGTCCCGTTGAGGCTCTGACCCGCTCCCGGGCCGGCCGGCGCCCGCACCTGCTGCGGCCGTGGGCCGGCCCGGTCGCGCTGGGCCCGTTCCCCACCGGGCCCGCCCCGCCCCGTTCCCGCCTCCGTCCCCTCTCCTCGTCCTTGTCCAGCAACCAAGGGAGATCCATGCGAGCCCCGACCGAGCGGCAACTGGGCCAGTACTGCGGCGACACCGTCCCCCACCACCCCGGCGCCACCGCGTGGAACCTCATCGAGGCGGCGGCCGCCCGCACCCCCGAGGCCGTCGCGGTCGAGCATCCCGGCGGCGCCCTGACCTACCGCGGACTCCTGGACCGGGTCGGCGCCCTGACCGCCCGGCTGGCCCGCGCCGGGCTGCGCCGGGGCGACGTCGTCCCGCTGGTGATGGCCGGCGGGCCCGAACTGCTGGTCGCCATGCTCGCCGTGATGCGCTCCGCTGCGGTGTTCGTCCCGCTGGACGAGCAGTGGCCCGGCCCGCGCCTGCGCGCCATGGTGGACGCCTGCGCGCCCGCCGTGGTCCTGCTCTCCCCCGGCGCCGCGCCGGGCGGCTGGAGCGTCCCGGCCCTCGCCGTCGACCCGGTGTCCGCGCCGGCTCCCGGAACCGTGGAATCCCACCTCGCGCTGCCGACGCCCGAACCGCCGACGCCCGAACCGCCGACGCCCGCGCCGCCCCGTCCGGAGGAACTCGCCTACGGCTTCTACACCTCCGGCTCCACCGGCACCCCCAAGTGCGCCCTCAACCTGCACAGCGGCCTGGCGAACCGGCTGCTCGCCATGGGCCGCCGGTTCGGCACGTCCCCGCGGAACGTGGTGCTGCAGAACAGCCGGCACACCTTCGACTCCTCCCTGTGGCAGCTGCTCTGGCCGCTCACCTGCGGCAGCCGGGTCGTCATCCCCCGCCCCCACGACATCCTCGACCTGACCGCGACCGTCGAGGTGATCGCGCGCCACCGCGTCACGATGACCGACTTCGTCCCCACCATCCTCACCGCCCTCGTCGAACTGCTCGACTCCCGCCCCGAGTTGGTGCCCGACCTGGCGAGCCTGCGGATGCTGCTGGTCGGCGGCGAGGAGATCGCCCCGGAGAGCGTGCGCGCCCTGCGCAAGCTCCTCCCGGACCTGCGGGTGACCAACACCTTCGGCCCCACCGAGGCCTCGATCGGCTCCGTCTTCCACGAGCTGACGCCCCAGGACGGCGTTCCCGTGCCGATCGGCCGGCCGATCGACAACACCTGGGCGATCGTGCTCGACGAGCACGGCCGGCCGGCCCCCGACGGGGAGATCGGCGAGATCTGCATCGGCGGCGCCTGCCTGGGCGCCGGCTACCTCGGCGACCCCGAGCGCACCGCCCTGGCCTTCGTCGACAACCCCTTCACCGGGCTCCCCGGCGAGCGGATGTACCGCACCGGCGATCTCGGCCACTACGGCGCGGACGGGCTGCTCTACTTCGACGGCCGGCGCGACCAGCAGGTGAAGATCGGCGGCGTGCGGGTGGAGCTCTCCGAGATCGAGCACGCGATCGCCTCGCACCCCTCGGTGCGCGAGGCCAAGGTGCTGGTCGGCGAGCAGGGCGGCGGGCAGCACCTGGCCGCCTTCGTCACCCTGCGCGGCGAGCTGACCAAGGGCCAGCTCAAGTCGCACATCCGCGCGCTGCTGCCGGCGGAACTCATCCCCAAGCGCTTCGTCCGGCTCGACGCCGTCCCGGTGAACGGCAACGGGAAGACCGACCGCAAGGCCCTCGCCGAACTTCTGGAAACCCGCGCGACGCCGGACCCCCACGGCTGGGGCGCCGCCGGGAGCAGCACCGAGCGCGCCCTCGCCGAGCTGTGGAACGCCCTGCTGCCGGAGCCCGTCACCAGCCCCGACGCCGACTTCTTCGACAGCGGGGGCGACTCGCTGCGCGCCCAGCGGCTCGCCCTCGCGGTGTCGGCCCGCTTCGACACCCCGCTCTCGATCCGGGACATCGTGCACGCGCCGACCATCGCGCTCCAGGCCGCCGCGCTCGACGGCGGCCGCGCCCTGCCCGCCGTCCCGCCCGTCTCCGCCGCCTCCGCCACCGACCTGACGCTGCCCGCCGACATCCGGCCGGCCGGCACCCCGTCCGGCCCGCCCCGGCAGGTGCTGCTCACCGGCGCGACCGGCTTCGTCGGCGCCCAGCTGCTGCGCGACCTGCTGGACGGGACCGACGCCACCGTGCACTGCCTGGTCCGCGCCGACGGACCGTCCGCCGCCCGCCGCCGGGTGGCGGACGCCCTGCACCGGTACGGCCTCTGGTCCGAGCGGACCGGCCACCGCATCCACGCGGTACCCGGCGATCTGACCGGCCCCCGGCTCGGCCTCGCCCCGGCCGACCACCTCCGGCTGGCCGAGCAGATCGACACCGCGGTGCACGCCGGCGCCATGGTCAACCTGGTGCGCGGCTACCGCGCCCACCGCCGCACCAATGTGACCGGCACCGTCGAACTGCTCCGGCTCGCCGCCACCGGCCGGCCCACCATGGTGCACTTCGTCTCCACCCTCGCCGCCTGCCCGGGCGAGCCGGACGCCGGCGCCCCGGTCCCCGAGCTCCCGGTCCCCGCCGGCCACACCCCCGACACCGGCTACGGGCAGTCCAAACGGGTCGCCGAGCACCTGGTCCAGCTCGCCGCCGACCGCGGCCTGGCGGTCGCGGTGCACCGGCTCGGCGAGGTGATGCCGGCCACCGGCACCGGGATCCCCAACCCCGGCTCGCGGGTCGAGCTGCTCATCCGGGCCTGCCTGCGGGTCGGCGCCTACTTCACCAGCGACCTGAGCACCGACTACACCCCGGTCGACCACGTCGGACGGCTGCTGGTCGCCGCCGTCACCCACCGCCGGCCCGGCTACTTCCACCTGCTGCGCCCCGGCCCGCTGCCGCTCGACGACCTGCTCGGCGCCTTCGGGTCCGCCTTCGGCCTGCGCGAGGTCGAGTACCGCGACTTCTGGCAGGCCGTCCACCGGGCGGCCGCCGCCGAACCCGACGACCGCCCGCTCGCGGGGGCGCTGGCCCTGCTCCCAGTGCCGACCACCCGCCCCGAGCGCTCACCGATGGCCTTCGAGGACGCCGCCGCCCGCTTCAGCACCACCCGCGCCGCCCACCTCGCCGCCCTCGCCGCCGCCCACCCCGCCGTCCCGTCCAACCGCGACGGCCTGCACCGCTACGTCGCCTACCACGCCGCCCGCACCGGCCACCGGACCTGACCGCGCTCCGGTCGCGCCGCGGCCGCCCGGGCGGTCACGCTTGCCGCGGTACGTACACCCGGACCACAACGAGGAGGACGCCGTGCGACCCACCGCGACCGGGCCTACGCGCGGAAGGTGGAGCGGTACTCCGCGGGCGAGGTGCCGACGTGGCGGTGGAAGGCCGCGCGGAAGGCGGCGGGGCTGCCGAGGCCGCTGAGGCGGGCGATCTGTTCGACGGGGGTGGTGGTGCTCTCCAGGAGTTCGCGGGCCCAGTCGATGCGGGCGGCGGTCAGCCAGGCCATCGGCGAGGTGTCCGTCTCCTGCTGGAAGCGGCGGATGAAGGTCCGGCGGGACATGTGGGCGCGGCGGGCCAGCTCGTCGACGCTCTGCCGGAGGGCGAGGTTGTCGAGCATCCAGGCGCGCAGCGGCGCGAGGTCGTCCCCGCCCGCGGCCGGCCGGAGGCGCTCGATGAACTGTGCCTGGCCGCCGTGGCGTCGGGGCGGGGCGACGAGGGCCCGGGCACGGGCGTTGGCGGCGGCCGCGCCGTAGTCGCGCCGGATGATGTGCAGGCAGAGGTCGACGCCGGCGGTCACGCCGGCGGAGGTGAGGATGTCGCCGTCGTCGACGTAGAGCCGGTTCGGCCGCACGTCGATCCGGGGGTACCGGCGCTGCAGGGCGGCGGCGTCCCGCCAGTGGGTCGTCGCGGGCCGCCCGTCCAGCAGCCCGGCGGCCGCCAGCGCGAACGCCCCCGTGCAGATGGACACCAGCCGCGCGCCACCCGCGTACGCCGCGCGGATCGCCGACAGCGCCGCGGCGGACGGCGGGGTCTCCGGGTCCCGGTAGCCGGGGACGACGACGGTGTCGGCGTCCCCCAGGGCCTCCAGCCCGGCCTCCGTGGCGACGGTGAACCCGCCGCTGTCCACCGGTCCGGCGGACGGATCGGTGCAGACGGTGACCCGGTAGTGCGGGTCCGGGCCGAAGGCCTGCACGGGAATACCGAGGTCGAGCGGGAGGACCCCGGGAAGCGCCAGCACCGTGACCCGGTGCTCATCGTCGGCCGACATGGCACGATCCTAGCGACACCCGGTCCGCGTGCCACTGTCGGGGGCCGGCGTCGGCTTCGTAGCCTGCGGGCATGGACTTCTCACTCGACCTCCCGACCGGCCCGCTGGCCGACGCCGTCCTGACCGCCGTGCGCACCTCCGAGACCCCGCCGGTGGCCAACCACAGCGTGCGCAGCTTCCTCTTCGCCCAGCTCGTCGCCGCCCACGAGGGCTGCCTGGAGGACGCCGCGTACGACCGCGACCTGCTGTTCGCCGCGACCGTGATGCACGATCTGGGCGCCGGCGACCTCGCCCGGGGCGAGGCCCGGTTCGAGGTGGAGGGCGCGGACCTGGCCGCCGACCTGCTGCGGCGCCACCACGTCCCCGAGGCGGACGTCGACCGGGTGTGGGAGGCGATCGCCCTGCACACCTCGCCCGGCATCACCGAGCGCCGCGGTCTGCTCTGCTACCTCACCCGCGAGGGCGTGGGCATCGACTTCGGGCGCCGGGCGGAGCTCGTCGCCGGGTGGGCGCCGCGGATCCACGCCGCCCACCCCCGGCTGTCCATGGTCCGCTCCCTCGTCGACGCGATCGTGGAACGCGCGGCCCGCTCGGAGGCGGCCGCTTCCCGCTACACGATCGGCGGCGAGCTGCTCCGCGAGCGCCGGGCCCACGGGGTGACCGAACTGGAGCGCGCCGCCGCGTCCTCGCCCTGGGGCGAGTAGGGGTCGGCCACCGGGGGCTGGCCCGCGCGGGTGGACACCGGGGCGCGCGGTCGCGGTGCGGCCGGGCGGCCCGGCGCCGGGCTGGTAGAAGCGGATGGTGATCCGCCACAGGGAACTGATCGTCGAGGATGTCGGAAGCGAACCGGCCGTGACCGGTTGGCAGTTGCCGGCAGCCGTCCGGGCCGGGACGGAACCGCCGTCGACGCGGCCGCGCCGCGGGGCCTGCGAGCAGTGCCTGCGGACCATGATCACAGCGAGCCGGTACCGTCCGGCGGCCCCGCGGGCGGTGGCGCGGTGACCGGGGTCGGCCGGTGGGCCGACAACCGGCGCCGACTCGCGGAGACCCTCGGCGAGTTGGTCGAGCCGTCGAGCCGCTGCGCGCTGCTGGGCTTCCCGTACTACGCCAACGTCGGCGACAGCGCCATCTGGCTGGGGGTGCGCACGCTGCTGGCCGAACTGGGCGCCGAGGTCGTCTACACCGCCGACCACCACGACTTCAGCGAGGCGACGCTCGCCGAACGGCTGCCGAGCGGCACCATCCTGCTCACCGGCGGCGGCAACCTGGGCGACCTGTGGCCGAGCCACCAGCGGATGCGCGAACGCGTGATCGGCGCCTTCCCCGGGCACCGGATCGTCCAGCTGCCGCAGTCCGTCCACTTCGGCGACCCGGCCGGCCTCGCCCGGGCCCGGGCGGTCTTCGACGCGCACCCCGATCTGATCCTGCTGCTGCGCGACCAGCCGAGCCTGCGCGCGGCCCGCGCGGCGTTCCGCGCCCCCACCGCGCTCGCCCCGGACTGCGCCTTCGCGATGACCGGCCTGCCCCGCCTCGGGCAGCCCGAGCGGCGGATCCTGTGGCTGCGGCGCGGTGACCACGAGTCGGCCGCCCCCGGCGAGCCGCAGCCGGACGCCGAGGTGCACCGGACGGACTGGACCGCGCAGGAGGGCGCCGACGCGAGCTGGAGCGCCGCGGCCCGGAGCGTCCGGCGGCGGCTGGACAAGGCCTCGGCCCAGGTCCGCGCGACGGCGAGCGACCGCGCGGTCGCCGAACTCGCGGACGCCCAGGACCACCATGCCCGGCTGCAGCTCCAGCGCGGCTGCCGGCTGCTCGGCAGCGCCTCGGCGGTGGTCACCGACCGGCTGCACGGCCATCTGCTGAGCCTGCTGCTCGGCCTGCCGCACGTGGTGATCGACGACCGGCACGGCAAGATCAGCGGCTACTGGCAGACCTGGGGGCATGACCGGCACCGCGTCGCCCGGCGGGCGCCGGACGCCGAGCAGGCGCTGCGGGCCGCCACCGAGCTGCTGGACGATCCGGCCACGCCCCGGCCGGCCCGCGGCCGCTGACCGTTGTCAGCGCCGGCAGTCGATCGCCAGCAGTGCCGCGCCGATCGCGCCGGCGTCCCCGGCGAAGCGGGCGGCGAGCACGGGCACGGGCGGGCGGTCGCCGGGCGCGTACAGCCGGCGCGCGAACTCGGCGCGCGCCGGTGCGAGCAACAGGTCCCCCGCGGCGACCGGTCCGCCGCCGACGATCATCACAGCGGGATCGAAGACATTGGCCAGGGCGGCCAGGCCGACGCCGGTGAGCGTTCCCACCCGGTCCAGGATCGCCCGCGCCTGCTCGTCGCCGCCGCTGGCGGCCTCGGTGACGACCGCGCCCGCGTCCGGCCCGCCCTCGCCGAGCAGGCGGGCCAGCGGTGACGCCGGCCGGGCCGCCGCCTCCTGCCGTCCGCGCCGCCCGATCGCGGCGCCGGACGCCGCCTCGCCCCAGCACCCGAGGCGGCCGCACTCGCAGAGCGGGCCCCCGGGCTCGACGGTCAGATGGCTGGCCTCGGCGGCGAAGCCGTGCGCGCCGTGCAGCAGCCGTCCGCCCACCACCACGCCGCACCCCAGACCCGTGCCCAGCGTCACCAGCACCAGGTGGTCGTGCCCGCGCCCCGCGCCGAGCCGGTACTCGGCCCACGCGGCGGCGTTGGCGTCGTTGTCCGTCACCACCGGAAGCCGCACGGCCTCCTCGATCAGCTCCCGCAGGGGCGCCCGGGCGAACTCCAGCCCGGGCGCGAAGGCCAGCGCCCCGGTCCGGGCGTCGACCATCCCCGGCAGGCCGACGCCGACGGCGGCCACCCGCTCGCCGCCCACGCGCGCGACCAGGCCGGCGATGGCCGCGACCAGGTCGTCCGCCGTCCGGCGCGGCGTGGCGCAGCGTGCGCGCGCCGACACCTCGCCGTCGGCCGTCAGCCGCACCGCCGCGGTCTTGGTGGCGCCGACGTCGATGCCGACCGCCTCGGCCGGCTGCGGCGCGGTCATGACCCCTCCGGAAGGAACACCTTGCGGCGCGGTCATGACCCCTCCGGAAGGAACACCCGCGCCTCGCCGTGCGGCGCGGAGGTCCGCACCGCGAAGCCGTCCGGCGTGCGGACGGCCGACAGGTCGCACGGCCGGTCGGAACTCAGCAGGTCGCCGCCCACCTGGACCCGGACCGGCACCCGGGCGCCGGTGCGCTCGTTCAGCCCCTTGACGTAGCACCCGCCGAGCCGGCCGTGCGTCACCTGGACGACGGCGCAGCCGCCGCCGGCCAGGTCGGCGGCGACGGGGTGCTCCCCGCAGGCGGCGCGTGCCCGCAGCGGGGCGTCCGTGCGGTTGAAGAGGAAGACGAGCGTCTCGCCGGGGTCCTCGCCGGTCCTGCGCAGTTCGAGCCACGGCCCCGGCCGCGCCCGCACGGGCGGGTCGCGGCGCTCCTCCAGCCAGGTCTCGACGGCCGCGCCGAGGGGCCGCCCGTCGAGCGCCAGGACGCCGGTCCGGTGCCGCCGGGCCGCGTCCGCCAGCTCGGCGCAGGGGTTCAAGTCCTCGTCCAGGGCGGGTGGTTCGCCCACCAGGAGCAGCGCTCCGCCCTGCTCGGCGAACGAGGCGAGCCGCCGCTGCAGGGCCCGTTCCATGAAGCGGCCGGACGGGGCGACCAGCGGCCCCGCCGAGGGGTCGGGGGTCGCCCGGCCGGAGAGTTCCGTCAGCCGGAAGGGCAGGTTGCGCCGCAGGCAGTGCGCGGCGAAGGGCAACAGGGTGCGCTCGGCCGAGGGCACCGGCCGCTGCCCGTTCCGTGCCCAGTCCCAGGCGCCGATCGCGGCGTACGGCGGATGGACGCCCCAACGCACGCCGGGCTCCGGCCGGGAGAGGGCCAGCGCCTCCTGCCGGCCGGTCAGGAAGTGGGTCAGCACCCGCAGCGCGGCGAACGCCGGGCCGGGACCCGCGTCGAGCCGGATCGGGGCGGCGTCCCCGTACGGCGGCTCGAACGGCACGGGGTCGCCGGCCGTCCGCGCCAGCCAGGCGCGGTCCACCGCGAGGTGCGGGCCCCAGCCCTCGGTGGCGCAGGCGGGGTAGACGCTGACGCCGGTCGCCCCGCAGGCCACGCCGAGCAGGGTGTGATGGACCGGCACCACCGGGAAGGCGCAGCCCGGGTCCGCCCAGCCGAGGCCCCAGTTCTCCTCGATGTTGGGGCCCGGTCCGGCCTTGGCCGCGAGGACGTAGTCGAGCAGGGCCTCCTCGTCCGTGAGCACGTCGCCCGTCCAGCTGGTGTAGGCGCGGGGCAGCGCGGTGGGCGCGCCGACCCGGTTCCGGGCGAGCCAGGCGTCATGGCGTCCGGCGGCCCGGCCGGGGAGGCGGTCGGCCCCGGCGGGCGGCGCGCAGGTGGTGAAGACGGGGAGGTCCGGCCCGAGCGCCTCGGCCCAGCCCGCCATCCCGGCGGCGAGCACCTCGGCGGACCACCTGCCCCAGCTGACCTGGGAGCGGAGCTCCTGGGCGGACGGCCGGCCCTCCGCCCGGGTGGGTGGCGCCGTGCCGGGGGCGAAGCGGGCGAAGCCGTCGGCGCCCGGCGTGGCGTAGTCGAGCGCGTCGATCGGCAGGGCGCTCTCCCCGTAGTGCCCCTCGTTGCCGATCTGGGCGGCGACCACCGGTCCGCGCGGGTGGGCGAACGGGCGCAGGAACCGGCCGACGGCGCGCAGCCAGTCCGCGGCGTCGGCGAGGAACCCCGGGTCCAGGACCGAGGGCAGGGTGAACTGCTGGCAGGGCAGCGGCCGGCCGTCGGCGGACCGGGCGGCGGGCCGCCGCGGGTCGAGGGTGGGGCTGACCCGGTCGGGCAGCCCGCCGAAGGGCAGTTCGGCGTGGACGTAGGGGCCGGGCTTCAGCACCGCGAGCAGCCCGGCGGCCGCGGTCAGCTCCAGGAAGCCGGCCAGGTCGCGGTTGCCGTCCCCGTCGAAGCACCACCGCCGCCCGTCGTCCTCGGCGACCTCGTGGTGCCGCCAGGGGACGTAGCTGGTCACCACCTCGATGCCGGCCCCGCGCATCGCCGCCAGCTTGGCCGCCCAGCGGTCGGGGCGGTCCCGGTAGTAGGGGTACTCGCCCGTGATCAGGAACCGGGGCCGCCCGTCCAGCCAGAGCGTCCCGTCGACGAAGCGGGCCCTCACGGGTCGAGCCCTTCGCCGGTGGCGAGCAGGACCTTCATCGCGCGGTAGCCGGCCGCCGGCGCGAGGGCCAGCATCGCCAGGGCCTCGGCGTAGCGTTCGAGCGGCAGCACATGGGTCACCAGGTCGTCGAGCGGCAGCTCCCGGGCGAGGTCCACCGCCAGCGCGAAGTCCGCCGGCCGGTACGGCCCCGCCCCGACCAGCCGGATCCCCCTGGTCACCAGGGCCCGCAGCGGCACGGTGGCGACGCCGGCCTCCTTCTCCCCCATCACCACCACGGTGCCGCCGGGCGCCACGGCGCCGAGCAGGTCCCCCGGCAGCGATCCGGTGGTGTCGATCACCACATCGGGCCGCCCCGCCCCGGCCGCCTCCTCCGCGGCGAGCACCCGCACCGTGCGCGGCAGCAGCCGCCGGGCGAGGTCCACCCGGCCGGGGTCGCGCTCGGCCAGCGTGACCCCGGCGCCGCGCCGGGCCAGCACCAGCGCGCAGAGCGCACCGATCGGACCGGCGCCGACGACCAGCACCCGGTCGTCCCACCGCGGCCGGGCCGCCGCCAGGTTGTTCAGCACGCAGGCGAGCGGTTCCACCAGGGCCCCGCGCCGGTAGGACACCGAGGCGGGCAGCCGGTGGACGAAGCGCTCGGGCACCACGGCGAAGTCGGCCATCGTCCCGTCCCGGTCGACGCCGACCTCCCGGCCCGCCTTCTGACCGCAGTGGGCCGGCAGCCCGCGACGGCAGGGAGCGCACCGGTCGCAGTGGTAGGTCGGGTTGACCACCACCCGGTCGCCCGGCGCCACCGAGCCGACGCCGGACCCGACGGCGGCCACCGCGCCGACCGCCTCGTGCCCCAGCACCACCCCCCGCCGCGCGGGGAACTCCCCCAGCAGGATCGCCCGGTCCGTGCCGCAGATCCCGGTGGCCGCCACCCTGACCAGGACCTCGTCCGCCCCGAAGGAGGGGACCGCGCGATCGTGGATGCCCGGCAGGCCCACGTCCTCGAACACGACGGCCTTCATCTGCGGCCTCCCACCTGATCGTTCCTCAACGGGCGCCTAGAGTGTCCGGTATGACCCCGTTCTCGCGGCCACGCGGGTGGCCGCCACCGCCGGACTCCCGGCTGCGGATCCTGCTGCTCGGCGCGTCGGGGTTCGTGGGCGGCGGCCTGTGGAGCTACCTGGCGCCGCGTCACGAGGTGGTCGGCAGCTACGCCACCCGGCCGGTCCCGGGACTGGTCCGGCTGGACCTGCGGGACGAACGCCGGCTGGCGGCCCTGGCGGCCGACGGCTTCGACCTCGTCCTGCACGCGGCCGGCCTGGTCCCCCTGGAGGCCGCCGAGGCCGACCCGGCCCTCGCCCACCGCCTCAACGTCCGCCCCGTCGAGGTCCTGCTGGACGCCGTGCGCGGCTCGGCCACCAAGCTGGTGCTGCTCTCCAGCGACAACGTCTTCGACGGCACCCGACCCCAGTACACCGAGGCCGACGCCCGGTCCCCCGTCAACGTCTACGGGCGGACCAAGGTGGCGGCCGAGGACCTGCTGCTCGCCGAGGGCGGGCACCTGGTCGTGCGGATCCCCCTCGTCTTCGGGCGCGGCCCCTGGGCGAACACCTTCCTGGCCCGCCTGGCCGGTCCGACCACCGCCGCCCGTACGGACCTGGTCTGCGCCCCCGTCTACCTCCCGAGCGTCGGCCCGGCGCTGGCCCGGCTCTGGGACCGCACCGGTGTCGTGCACTACGGCGGCGGCGACGTGGTGACCCGCTTCGAGCTGATGTCCGGGGTCCAGCGGGCCCTGGCCCTGCCGACCCGGGTGGTGCCCACCGAGGGCGGCTCCGGCTGCCGCCGCCCGCCGCGGCTGGTGCTGCGCAGCACCCGGCACGGCCTGCTCGGCCCCGGTCTCGACGAAGCGCTCGCCCATCTATCGTCCTAGGTCGGCCACCAGGGCCAGGTGGCCGGTGGCGTCCACGCCGCCGGGGCGGGCGAGTTGCGCGGCGAGGTCGTTGATCAGCAGGGTGCCGATCAGGTAGTGGCCGAGGGCGAGTTCGGCGGGCGTGGAGTTCCGGCCCCGCAGATCGGGCTTGGGCTTGCGGTCCGACAGCCGGCACGGCGCCTCCGCCAGGACGTGCAGGTCGTGGGTGAGCAGCAGCCGCTCCCACCAGCCGGGGTCGTCGCGGAACAGGGCGGACAGGCCGGGGTGGGCGGCCAGCCGGGGCAGGAACCCGTGGATCGCCGCGCGGTAGCCCGGAAACACCGGCTGCCGGAAGCCGACCCGGTAGCCGTGCTTCGAGCCGCGCACCGCGAAGCCGGTGCGCAGCGCGGGATCCCAGACGGTGAGGCTGAACAGCGTCTTCGCCAGGTCGTAGACCGGGTCCCACGGCTCGACGGAGCCGCGCGGGTCGATCAGCCGGAACTCCGCCGCCGGCGCGTCGGGGCGGGCGGACAGCAGCACATTGCGGGTGTTGGCGTCCCCGTGGGCGGGGGCCATCAGCCGGGCGGGCGTCAACCGCGCGAGCCGGCCCGTCAGCCGCCCCGCCAGCCGGCCCAGGACCAGCTGCGGGGCCTCGCAGGGCACGCCGTTGACCGTGAACCGCTCGGCGGTCATCAGCTCCGCCGGCAGCGCCCGGGCCAGCACGGGCAGCCGCCGCAGGAACCGGCCCACGACGACGTCCGCCAGGTAGCCGGCCGGGGTGGGGTGGGAGCGCGCGGCGTACCCGTCCAGGACCAGGGCCTGGACCAGGGCGGTGTAGCGGCGGAAGAACTCCCCGGCGCCGTGCGCCGACGCCCGCAGGGGCGCCGCCAGGTCGGCGGAATCGTAGTACGGCGTCGTGCAGGCCGACCAGCCGTCACCGTCGAGGACGTGGACGACCGGCAGGTAGTGCGCCGCCAGCCGGGGCGCCAGGGTGCGCAGCAGCTCGATCTGGCACAGCTTGCGGCGGAAGGACACCAGGTCGTGGCCGTCCACGGCGCCCGGTGCGGGCACCAGGACCTTGACCACCAGCCGCTCGCCGGCCGCGCCGGTGGCCCGGTGGACCCGGGCGGGCGATCCGCCGTCCAGGATCTCGTCCCCGGGGGTGAGCCCGAGGGTGTCGGCGACGGCCGCCAGGGCCGCCGCCCCGGTCCACCCGCCGGGCGGGCGGGCGGCGGTGACGAGCCGGTGCTCGGTCGGCACGGCGGCCTCCTACCAGCGGATCGAGTCGATCAGCGCGGCGTGCAGCTGCGGGGTGCAGGCGGCGATGCACGAGCGCTGGTTCAGCGGGCCGATGTCCAGCAGCAGGGTGTCGTGCAGCGGCTTGCCGTAGGCGTCGGTGATGGTGACCCCGGCGCGTTCGGCCAGGTACACGGAGGCCGCGATGTCGTACGGGAACAGGTGCAGCACGCTCCCGTGGCCGACCCGGCGGAAGTCCGCCTCGGTCCCGGGGCGGTCGCGCAGCAGCCGGTTGCCGATGTCGACGTAGGCGTCCATCTGTCCGGTGACGATCCGGGAGATGGAGAAGGAGGCGCTGTTGAACACGTACACGCCGCCGGTGTTGGCCGAGGCGTCGATCAGGTGGCCGTAGGCGCCGGTCATCAGCTGGGCCGGGTGGCCGTTGAACTCCAGTGACCAGAACATCCGCTCCGGATCGGCGGTGGCGGACAGCCGGGGCACCGGGACGGCGTAGCCGCCGGACTCGATGCCGCTCCCCCGGTCGTCGGCGTACATCCAGTGGCCGGTCTTGATCTCCTGGAGCATCGCGCAGTGGATGTCGCCGATGGTGGGCTCGTCGCCGAACGGGGCGGCGGCGATGGAGACGCAGGCCATCTCCAGGTCGGCGGCGGCGCCGCGGGTGCCGTCGATGGGGTCGATGATCAGCACCTGCTCGGGCGCCCGGCCGATGGTGCGCAGCCCCTCGCTCTCGGTGTAGACGGCCACTGGCTCGCCGCGCTCGCGCAGGAAGTCCCAGGCGGCCCGTTCGGCGAGCACGTCGACGGGGAACTCGGCGTCGCCGCCCTTGGCGGTCCCCGCCACGTAGCGGCTGCCGACCTCGTGGAGGCCGTCGCGCACGGCCGTCCGGATCCGTCCGGACAGCTCCTGGACGAGGCCCCTCATGACGGGACCTCCAGGAAGAGTCGTTCCAGCAGGTCGCACATCTCGTCCGCCTCCTGACGGGTCATCACCAGCGCCGGGCGGACCTTCAGCACATTGCCGTGCCCGTACAGCGAGGTGCGCAGCAGCAGTCCGTGGTCGAGGCCGCGTTCGGCGAGGTGGTTGGTGAGCCGGGGGTCGGGGCGGCCGTCCCGGTCCACGATGTCGATGCCGATCATCAGGCCGACGCCGCGGACCTCCCGGACGAACGGCACCTTGGCGGCGAGGTCGCGCAGCCGGGCGAGCACGTGCGCGCCGACCTCGCGCACGTTCTCCAGGAAGCCGGGGCGGCCGATGATCTCCACGGTCTTCAGGGCGGCCGCGGCGGCCAGCACATTGCCGCCGAAGGTCGAGTTGATGTGGTGGCCCTCGACGCCGGTCAGCCGCTCCTCGGTCAGGATGCCGGCGATGGGCATCCCGGCGCCGCCGAGGCCCTTGCCGAAGGTCATCATGTGCGGGGCGACGCCGAAGTGGTCGGCGGCGAACATCCGGCCGGTGCGCCCGAACCCGGTCTGGATCTCGTCGAAGACCAGCACGATGCCGCGCTCCTCGCACAGCTCCTTGAGCGCCCGCAGGTAGCCGTCCGGCGGGACGACGTTGCCGCCGTTGCCGCTGATCGGCTCCAGCACCACGCAGGCCACCCGGCCGGTGCTGGCGTAGTCGATGAAGTCGTTGATCCGCTCGACGCAGAGCAGACCGCAGGTGGCCCGCTCCTGCCGGTAGAAGCAGCGCAGGCAGTGCGGGTCGGGCACGTGCACGACGCCGGGCAGGTGCGAGGGGAAGGGGGTGCGCCGGAAGGCGGCGCCGGAGGCACCGATCATGCCGAGGGTCTGGCCGAGGTGCCCGCGGAAGAGCGTGACCACGTCGGACTTCCCGGTGTGCACCTGGGCGATCTTGACAGCGCTCTCATTGGCGTCCGAGCCGCTGGCCGACTTCAGGTGCACCCGGGTGAGGTTCGCCGGGGAGACCTCGGCCAGCTTGGCCACCAGCGCGTTCAGCGGCTCGGTCTGGAACTTGGAGGTGACGTGGATCAGCCGGCCGGCCTGTTCGCGGACCACCTCGACGATCTCGGGGTGGGCATAGCCGAGGCTCAGGTTGAACGTCCCCGAGGAGCAGTCGAGATAGCGCCGGCCGTCCTCGCCGTAGAGGTGGACGCCCTCGCCGCCGGCCACCCGGAGGTCGTCCGGCCGGTAGTAGTAGTGCTTCAGGGCGGCTCCGGCGTCCCCGCCGGACGGGGCCTTCGGTGCAGCGGCGCGTGCCGCGGGGCTGGCCTGGCGCATCGGCTTTCCTCCGACGATTCCTGACAGATCGACCTGCTCGAACGATTCGAAACGCAGATCCGCCTCGTCGAGATCGAGTGCGGCGGTCATCGCGTTCGGTATCGCGACGCAGCGGATTCCGGCCCGTTTCGCGGCGCGCACGCCGCTGGGCGAATCCTCGAACGCCACCGCCCGCTCGGCGGGAATTCCGAGCGAGGCCAGTGCCGCGACATAGAGGTTCGGTTCCGGCTTCGCGCTGGCCCGGTTGCCGTCGGCGCACTGCACGGTGCTCCACCCGTCGGCGAGGCCGCATTGCCGCGCGTACCGGGAGACCCATTCCCGGGTGGAGTTGCTGACGATCCCCCGGGAGATCCCCAGGGCGTCGACCGCGCCCAGCACCCGGTGCACACCGGGCCTGCCGCACAGCCCGCCGAGCAGCTCGCGCTGGCGGCGACGGACCCGCCGCTGCAGTTCCCGGCGGTCCGCCGTGCAGCCGGTGGCCCGTTCGAGCCGGGTCCACAACTCGGACCCGATGGTGCCGACGAGCGACGACCACACCTCGGCCGGGAGCCGGTGGCCGAATTCCTGGAAGACCTCCGCGTGAGCGCGGAATATCTCGGCCTCCGGATCCCACAGCGTCCCGTCGAAATCGAAAAGAATCGCATCCACGTCCTTCACGCGTACACCTCCGTCGAGCGGCGGCGGACGGCCGCGCGGCCAGGGTTTGGTGCACCGAGCGTCCATCATCGCCCGGCCCATCCGGTCCCGCCATTCATGGTTCGTCGACGTACCCACGATCGGCGCACGGCTCGCTGCGCGCCCGGGAGGACGGTGGTCGACTGGGAGCGACACCGGTCGGCGAACGGCCGGAGCGAGAGTCGAGGAGCGATGGACGAAGACATCCGCCGCCCCGCCGCCACGGCGGCTCCCCCGGGCGGTCCAGCGGACGCTTCAGCGGGCGGTCCGGCCGACGGTCCGGCCGGCGGTCCACGGCCGCGGGTGGCCGTGGTGGGCCACGTCGAGTGGACGACGATCGCCGGGCTCGACCAGGTGCCCGCCGCCGGCGAGGTGATCCACGCCGACCCGCTCTGGCAGGGCCCGGCCGGCGGCGGCGCGGTCGCGGCCGTCCGGCTGGCCGAACTGGCCGGCGGCTGCACCTTCTTCACCGCGCTCGGCGAGGACGACGCCGGACGGCGCTCACGGGCCGAGCTCGAACACCGCGCCGTCCGGGTGCTGGCCGCGGCCCGCTCCGGCCCCACCCGCACGGCGGTGAGCATGGTCGACCGTTCGGGTGAACGCACCACCGTCACCCTGGGCGAACGCCTGCAACCGGCCGCCGCGGACCCCTTCGACTGGGGGCGGCTGGTCTCCTTCGACGCGGTGTTCTTCACCGCCGGGGACGCCGCCCTGCTGCGCCTGGCCCGGCGGGCCGGGGTGCTGGTGGTGACGGCGCGTGAGTTCGCCACCGTGCTGGAGTCCGGAGTGCGGGTCGACGCGCTGGTGGGCAGCGGCTGCGACCCGGCCGAGCGCTGCGATCCGGCGCTGCTGCGCAGCCTGCCGGATCTGGTGGTCAGCACCGAGGGCCGGCACGGCGGGGTGTTCACCCGCTGCGGCCAGCCCCCTCGGCGCTTCCGGCCCGCCCACGCGCCGGGCCCGCTGGTGGACACCTACGGGGTCGGGGACAACTTCGCGGCCGTCCTCACCTACGCGCTCGCCACCGGCTCCGGCACGGCCGACGCGCTGGACCTCGCCGCCCGGCACGGCGCGGCCTGCACCGCCCGGCGCGGCCCGTTCGCGGCCGCGCCCCCCGCGGCCGGACCCGCCGCCCGGCGACGGGCGGTGCGGGTGTGAAGCGGCTCCTCCTCCTGTGGGACATCGACGGCACGCTGATCGACGGCGACCACATCGGCGCGGCGGTGTACCCGGCCGCCTTCGAACGCCTCACCGGCCGCCCGGCGCTGCACCGCGTCACCACCGCCGGCCGCACCGAACTCGACATCATGGACGAGCTGTTCGCCCGGCACGGCGTCGGCGGGATCGCACCGGAGCTGGTCACCGCCGAGCTGGCCGCCCAGCTGGGCCGGCGGGCCGCCGAACTGCGCACCGCCGGACGGGCCCTGCCCGGCGCCGTCGAGGCCCTGCGGGCGATGGAAGCACGGGCCGACGTCGCCCAGTCCGTGCTGACCGGGAACCTGCGGGCCAACGCCGAACTCAAGCTGCGAACGTTCGGGCTGGCGGGATTCATGGACTTCCCGGTCGGCGCGTACGGCGGCGACGCGCGCGAGCGGGCCGCCCTCGTCCCGGTGGCCCGGCGGCGGGCGGCGGCCGCGTACGGCCACGCGTTCGCCGCCGACCGCACCGTGCTGATCGGCGACACCCCGAGGGACGTGCACGCGGGACGGACCGGCGGGGCGCGGGTGATCGCCGTCGCCTCGGGCGCGAGCAGCGCCGCCGAGCTGCGCGAGGCGGGGGCGGACGCGGTGCTGGCGGACCTCCGCGACACCGCCGCGCTGATCCGCGCCGTCGAGGAGACGGCGCCGGCCGCGCGGAGCTCCGGATGACCGGCGGCGCCCGTCCGGTGGGCCTGGTCTCGGTCGTCATCCCGGCGCGCAACGCCGAACGGACGATCGCCACCCAGCTGGAGGCGCTCTGCGGGCAGACCTATCCGGACCCGTGGGAGGTGATCGTCGTCGAGAACGGATCGAGCGACGGCACCCGTCCGCTCCTGCGGTCCTGGCAGCGGCGGATGCCCCGGCTGCGGGTGGCCGTCGCCGACGCCCCCGGCGTCAACCGGGCGCGCAACCTCGGCTGCCGGCGCGCCGGCGGCGAGTTCGTGCTGCTCTGCGACGCGGACGACGTGGCGGCCCCCGGCTGGGTGGCCGGCCTGGTCGACGTGCTGCGGACCAGCCCGGCCGCCGGCGGCGCCCTGGAACGCCGCCTGCTCAACGGCCCGGTGGCCCTCGCCGCACGCCCGCCGAAGAAGGCCCCCGCCCTGCTCGACAGCTTCGGCTTCCTGCCCTACCCGGCGGGCGCCAACTGCGGCTTCCACAAGGAGCTGTGGAGCAGCCTGGGCGGCTTCGACGAGAGCTACCACGGCGGCGGGGACGACACCGAGTTCTTCTGGCGCGCCCAACTCGCCGGCTACCGGCTGGAATTCGCTCCGCACGCGGTCGTCCACTACCGGCACCGCGGCGACACCCGGGCCATCGTCCGCCAGGCCTACGGCTACGGGCGCTCGCACCCCAAGCTCTACCGCGAGTTCGCCGGCGCCGGCATGCCGTCCTCCCGGCTGGGCGAGGCCGCCGCCGCCTGGTGGCAACTCCTGCGGCAGGCCCCCGACCTGCTCGCCGCCGAGGACCGCCGCGCCGCCCTGCTGGCCCAACTCGCCCTACGCGCCGGCCGCATGACCGGCAGCGCCCGCCACCGGCGCTGCTACCTCTGACCCGCCGGGCGAGCGCCCCTTGACCCTCACGCGGCGTGATGCGCCAGGGTGGGGGCGTGGAAGAGCACCTGACCGTGGGACGCGTGGCCGAGCTGGCCGGGGTGAGCGTCCGCACGCTGCATCACTATGACGAGATCGGCCTCGTACGGTCGTCCGGGCGGACCGAGGCCGGGTACCGGGCCTATTCGCCGGACGACGTGGAACGGCTGCGGGAGGTGCTCGCCTACCGGCGGCTGGGCTTCGGGCTGCGGGAGGTCGCGGACCTGGTCGACGACCCGGCCACCGACGCGGTCGCCCACCTGCGCCGGCTGCGCGGCCTGCTGCTGGAACAGCGCGACCGGGCCACCGCGACGGTGACGGCCATCGACCGGGAACTGGAGGCCCGCGCGAAGGGGGTCAGGACCACGCCGGAGGAGCAACTGAAGGTGTTCGGCGCGCGGTTGTACGAGACCATCGGCGCCGCGTACCCGGCCACCCGGCGCACCGAGCCGCGGATCGCCGCACGGGTCTGGGAGGCGCTCGGGGACGCCCGGACGGTGCTGAACGTCGGGGCCGGCACCGGCTCCTACGAGCCCGCCGACCGCGAGGTCACCGCGGTCGAGCCGTCGGCGGTGATGCGGGCGCTGCGCCCGGCGGGCGCAGCGCCGTGCGTGGCCGCCGACGCGGAGCGCCTCCCGTTCGCCGACCGGTCCTTCGACGCCGCGATGGCCTTCAGCACCGTCCACCACTGGCGGGACCCGCTCGCCGGGCTGCGCGAGCTGCGGCGGGTGGCCCGGCGCGTGGTGGTGTTCACCCATGACGCCAGTGCCGCGGGCTGGCGCCGGCGGTTCTGGCTCACCCGCGACTACCTGCCGGAGGTCGCCGGCCTGGTCGCCGACCGGCCCCCGGTGGACCGGCTGGCCCACGCGATCGGGGCGCGGATGGAGCCGGTGCTCATTCCGTGGGACTGCGCCGACGGGTTCTTCGAGGCCTACTGGCGCCGGCCCGAGGCGTACCTGGAGGAGCACGTGCGCCGCGCGGTCTCGGTCTGGACGAGGGTCGGGCCGCAGGCCGAGCGGCGGGCGGTGGAGAGCCTCCGGGAGGATCTCGCCTCGGGCCGCTGGGCCGAGCGCAACGGCGACCTCACCGGGCTCGACGCGGCCGAGCTGGGCCTGCGCCTGCTGGTGGCCTGAACCGCTGGCGGTGGGAAGCCGGTCCGCCCGGCTTCCCACCACCGCCGGTCCGGATCAGCCGTGGGTCGGCAGCACGTTGTAGCAGTTGCCCAGCGGCACGCCGTACTTGGTGGTGATGTTGCCGTTGCGGGAGATGGCGTACTGGAGCGCGCTCCAGAGCCGGTCGCCGGTGTCCGGGCCGACGACACCGTCCGCGGACAGGCCGGAGTCGGCCTGGAGCTGCTTGACCTGCTTCAGCGTGTCCGGGCCGAAGTCGCCGTCGACGGTGGAGACGTAGGCGTTGCTCCAGGTCGCCCAGTTGATGCCCACCTGCACGCAGTAGACCTGGAAGCCGACCTGGCCCTGCGTGATGTAGGAGGCGCCGGTGGCCGCGTCCGCGGTGCCGGCCGAGGCGGTGAGGGCGGCGCCGCACACGGCGGCGGTGGCCAGAGCGGTGGTCAGGTGCTTGCGGATACCCATGGACTGGCTCCCTTGTGACGCCCGCCGCCGGACATGCGGACGGAACGGGCGGGTGATGATGGACGGTGACCGGCGCGCAGCGGCGGCGGGCGACCCGCCCCGGCGCTGCCGGCGTGACCCATTCTGGAGCCGCCGCCCGGGCCCGTCCCCCGGGAGCCCGTCTCAACTTCCCCTTCCGCCCGTCGACCGCCCGCTCCCACCGCTCTGACCAGCCACGTCTCCATCACCCCGCAAGATCGTGAGACGGCGGCCCCGGCTCCTGGGACATCCCCGGGGCCGGCGGTCCGGCCCCGGACGTGGCGCCACCCGGACGGGTGGGATTCCACCGAGTACCTGACAGGGGTCGAGGCCACTGACACCATGGCCCCCACGCCGATGAGTTGGGGGCCCTCATGGTGGAACATCTGGAGCCGGCGGATCCGGCCCGGGTCGGGCCGGACAGCGCGGTGCTGGCCGCGAACGGCCCCTGTCTCACCGGTTTCGGCCTCTCCCGGCGCATCCTGCTGGCGCTGGGGTGGCAGGGACCGCCGGTGGCGGAGGCGGACGACAGCGGCGCTGGCGTTCGCGGTCTCCGGGAGCGATCACCCCGGGCCGGAGGCGGCCGCCGCCACCACCGAGCAGGGCGTCGCCGGCCTGTGGAGCCTGGACGTCGAGGCCGCCGCCCGGTGGATCTGCCGGACCACCGCCGGCGCCCTCGACGAGAGGCAGTGGGGCCGCTATGTGCAGCAGCTCCCGTACTCCCCGCCCTGCCCGGGAACATGACCGGACGGCGAGCGGGCCCCGCCGGCTACGGCTTGCTGTCGTAGAGGCTGAGCCCGCCGATGATCTCCGCCCCGTCCACCCAGAACTTGCCCGAGTTGCCGTACCGGTCGTACGCGACGATCTCCGGCGTCCACCACGCGTGCCAGTTCGTCATCGGCCCGTTCGGGATGTGCCAGCCGTTGCCGCCGGTGGTGGAGTGCACCCAGGTGAAGCACAGGTAGCGCTCGGGGTAGCTCCGGTCGTAGATCCTCGCGTAGTCGCACCACAGGTTTCCGTCGGGGAAGTCGACGACCTCCCCGAGGCTGTGCCCGTCGTACGGGTCGTAGTACACGGAGTCGTGCGGCTCCTGGGGCCAGACATAGCCGCCGTAGAAGTTCGAGCGGTCGTCGTCGGCCGGGATGTGGCCGGAGAAGAATCCCTCGAAGCCGTCCTGGTTGGAGTAGTTCGACACCGAGAAGGTGACGAAGTAGTTCTGCGAGGACTTCAACGACAGGTAGTAGTTCCAGGCGTCCGTCGTCACGTACTGCTTGTTGCCGCCGTCCACGGTCGTCGTCCGTGCGTAGTCCCAGGTGACGTCGCCCTTCCGGTACGCCACGGCCGTCAGAGGGTTGAGCGTGACGCTGTCGTTGTACGTGCCGTTCAGGGAGCTCGTGACGGTGTCGTCCGACTCGGTCTTGACCAGGACGCCGATCGATTTCGCGTTCGACACCCCGGACCCGCAGTACACGTAGAAGGTGACCTGCTGGATCCCGCCTTCCGTCGCGGAGACCTCGGAGTGTTCGCCGGAGGACCCGGGGGTCGCGGCGAACTTGCCCGGGGATTCCGTGTAGGACCAGTCCGACCCCCAGTTCCAGGCGAGCTTCGCCTGGGTGACGTAGTCGATGAGCCAGATCCGCGAGAACAGGTACTTGGGGTCGACCTCGATGGGGTCCGCGTTCTCGTCGGTCGGCTCGATGTTGACCGTCACGGCGATCCGGTTCCGGCCGTTCGCGTAGATGTCGCAGTTCTTGCCGCCGCTCTCGAGTACGACCGAGAGGCTCGACACGCTCGTCCAGGTGGGCATGCTTGGTCTCCTTCGTCCGGGTGAGGTGGTGTGGCGCTGCGCTGTGGTCGTCTCACAGGGCCGTGTGGTACCTGGCCACGTTGGACGAGTACGAGTAAGTGGCGTCCAGCCCGAGGAACTGCCGGACCGCGTCGTCGTTGCGGCTGTAGCAGAAGGCGGCGATGATCTCGCGGCTGTCGTCCCCCCGGAGGATCTCCCCGATCCGAGTGGACGACAGGTCAGGGGTGTTGTGCACGTACACATGCTCCGACCAGGCGCTCCTGGTCGCACCGGTCCGCATCTTGCCGGTCATCGTGGTCTTCTTCACCCCGAGGTCCTGGAAGAAGAACCGTTCGTCCCTGGACTTCGCGGTCCTCAGCCCGAGCGGGGTGCCGTGCGTTCCGCTGAGGATGTCGACCGTCTTCCTGCGGTTCACCGCTTCCTCGGCGATCTTCCTGACCATCTCGCCGGTCACCGGGTCCTGGCTGACCCACACCTTCGCGCCATTGACGTTCTCCACGGGAAAGAACGCCGCAGGGGTGCGCGCGGGCAGGACGACCGGCCGGGCATGGACCGCGGGGTCGGTCTTGGCGAGCTTCGCCTCCAGCCCGGGATCCGTGCTCAGCTGTTCCTCCCCCGCGCGCACGGCGTCCTCGGCGAGGCCGGCACCGCGCCGGGCTCCGAGGCGGGCCAGGGCCGCGCCGCCCTCGGCCAGTCCGGCCGCTCCGGTGCCGAGCGAGACCCAGCCGAGCACGGCCGACGCCTTGGGCGAGGCGGTTTCGAGCGCGCCGCTCGCGATGGCGGTGACATCGGAGGCGACGCCGAGGGCACCGACGACGAGCGTGGTCGCGGAGGCGGCGCTGAGCGCGGCCAGGACGCCGCCGGCGGCGACGATCGCCATCCCGCCGGTGACCGCGGCCAGGGCCAGGCCCGCGATGCCCAGGCCGATGCCGAGCCAGGCCTGCCAGCTCAGGTGGCCCGAGGGGTCGATCCGGTTGACGGGGTCGCCCTCGCAGTACGCGTAGGGGTTGATGCCGCCCGCGCCGAAGGGGCTGAGGGTGTCGGGGCTGTTGAACCGCAGGGTGACGGGGTTGTAGACGCGGGTGCCGTTGCCCAGGTGGTAGACGCCGGTGCCGGGGTCGGCCGGCTGGCCGGTGAAGCCCGGGATGCTGGCGGCGGTCCCGCCGGGGCCCTGCCCGTAGGCGGTGTAGGCGTACTGCTCCTGTTCCCCGGCGGTCGCCGCCAGTTGGACGGTCCGGGCGCCGTCCGTCATGAGCAGCCGGGCCCGCCCGTCGCGGACCTGCGCCACGCAGGTGCCGTCGCCGAGGTGCAGCAGACGGGCCGGCCGGCCGTCCTCGGTCACGGCGGCGAGGGATTCGCCGCGGTAGTGCAGCACGTCGGTGCGCCCGGCCGTCCGCCGGGTGAGCAGCCGGTCGAGCGGGTCGTAGCCGTACTGGTTCGCCGGGCCCGCCGCCAGGAGGCGGCCGAGGGCGTCGTAGGCGAGGGCGCGCCCGGCCTCGTCGGTGGTGAGGCGTCCGGCGGCGTCGTAGCCCAGTGTGATGCGGGGCGGGAGCTTCGCGCCGGTGTGGGTGATGCCGGTGAGCCGGCAGGGGTCGGCCGGGTCCTCGAACAGGTAGGTCGCGGTGTCCGAGCCGTCGGTGAACCGGGACCGGCACGAGGTGACGTTGCCGAAGGCGTCATGGGTGAACGTCTGTGCGGTGACCCGGTTGCCCTGGGCGTCCGTCGGCGGGGCCGGTCCGTCGCAGGTGTAGGAGGTGAGCCGGTTGCGGCTGTCGTAGCCGAAGGTCTCGTCGCGCAGCCGGTCCGCGCCGGCGGTGGCCGTCCGGCGGCCGAGCAGGCCGTTGTCCTGCCACTGCTGGGTGAGCGACCAGGTACGGCCCTGGCTGTCGCGCGTCGAGCGGGCCACCTCGCGGCCGAAGTCGTCCAGGGTGAGCGTGGTGGTCAGGGCGTACCCGGAGGCCTGGTCCCGGGCGGTCCACGAGGCCGGACGGCCGGCGGCGTCGTAGGTCAGCGACACCGCCATGGCCGGGTCGGTGATGCCGGTGATCCGGCCGTGGGCGTCCCGGGTGGTCTGCCGGGTGGCTCCGTCGACCCCCGTGTAGCCGCTCTCCAGGCCGCCCGGGGTGAAGGCCCAGCGCGCGACGGCGTCGGATCCGCCGCGGGTGGTGGTCTCGGTGCGCGGCAGGCCCGCGGGGGTGTAGTCGCGGGTGATGGTGACGCCGGCCTCCTGCGCGCTCGTCAGGAAGCCGGTGACCGGGTCGTGGCCGAGGGTCTGGGTGAGCGGGCCGGCCTGGACCCGGGAGACGGCGTTGTCCAGCTGGGGGACGAACGTGTACGTGATCTGCTGCCGGTCGGGCGCGACGACCTGGGTCGGGAGCGGGTCGCTGTCCTGGGCGTACCGGAAGGACCAGGTACGGCCGCCGGAGCCGGTGGCGGTCGGCCGGCCCAGGCCGTCGAAGGCCTGCGTGCCGTAGGGGGTTCCGCCGACGACGAGCCCCGTGGCCAGGTCGGCGGAGGAGAACGGCGCGAACGAGCGGAGGGTGACCGTGCCGTCCGGCAGGAGGGTGCGGGCGAGCCGGCCCCGGTCGTCGTAGTCGAAGGACGTGGTGTTCCCCGCCTCGTCGGTCGCGCGGCGCACCCGGCCCCAGCCGTCGCGGTCCAGCACGCGGTGACCGGCGGGCCGCCCCTTGCGGTCGAACCGCTCCGTCCGGACCGGCTCGCCCCGGGTGTTGAAGGTGGTCACCTCCGTTCCGGTGGCCGGGCTGCCGCCGCCCAGCCGCTGGACCGTGGTGGTCAGCGCGATCGGATCGGTCCGGGCGAGCCGGCCGGTGCCGTCGCTGCAGGCGGTGGCCGATACCTGGCCCCAGTCGTCATAGGTCAGGGTCTCGGTGAGTTCGGCCGTCCGGCCGTCGGCGTCGGGCAGGTAGTGCGACACCGTGGCCGTGCGGCCCTCATCGTCGTAGCCCAGCCGCTGGACGGTGTACCAGGTGCCGTCGCCGCCGGCGTACCGGTGCTCGGCGCGGACCGGCCGGCCCGCGCCGTCGTGGCTCGCGCGCGACTGGTTGCCGAGCGCGTCGGTGGACGTCGTCACGAACGGGGCGGAGGTGGCCACCTCGTAGCCGTGGGTCTCGCGCGCCTCGTACGGGGTGCCCGGGTTGACGGTGCGGGCCAGCGTGCGTCCGAGGCCGTCGTAGGTCATGGTGACCTCGTTGCCCTGCGGGTCGGTGGCCGACCAGAGGCGGCCGGTGAACCGTGAACGCCGCTGGGAGCGGGTGACCGTCAGCCGGTCGTGGGTCGTCAGCCGGTGGGTCTGGAGCAGCGCCTCGCCGTCCGACCAGAAGGTGAAGGTGTGGGAGGCGGTGTAGGAGGCGCCGCCCTCGCCGTGCGGGTACTCGGTCCGGTCCAGCCCGGTGATGCGGCCGAACTCGGCGCCCGAGGTGCTGTAGGCGACGTCCTCGCGCTGCAGGAGCCGGTCGTCGACGTAGCGCCGCTCCGCGGACTTCACCACCGCGGTGGGGACCCTCGCGTCCGGCGTCGGGTACGCGGTGTAGGCGTAGGACGTCCGGTGGACGGGCGTGGGGAAGCCGGTGTCCGGCGGCGTGTGGGCGACGGTCTTGAGCCAACGGGTGAACCCGTACGGATCGGGCGGGCAGTCGGCGCCGCTCCCGCCCTTCGGGTAGTACTCCCAGTCGGTCCGGGTGCCGTCGGGGGCGGTCCGGCTCCGCGGGTTGCCCGCGTCGTCGAAGTCGGTGGCGGTGACCTCGCTGCGGGTGCGGCCCTGCGGGTCGGTCCAGGTGACCGTCTGCGTGGTCGGGAGCTGGAACCGGTCGTCCTGCTGCTCGAACCTCCGGCCGACCACCGCGTAGTAGTCGGTCCTGACGTGCCGGGAGTAGCCGTTGCGGCTGGTCGTCTCGTCCGTCTGGAGGTGGTAGTTGTTGTAGGCGCGGGTGATCCTGGTGGTCACGCCCCCGCTGGTCACCGACTCGGTCGAACCGTACGCGTAGCTGCTCAGGACCCCGTACAGGCTGTCGTGGTCGGCGTCCCAGGCGGCTCCGGTGTGGCCGCCGAGGAAGTTGTTGTCGGTGTAGGCGTAGTCCACCTCGACCGGCGGCTGCCCGGCGCCCGGCTTGCGGAGGTGACGCGTCACATAGGGCAGGGCCGGCAGCCGGGCGGAGGCCGGGAACTGGTGGCCCGTGCTGCCCTGGGAGTAGGTGACCGTCTCCGACATCCCGCCGGGCATGCTCACCCCGGTGATCCATGAACCCCAGATCCCCTGCGGCCCCACCGGGGTGTTGGTGAGGTTCCACACCAGTGGCGCGTCCGGGCCCGGCCCGAAGTGCCGCACGGTCGCCAACAGGCCGTTCTGGAAGAGCAGTTCCACGCGGTAGCCCTCGGACCGCCCGGGCAGCACGGTCAGGGTCGCCTTCGCGGTCCCGGCGTAGTCCACGGTCAGCAGGGTGTCGCTCGCGTCCGCGACTGCCGTGAGGCGCGGCACCGGCCCGTTGCGGTCCCAGGTCAGCGCCAGCGCGTGCCCGGCGGGCGTCAGCAGCGCGCTGGGCACCTTGAGGCCCTTCCGCGGCCCGGTCAGCACCTCCACATCGCCGGACTTGTGCACCAGGCGGTACGCGTTCCCGTCCACGGTGCAGCGGAGCGTGTCGAGCTTCTTCTGCAGCGGGATCACGCTGGTGGAGGTCTCCTGGACCTTGTAGCGCTCGCCGGAGGACAGCGCCAGCAGCCGGTTGTCCGTGTCGTAGGTGGTCAGCCCCAGCGAGACGCCCCGGCCCAGTCCCGCGTCGGTGCCGTCGAGCGGCGAGTAGCTCAGGACCAGGGGCAGCGACGGCCCGAGATTGCGGTTGCCGACCAGCATTCCCAGTCCGATGCGGACGTTGAACAGGCCGGTCCGGGGATCCACTCCCCCGGACACCGTGCTCCCGAAGTTTCCGGCCTGCGTGAAGAACGACGGCGTTGCACCCATGGTGAGGCTCCCGGTAGAGGCGGACGGGACCGAGCCTCCCACCACCCTGACGCACCGTCAGCCGCCATGGTTCGGGAACCCCCAGAATGGCCGGTTCCCGGTGGACGCGTCGCACCACGGGACCGATCGCCGCCCCGGACACCCTGCAGCCCCAGGTGAACCGCTGTGCGGTGCGGGCAACTGGCTTCACTGGTAATGCTCTGCCCTGCCCGGACCTGGACCGAGAGCCGTGACGGCGGGGCGAGCTGGACGGACGTCTCGGCCGATCTGCCCGACGTCCCCGCCACCTCGGTGAAGATCCTGCCCGACGGCGGACTGGCCCCCGGCACCACCGGCTGGAGCGTCCTCGGCCGCGACCTGCCGACCACCGCGGTGCAGCAGCTGAAGACCGGCCCCGACGGCCGGCTCTACGCCGCCACCTCCGGGCGCGGCACCTGGGCCTTCGACCTGCGCTGCCGGGCGGGGCGGACGGTGGTGCCATGGAGGGGTGGAACGAAACCGCGCGCCCGCCGCCACGACCGGCGTCGGGCCGAGCGGTGTGGAGGAACCATGACAGCCCCGACCCCGGGCCACGCGAGCCGTCCGATCGTCCTCGGTGTGGACAGCGACCCCGGCCCCCTGGCCACTGCCTGGGCCGCCGACGCGGCCGACCGCCGCGGACTCCCGCTGCGGCTGGTCCACGCCGTCCCGTCGGTGGCCCGCGAATTCCGCCCGTCCGACGAGGGCCGCTACCACAAGGCGCTGCGCGAACGCGCCGACGAGGCGCTCGACCGCGCCGCCGCGGACGCCCGGGCCCGCCGTCCCGGCCTGGCGATCACCACCGTGGTCGAGGAGGACATCCCGGCGCCGGCGCTCTGCCGGGAGTCGGCGCGCGCCTCGCTGGTGGTCCTCGGCACCCGGCGGCTGAGCCGGGTCGCGGAGGTGCTGAGCCTCGCCTCGGTGACCGTCCCGGTCAGCGCCCAGGCCCGCTGCCCGGTGGTCGTCGTCCCCGGACCGGAGCACAGCACCCAGGACCCGCCGTACGTGGTGGTCGGCGTGGACGACAGCCCCGCCGCCGCCGACGCCGTCCGCTTCGCCCTCGGCCTGGCGGCGGAACGGGGGGCCGTCCTGCGCGCCGTCCGGGTCCGCCAGCGCGCCCCGTTCGACCGGACCGATCCGCTCACCGTCGAGGCGGAACTCCGGCGGTCGATGGTCGAGCGCACCGCGGACCCGCACGCCCTGCACCCCGAGGTCCGGCTCACCCACGAGGTGCTGCACGGGCACCCCGTCGAGGAACTGGCGCGGGCGTCCGAGCACGCGCTCGCCGTGGTGGTCGGACGGCGGGGCGACGGCGGGTTCACCGGCATGCGGATGGGCTCCGTCCCGCACGGGCTGCTGCGGCGCGCCCGCTGCCCCGTCGTCACCGTCCCGATGCCGCCGGACGACGGGCGCTGATCCTCTCCCGTCCTCTCCCGGAGGAGGTCACCGTGAACGGACCCGTGGCGAACGAACCGGTCGTCGTCGGCTTCGACGGCTCGCCCGAGAGCCTCGCCGCCACCGACTGGGCGGCACGCGAGGCACTGCGCCGCAAGCGGCCGCTGCACCTGCTCCAGGCCTGGCCCTGGCCGAAGACCGACGTGGTCGGCAGCGACGAGGTGATCAGCAAGAGCCGGCGGCGGCTGGCCGCCCGGGAGGCGGAGCTGCGGGCGGAACTCGCCGGCGTGGCGGTGACCTCGGCCCAGGTCTCCGAGGAGCCGGTCGAGGCCCTGGAGACGGCCGCCCGCACCGCCTGCCTGCTGGCGCTCGGCTCCCGGGGGCTGGGCACGGTGCACGGCTTCCTGGTCGGCTCGGTGAGCCACCAGGTGCTGCGGCGGGCGGCGTGCCCCGTCGTCCTGGTCCGGGCCGTCGCGGACCCGGCACCCGGTGCGGAGGGCCGGGAGGTCGTGGTGGGCGTCGATGTGCGGCACTCGTGCGACGGGCTGCTCGCCTTCGCCTTCGAGACCGCCGCCCTGCGCCGGGCGCCGCTGCGGATCGTGCACGGCTGGGAGCCGCCGACCGGCAGCGAGTACATGGCCTCCTCGGCGGTCGACGGCAGCGCGGGCGACCTGTCCGCCGTCGACCGGGACAGCCTGGACGCCCTGCTGGGGCCCTGGCGGCGCCGCTACCCGGAGGTCGACGCCAGGGCCGTGCTGGTGCACGCCGCGCCGGCCGACGCCCTGGTCGACGCCTCGGCGACGGCCGCGCTGGTGGTCGTGGGCCGGCGCGCCCGCCGGTGGCCGCTCGGCACCCACCTGGGTCCGGTCGGCCACGCCGCCGTCCACCACATCGGCTGCCCGGTCGCCGTCGTCCCGCACGACTGAGCAGCACACCCGCGAGCGGCAACCGACGAGAGGCACCCAGGGTGGTGGTCTTCCCCGCGCCGTTGGGCCCGAGCAGTCCGAACACCTCGCCCGCGCCGATGTCGAGGTCCAGGCCCTCGACGCCGACGCTCCGCCCGTACCGCTTGGTCAGCGATCTGAGCTCGATCACCGCCGTGCCCTCAGCGGACATGCTCCACCTCCCGTGGTGAGCGCGGCTCCATGGTTCCCCCACGACGCCGCCGCCAACCGATTGGCCCCGCCCCCACCCTGGCGCCTCCCCGGGCCCGGGCGCACGGGGCCGAACGGCCCTGCCCGGCGGGCCCCGGGCCCCGGATCGGCTCGGCGCCGACCGGGGCGGAGGCACCTACCGGCGACCGCCGGCGCTCAGTGCGGGGCGGGCGGCCACCAGGGCGGCCGTGCCGGTGACGGCGAAGAGCGCGAGCAGCGTGGTCACGGTGACGGTGTCGGGGGCGGTGACCGGCTGGGAGCGCAGCGCCTGCCAGGTCAGGGTGAGGACCAGGCCCAGGTAGGCCAGCGCGGTGATCCACATCAGCGCGACCCGCCGGCCGTCGGAGAGCCCGCTCGGCCTGGTCGCGAGCAGGAAGCCGATCAGCGGCAGCACCTGGAGCGCGTGGAGGCCGGCGAAGTGGGGGATCCGCAGATCGCCCCCGAGCGTGCTCCAGTCGGTGACGGGCAGTCCCGGGCCGCCGTCGGCGAGCCCCACGGTGTGCGCGCCGACGATCGGCAGCCCGTGGCCCTTCGCGGCGGCCGCGCGCTGCTGGGAGGTGGGCATCGTCATCAGGAACGCGACGGCCATGCCCAGCGCGCTCACCCCCGTGCCCAGGCGCAGCCCCCACGCGAACACCGGCGGCAGCACCCGCTGGCGCAGCAGCAGCACGACGGTGGCCAGGGCCATCGCCCAGGTGGCGACGATGAAGGCGGCCATCGTCATCCACACCGCGGTCGCCGTCGCGGTGCCGAAGTTGAAGTGGCTGGTGGTTCCGCTCGCCGCCGCGGCCGCGATCAGGGCCATCTCGACGGTCAGCGACACGGCGGTCACCCGGGAGACGAGCCGCACCGCGCGCTCGTGGCCGCGGACGAAGGTGAGCAGCCACAGCAGGGTGAGGGTGTAGATGCCGATCGACAGCGCGAAGCGGGCCGGCTTCGCCCAGGCGGGCTGGCCCGTGATCGACCGGGAGTCCGCGATCAGGCCCACCAGGGCGATGACCAGCATCAGGGCCATCAGCGCGGCGGTGCCGGCCAGCGGCCGGTTGACCGTCCACGCCCGCCGCGCCAGGTCCGAGGACCTGTCGACCCACACCATGTGCCGCCCTTTCCCAGTGCCGATGCGCCGGCCGGCCCTCGGGCCGCGCTCCCCGGCGGGCTCAGATCTCGCCGTTCTCCGCCAGCTCCTGGAGGCGGTCGACGACCGTGTCGAGGAGGCCGGTCGCCTCGATCTGTTCGAGGTGGCCGCCGACGAAGCGGCCGAGCCGCAGGTGCGCGGTGGCGATCCGGCGGAGGGTCCGGGTGTCGGCCGAGGCGATGAACTCGGGATCGAGGGTCCTGCCGTCCCGGTGCGGCTCCCAGTTCCTCCAGTCGAAGCCCTCCTCGGTCAGTCCGAGCATCGGGGCCTCGACGGCGAAGTGGTGGGCGCGGGTCATGCCCAGGGGGCGCGCGGGTGGGGCGGCCCCGCCCCGCCCCCGTCCGGCTTCCGGTGCCGGGCGGTACAGCGCGATGATCTCGCGGGCGGAGTCCTGGGTCAGCTCAGGCATGCTTCGGTCCTCCGCACCAGTCGGTCACGACTTCGTGGGCGTCGCAGTTCCACTGGTTCAGGTCCTCGTCGTGCGTGTAGCCGTCCACCCGGTAGGTGAGATCGCGGTGGTACAGCACTTCCCACTCGTCGGCGTGCTGCGAGTACGGCCAGACCTCGGCACCGGTGCCGCCCTTGCCGAGGAAGGTGGTCTGGACGTTCCCCGGCCAGGGGTCACCGCCGGCCGCCGCGCTCGTGAAGGCGGTGTTGGTGACGGGCCCGCCCGCCAGGTGATCGTCGAGCCGGCCCTTGCACATGTTCTCCCCGCGCGTGCAGTTCGACCCGTCGAAGACCGTCATGTTCGACAGCCCGGAGTCGATGGCCTCCACGAGCGGAAGCATCACCCGGTACTCCGGATCGGTGAACCCGTATCTGCGCAACGTCGTGTTGATCGCGTAGTAGTAGTTGGTCGTGTAGATGAAGACCGCCATGGCCTGACGGAGTGTCACCGAATCCGGCCGGCTGACGTGGGGGACCTTCGCCTTCGCGGCATCGACGTAGTCGCTGTACTTACCGGGCAGCTCCAGGTCGAACACGTCGGCGTAGTCGTTCTTGATCCCGGCGAAGCCGGGAGTCAGCTCCTTGCCGAGTTCCTCGGTCCGCGCCACGACGTTCACGGTGGTCAACGTCGCCGTGTTCGACGATCCGTAGTGCGCGCCCGCCCAGGCGACCGCCTCCAGCGCGTACTTCGCGTCCACCCTCCGATGTCCGCTGAGTACCAGGGGCACGGCGACGCTCACCGGGTCGGCGCCGTAGAAGCAGGCCAGCGCCCGGAAGACCGCCCCGGTGGAGTCCAGGGCGCAGGTGCGCGGATCCAGCGGCTCGAAGACCAGGACCCGCTTGAACCGGATCCCGGCCCCGCCGCCCGTCACCGGTCGGGAGATCCAGCAGGGCAGCCACGGCCGGTAGTCGGCGGCCTTGTCCTTCGCCAGGTCCTCGACGGAGACGCCGGCGGCGGACAGCGCCTCCACCAGGGACCCGGTGTCCTTCGGCGGGGTGTAATCGCCGGGCAGGCAGGAGACGACGAGGACGTCGACCGCGTCCTCGGGCGCCAGCTGCGTCAGGTCCCCCCAGAGGAACCTGACGGTGCGTTCGTCCTTTCCCGGATGGTCGAGGGTGAAGCTGTCGATCTCGGTCAGGGCCATGGTCGGTCCACCTCGGGAGCTGCTCGGGTACGCCACGAGGGCGGAGCCCCGGGGCGGTCGGGCCGTCGGACCCGCCCCCGGGGCCGTTCGCCCGCGCCATGGGTACCCGACCCGCCGGCCGCCATTCCCGATCGACCGCCGGTCCACTCGAACGAACGCACGGAACCATCGGGGGCCGAAAGGGGCGGGGCGGCGGTGGGCACGGGCGCGACAGTGCCCGTACACCGCGGGGCAAGTCATGGTTCGCCCCGATTCGTATGGTTTCGGCACGAGTTCGCCCGACGGCGGACCTGACGGCCGCCCGGTGGACGGCCGTCCCGAGGATGCGCAGCAGCGAGATCGAGGGAGCCCGGCGATGGTGGTCATGACGGCGGAGGAGCAGCGGGTGCGCGAGCCCGAACCGGACCTGCACTCCATGGCACGGATCCAGCTACGGCCCATCGCCTCGCCGATGCCGCTGGGCTTCTTCATGGTGGGCATCGCCTCCGCCGTGACCAGCAGCCTTCAGCTCGGTCTGATCGACGGCGCGCACCGGCAGGCGGTGGCGCTCACGGTCTTCTCCGCCTTCGTGCTCCAACTGCTGGTCAGCGTCCTCGCCTTCGGGGCCCGGGACGTCATCGCGGCGACGCTGATGGGCGGGTTCGCCGGGGCCTGGCTGGCCAACGGCCTGGTGTCGGCGACCGATGCCGGGGGCGGGGCGCGGGTGCTGGGGGTGATGAACCTGGCGTTCACGGTCTTCGCCGCCCTGATGGCCTCGGTGGCGCGGCCGAAGAAGGCGCTCTGGCTGCTCCTGCTGATCGCGACGCCGCGTTACTTCACCGCGGGCCTGTACGGCGTCACCGGCGAGGCCTGGCTGGGCCGCCTCACCGGAGCGCTCGGCATGCTCCTCGCGGCGGTGGCCATGTACGCGGCCTACGCCCTGATGCTGGAGGAGCTCCGCGGCCGGGAGGTGCTGCCGATCGGGCGCAGCGGTCCGGCCCACCTCGCCATGCACGCGGGGCTGGCCGGCCAGCTGCGCGGACTGGAGACCCAGGCGGGGGTGCGCCGGAGCCTGTAGCGGGCCCGGTTGCGCCGGCGGCACCGGGCCGGGCCTGCCGCGGCGGCAGGCCCGGCCCCCGGTCACGCCCCGGTGCCGGGGGTGACGACCAGGTGCTCGGCGAGGAACCAGACCTGGGTCTCGCCGGTGCGGATGATCTGGGAGACCAGGAGGTCCTGGGTGCCGTCGTCGCCGAGCGCCGCCGTGCGGGTGGCGGCGTCGCGGACGTCGGTGAGGATGGTCTCGTGCGCGTCGAGGAGCCGCGAGAGCATCGAGCGCACGTCCTCGGAGCCGTCCGGCGGGCGCGGCACGCCCGTGATCTCGGCGGCGTGGCGGGGGTCGCCGACGGCGACGCCGCCGAGGCTCTGCACCCGTTCGGCGAGCGCGTCGACCAGGTCGAGCTGCTCCTGGGCGTGCTTGTCGAAGAGCAGGTGCAGCTGGTAGGCCGTCGGTCCGCGCATGCCCCAGTGGCACTTCTTGTAGAGCGCGTACAGGAACTGGGTGTCCGCGAGCACGCGGTTGAGCCGCTGGCACGAGTACTGCCGGGCGTCGTGGGAGAGGGCGATCGGCAGCTGGGTGACGGTGCCGAACTCCTGGACCTCGGCACCGTGCTGGTGGAGGCGTGGCTGACTGGTCATGGAAGCTCCTGGGACATCGGGGCGGCCGGGGGTGGCCGCCGGTCACGAGGCTAGGAAGCCGTGGGCGCGGCGCTGTTCCGACGGCGCACCGGCTGCGGTCGGTCCGTGCACCCCGGGCGGCGGAGTTCGCTCCCGGGCCAGGGTCCGTGCGCCCGCGGACTCGGCCCGCCCGCCGGCCGTCCTAGCCTCGGGCCCGGAGAGCCGGCGGAGCGAGGAGAGGCATGAGCGTGAACGCGCGGACGGGCGCCGGACGGTGGCGCGCCATGACGGGCCGCGACCCCGCCGAGCCGCACCGGAGCGCCACCTCGCTGGAGCTCCTCCTCGACCTCTGCTTCGTCGTCGCGGTGGCACAGGCGTCCGCGAGCCTGCACGGGGCGCTGGCCGACGGCCGCTTCGCCACCGGGGTGCTGCGCTTCGCCGTCGTCTTCTTCGCCATCTGGTGGGCGTGGATGAACTTCACCTGGTTCGCCTCCGCCTACGACCCCGACGACGTCCCGTACCGGCTGACCGTGCTGGTGCAGATCGCCGGCTCGCTCGTGCTCGCCGCCGGGGTGCGCCGCGCCTTCGAGGACGGCGACCTGCGCGTCATCACGCTCGGGTACACCGTGCTGCGGACGGCGCTGGCCGCGCTCTGGCTGCGGGCCGCGCTGTCCGACCCGGCGCGGCGCAGGACCGCGCTGCGCTTCGCCGCCGGGGTGACGGCGTGCCAGCTCGGCTGGGTGGCCCTGCTCCTGGCGCCGGAGGCGGTGCGGCCGCCGGGGATCGCGGTGCTGGTCGTGGCCGAGGTGGCGGTCCCGGTGTGGGCGCAGTCCGCCGGGATGACCCCCTGGCATCCGCGCCACATCGCCGAGCGCTACGAGTCGTTCACCCTGATCGTGCTCGGCGAGTCCGTGGCGGCCGCCACCGTCGCCGTCCGCGACGCCTTCGACCGGCACCAGGGCACCGGTCCGCTGTACACGCTGGCGATGGGCGGGCTGCTCATGGCCTTCGCCATGTGGTGGCTGTACTACGCCCGCTCCGCGCACACCCTGCTCGCGACGACGCACCGGGAGCACCGCAGGAGGTTCCCCTGGGCCTACGGCCACTACCTGGTCTTCGCCGCGGCGACCGCCGAGGGTGCCGGCCTGGCGGCCTACGCCGACCACCTGACGCGTCACCCCGGGGCGTCGTCGGCCGCCGCCGGCGCCGCGGTGACCGTTCCGGCGGCCGTCTTCCTCCTCACGGTCTGGGCCGTGCACCTGCGGCCCCACCGGAGGCACCCGGCCGAACGGATCGTGTTCCCCGCCGCGGCGGTCGGCGTCCTGGCCGCTTCCTGGTCCCCCGCGCCCGCACTGCTCGCCGGTGTGCTCCTGGCGGGCGCGGGCGCGCTGGCCGGCCGGGACACCCGGCGGTGACGGCCCGGACCCGGCCGGCTCAGGCCTCGACCAGCCGCGCGGACGGCGGGCCGGCCGGCGCCGACTCCTGGATGCCGCGCCACTCGCGCGGGGCCATCCCGTAGGCGTCCCGGAACACCCGGCTGAAGTGCGCGGCGCTGGTGAAGCCCCAGCGGTGCGCCACCGCGGAGATCGTGGTGTTCCGGTGCAGCGCCAGGTCGTGCCGGCACTCCTTGAGGCGGCGCCGCTGGATCCACCGGCGGACCGTGGCGTCCTCGCCCTCGAACAGCTTGTGCAGATAGCGCAGGGAGATCTGATGGGCCCGGGCGATGGCCTCCGGGCTCAGCTCGGGGTCCGCGAGGTTCCGGTCGATGAACTCCTGGATCCGCAGCAGCAGGGCCCGGTCTCCCCCGGTCGAGTCGGCGGCGGTCCGGCCGAGCACCTCGTCGGCCAGCATGCCGAGCAGGTCCACGGTGTTGCGGGCCACCAGCTTGAGGGTGCGCGGCGGGAAGTCCCCGACGCCGTCCACCAGGCCGGCCAGCAGGGGCGCGAGCAGGCAGCCGAGCGGTGTGTCGGCGCCGAACCGGCGGGCGGTCACCTGGGCCGTCTCGGACTCGCTCAGGCCCAGGACGTCCCTCGGTAGCACCAGGGACTTCGTCCGGAAGGCCCGGGTGAAGTCCAGCCGGAAGGGGCGGGCCAGGTCGTGGACGACGAGGTCCCCGGGCCCCAGGTCCGCCTCCCGGCCGTCCTGCTCCAGGCGGGCGGTACCGGTCTCCAGCAGGGTGACCACCAGGTGGTCGCCCCGGCCGTCCGGTCCGACGCGCGGCCTCGGCCGCAGCGCGGACGGGCCCTCGCCCTCCACGGTGGCGGTCCGCAGCCGCCCGAGCGACGACGTCCGGACCGTGCCGGTGGACGGCTCGCCGGGGACGGTCAGGGGCACGGCGCCGAACGTCCGGGCCAGCGCCTCGTGCCAGGCCGCCCGCCCGCGGTGGGCGGGCGGCGCGTCGGTGCTGCGGTAGCCGCCGTGAGCGCGTCCCTCGTGGACATCCGGTGCCATGATCCCCGTCCTTCGGCCGGTGTGCCTTCCGCATCACCGTGCCAGCGGCCCCGGGCCGGGCGCATCACGTGAACACGCTAGATCGGGCGCCGGGGCCCGGTCCGCCTCACCGCAGGGCTCCGCTGGTGGCGCCGGCGGTGACGAAGCGCTGGGAGAGGACCAGCAGCAGCGCGGCGGGCAGGGACGCCAGGACCGAGGTCGCCATGACGGCGTTCCACTGGTCCGTGTGGGCCCCGAGGTACTCGTAGATGCCCAGGGTGATCGGCCGCACGGACGGCGTGCTGGTCAGGGTGAGCGCGAAGAGGAAGTCGCTCCAGGAGAAGAGGAAGGTGAAGACCGCGGCGGTGACCAGCGCGTTGGTGCTCAGCGGGAGCACCACGGACCGGAAGACGCGCAGCCGGCCGGCGCCGTCCATCCGGGCCGCCTCGATGATCTCCCCGGGGATGGTCCGCATGAAGGCGTGCAGGATGATGATCGCGAAGGGGACCCCGGCGGTGGAGTCGGCGAGGACCAGCCCCAGGTAGGAGTCGAGGAGCCCGAGGCCGGCGTAGGCGTCGTAGAGCGCGTCGGCCACCACGATGCCCGGCACCATCTGGGTGACCAGGACCGCGAGCAGCACCGCACGGGTGCCGCGGAGCGGGAACCGGGCCAGCGCGTGGGCGGCCGGCGCGGCGAGCCCGAGGCCGAGCACCACGCTGCCGAGCGACACCAGCAGGCTGGTGAGGAGGTTGCGCCCCTGCTCGCGCAGCGCGACGGCGTAGCCGCCGAAATCCGGATGGAGCGGGAACCAGCCTCCCCGCAGGGTGCTGCCCGCCGGCTGGAGGGAGGCGTTCACCATCCAGTAGACGGGGAACAGCATCAGCGCCAGCAGCACGATCCCGACGACGGTGGAGAGCGGGCCGCGGCCCCGGGCGCGTTTCACCGACAGCACCTCTCGTGCACGGACGGCACCTCTCAGAGGGCCCGGGCGCGGCGGTCGGCCCGCAGGTGGAGGAGGGCGAAGACGAACGAGACGCCGATGAGCACATTGCTCAGCACGGCGCCGCGGCCGAACTCGAACTGCTGGAAGGAGAGCTCGTAGGCCCGGGTGGCGAGGGTCTGGGTGGCGCCGGCCGGCCCGCCCCCGGTCACCACGAGGATGATGTCGAGCACCTTCAGCGTGTAGACCACGCCCAGCAGCAGCACCACGCGCGCCACGGGCCGCAGCAGCGGCCAGGTGAGGTGGCGGAACGTGGCCACCGGTCCGGCGCCGTCCAGCTTCGCCGCCTCGTACAGGGACGGCGGGATGTCCTGCAGCCCGCCGTACAGGATCGCGGTGGCGAAGGGGACGCCGACCCAGACGTTGACCAGGATCACCGACAGCAGCGCCTGCGAGGTGCCGGTGAGCCAGGGGACGCCGGTCGAGGAGAGGTGGAGTCCGCGCAGCACCGCGTTGACGACCCCCGTCTCGGGGTCGAGCATCCACCGCCACGTCGTCCCGGAGACCACCAGCGGCAGCAGCCAGGGCAGCAGCAGGAGCGAGCGCAGGACGCCGCCGAGCGGGAAGCCGCGCCGGAAGAACAGGGCGAGGGCCAGGCCGACGGCGAACTGCCCGAGGACGGAACCGGCGGTGAACAGCACCGTGGTCGGCAGGGCCTGGACGAAGGCGTCCGAGGAGAGCACCGTCGCGTAGTTCCGCAGCCCCACGAACGGGGCGGCGCCGGTGTAGAACGTCGTGGCCGAGTACTGCTGGAAGCTCATCACGGCGTTCCTGACCACGGGGTAGCCGAAGAACAGCAGCAGGTACGCCGCGGCGGGCAGGACGAACATCCACCGCGACAGCCGCGCCCAGGGGCCGGACCGGTCAGTCACCGGTCGCGATCCGCTGGGCCTGCCGGAGCGCTTCCTCGGGGGTCTGCCGCCCGGTCAGCGCGGACTGGATCGCGGTGTGGATCCCGGTCGCCGCCTTCGGCCACCGGACGCCGAGCTGCGCCGTGCGGGCCCGCGCGTTCGCCACGCCCTCGACGAAAACGGCCGCCGAGGGGTTGCGCCGCGCGTACTCGGCGGCGACGGCCGGGCGGGAGGGGACCGTCACGTGCTGGTCGGCCAGGGTGAGCATGTTCGAGGGCTCGGTGAGGCAGGCGAGGACCTGGGCGGCCTTCTCCTGCCGCTCCCTGGAGGAGCTCCGCGGGACCGTCCACACCTCACCGCCGAGCGGGGTGACCGGGGTCTGCCCCGCCCGGGGCACCGGGAGGGGGGCCACCGCCCAGTGCAGGCCCGGGTCCTGGTTCAGCGCGGGGATCCGCCACGGCCCGTTGATCATCATGGCCGTCCGGCCGGCGGCGAACTGGTCGTGGAGGTCGGCCTGCGTCCAGTTGAGCACCGACTTGGCCATCGAGCCGCTGTTCACCAGGTCGACCCAGAGCCGGAGCGCCTCGGCGGCCTGCGGGGTGTCCAGTTGCTTCTCGTCCCCGCCGTTGGACCACAGGAAGGGCAGGAACTGCCAGCTGCTCTCGAAGCCGGCGTTCGCGTCGACCGCCATGCCGTAGCGCCCGGGGCGGGTCAGCCGGGCCGCCGCCTCCTTCAGCTCGTCCCAGGTCCGCGGGACGGCGACGCCGGCCTCGGCGAGCATGTCCTCGTTGTAGAAGAGGGCGATCGTGCTGACGTAGGGCGCCAGCCCGTACACCTTCCCCTGGTAGCTGCCCGCGGTCAGGATGGGCTCGGCGAAGCCGCCGGTGTCGATGCCGTACTGGTCCAGCGGCGTCAGGGCGCCGGTCTGCGCGATCTGCTGCAGGTCGCCGTTGTCCAGCATCAGGAGGTCCGGCAGGGTCCGCGCCGAGGCCTGCTGCAGGACCTTGGGGACGAGCGACGCCCCCGGGACGCTGGTGTGCTCGACGCGGACGCCGGCCCGCTCCCCGCACGTGGAGAGCATCGCGTCCCACTGGGCGTGCTCGGTGCGGTCGGTGTAGTAGTCGAGCACCGTGAGGGAGGTGATCCCCTGGCCGGTGCCCCCGCCGGAGCCGGACCCGGTCCCGGCGGCGCAGCCGGTGGCGACGGTGACCAGGGCCATCAGGCCGGCCAGGCCTGCCAGGCCGGCCAGGCCGTTGGCGAAACGCCGCGTCGGCCGTGGGACCGGTGGAATCATGCTGGGTGCCTTGTCGAGTGACTGTGGGTGGCCGGGAACGGCCGCTGTCCGCGAGGATGGGACGCCCGTGACGTCACGCTGACCCAAACCGGTGTCTTCCGCTCGAAGCACATCTTAAACACCCCTGGTGGGCCCCTCGCGCGGGGTGTCCGGGAACCACCAGAGCGGGCGTCGTCCCAGGCCGGCGGCCTCCCGGATCATCCCCGCCACGGCCTCGGGCCGAGACAGCGCGACCGCGTGCGAGCCGTCCAGCAGGTGCTCGGTGGCCGCCATGCGCTGCGCCATGAAGCGCTGGGCGGTCGGGTTGACGACCCGGTCGGCGGTCGCGATGGCGTACCAGGACGGCCTGGCGGCCCAGGCCGGCGGGCCCGATCGGCCGGCCAGCGCGGCGCACGCGATCGGGCGCTGCGCGGCGGCCAGCAGCCGCTGCTCGCCGGGCGGCAGATCGGCGGCGTAGACGTGCGGGAACAGCTCCGCGCGGATGGACAGCCCGCGCCGCGACCGGACGTCGGCGGCCGGCACGCCGGTGGCCCGCGCATCGGTGACGAGCGCGTCGATGACCAGCGCGTCGGCCACCGGCGCCGGGGCGAAACGGTTCACCACGTCCAGGACGCACTCGCCGGCGTCGAGGCCGAAGCCCGCGACGTAGCAGAGCGCCACCACGTTGTCCGCGTCGGCGGCGGCCCGGGTGATGACCGCGCCGCCGTAGTCGTGGCCGACCAGCACGACGGGACCGTCGAGGCCGCGCAGCACACCGGCGATCCGGGCGGCGTCGTGCGCCAGACCGCGCAGCGGGTTGGCGGGGGCGCGGACGGTCAGCCCGTCCGCGCGGAGCAGCGCGCCGACCCCCGCCCAGAGCGCGGTGTCCGCGAACGCGCCGTGCACCAGCACGACGGTGGGCGGCAAGGGGCTGGATCGGTGCACGCCGGCGACCTCCGACTCGGTGGTGGGTCCCCAGCCAAGCGCGCCCGGCCGGGACTGCGCATCGCGTAGACATACCAGAAATCCGCTCAGTCGTCGGGCAGGGTCAGCACCAGGGTGGCGAGCTGAACCCGGGAGTTGACCGACAGCTTGCGGAAGGCCGACGTCAGATGGGTGTTGACGGTGTGCGGGGAGAGGAAGAGCAGCTCGGCGGCCGACCGGTTGGTGTGGCCCTGGGCGACCAGGCGCGCGACCTTCCGCTCCGAGGCGGTGAGGGCCTGCCACCCCTGGACGGGACGCGGGCCGGCCGCCGCCCGCCGCCCGCCGGCGCCCGCGCTGCCCAGCGCGCGCTGCACCCGGGCCGCCGCGGCGTGGCCGCCCGACGCGGCGTAGGTGTCCCGGGCGAACGTCAGCGCGGCCACCGCCTCCCGGGTCCGGCCCGCCGCCAGCAGCGCGCGCCCCAGGTCCGCGGAGGCGTCGGCGCGCACCAGCGGACGGGGGCTCGCGGCAAGCAGTTCCACGCCGTCCTCAAGCAGCGCGGGATCCTCCTTCACCAGCCCGAGGGCCTGCGCCGCGAGGCCCGTGGCGGTCGGCACGGCGGGGTTGCGCTCCGCGTGGGCGGTGGCCTGGGCGGCCAGGTCCTCGGCGAGCTCCCGCTCCCCGCCGCGCAGCGCCAGGCGGGTGGCGAGGGCCACCGAGTCGCGCAGGATCCGCCAGCGCATGAACGGGCCCTCCCGCTGCACCAGCCGGATCCGCTCGACGGCGCGCCCGAGGTCCCCGTCGGCCGCGGCGTGGAGCGCCTCCAGGAAGCGCACCGCGGCGGTGTTGCCCGCGTTCGGCTTGGCCGCCAGCCGTTCGCGCGCGGCGGCCAGGTGGTCCGTCGCCGCCTGCCGCTCGCCGCGCAGCAACGCGATCCGGGAGCGCAGCACCCGGCCGTTCACCTGCTGCACGGAGATCCGCACCTCGGTCTCCAGGCGCTCCATGGTCACGAGGTCGGCCTCGGCGTCGTCGAGCCGGCCGAGCCCCAGGTCGTGCTGGCCCTGGGCCCACGCCGTCATCGCCTGACGGGCCGTCCTGGCCTCCGTCGCCCGCTGGAGCAGCCGGCCGCCGGACCCGAAGTCGTCCAGGTGCAGGTGCGCAACGACCTCCTCCGGCAGGAAGGCCCGGTCGAGGGCGCTCAGCGCGGCGAAGCGCTCCAGCGCGAGCGCGCCCGCCCCCGCGTTCTGCGCGATCTCGCCGAGCGCGGACAGGGCCAGGACGTGCGCCTCCCGGTCGCCGGCGGCGGTGGCGGCGCGCAGCGCGCTCTCGCCCGCCTCACGCGCCGTGACCAGGTCGGGCTCCCGGGACAGGGCCAGGGTGCGCAGGGCGGCCAGTCGCGCCGCGACCTCCGGGGCGGCGCCGCCCGTGGCGAGCGCGGCCTCGGTCCGGCGGCGCAGTTCGGCGGCCAGGTCCAGCTCCCAGAGCGTGCCGCCGAGGGCGGCCTGCAGCCGGCCGAACACCTCCAGCGGCGGCCGCTCGGCCAGCAGGCGGTCGCCCGCCGCCAGGGCCTCCCGGCTGCGGCCGGCCCGGGTCAGGCAGCGCACGGCCTGCTCGCCGACGGCGAACCGCAGCGGACGCGCCGGGGGGACGAGTTCCAGGGCGCGCGTCATCAGGTCGGCCGCGAGGTCCGGCGTGACCGGCAGCACGTCGTCGGCCGCGCGCCGCAGCAGCGTCACCGCCTCCTCGTCCCCGGACAGGGCTCCCCGGAGGATGTGCGGCACCGCGTCGATCGGCTGCTGACCCGCCGCGACCAGGCCGCGGGCGGCCTCCCGGTGCAGCGCCTTGCGGGCCGACGGCGGGATGTCGGCGTAGACCGCCTGGCGCAGCAGGTCGTGGCGGAACACCAGCCGGTCGCCGTCGTCGTCCAGCAGTCCGGCGCGCAGGGCCTCCTCCAGCGCCGGAATCAGCGCGGTGGCGGGCCGGCCGCAGAGCGCGGCGGCGGCGTCGAAGCCGAAGCCGCGGCCCAGGACGGCTCCCATCTGGAGGAAGCGCAGGGTGTCGGGCTGCAGCGACCGGAGTCTGCCGCGCACGCCGACCACCAGCCCCGGGGGCACCGGCTGGTCCGACGCCCCGGCGGTGCGCAGGCCCACCAGCATCTCGACGGCCAGGAACGGGTTCCCGCCCGCGCCGTCGAGGAGTTCCCGCACCCGTCCGTCGACCGCCGCCCCGAGGGTGTCGCCGGCCAGCTGGCCGATGGCCGCGCCGGACAGCGGCCCCAGCGGGACGGTGACCGTCGGCAGGTCGCCGGCCGCAGCCGCGACGATCTCCTCCGCCGGACCGGCGGGCTCGCGCCGGCCGGTCAGCAGCCACAGCACCGGCGAGGTCCGCAGCCGGGTCGGCAGCTGCTGCAGGGCGAACCGGCTCAGCGCGTCGGCCCACTGGACGTCGTCCAGCCCGACCAGGACCGGCACACCGCCCGCCCGCGCCTCGATCGCCTCCGCGAGCCGCTCCACCAGCCAGATCCGCTGATCGTGGTTGCGGGCGAGGTCGGCGAAGTCGTCCCCGGACAGCAGCGGCCGGTCCCCGTGCAGCACACAGGTGGCCAACGACGACAGCGGCACGATGTGATGCAGCTCGTCGGCCCGCCCGACCCCGACCGAGAACCCCGCCGCCCCGGCCCTGGACACCGCCTCGGCGAGCAGCGTGCTCTTCCCGATCCCCGGCTCCCCCTGGATCAGGGCCAGCCCGCCGCTCCCGGTCCGGGCCACCGAGGCGATCAGCGCATCGAGCTCCGCGAGTTCCCCCTCCCGCCCGCGCAGCCCCCTGCGGGACAGCGCACCGCCCGTTCCCGCCATCTACGACCCGCCCCGTCCGCACTCACCCTTCCGCGCAATTCCCCGGAGAGTCTACCCACCCCGCACCACCGCCCTGACCTGGGCATTCACGGCCTATACGATCTAAAAGCCTTGCGTCGTGGTCAATCCATCGGACCACCGGCATCATCGGCGCGAGCTCGTGGAGGACGGCGTGGATCACTCTGAGCGGGGCTGACCTCGGACTCCCGGTCGGCGCACATGAGTGCCTGCACACCGGGCGCTACGGCTCGAGTCTGCGGGCCTCCATATCCTGGGCATTGCGCTGGAGGAGGTACTCGATCTCGTCGGGCGCATGGTGCATCCGGGCCTGGCGCCAAGCGCTGTCGAAATCGAACGGGGATCGGCTGAGCCGCTGAAGCCGGAGCGCCCGCAGGGTCGTGAGCGGGGCGAGCAGGACCCGCCACAGGGCGCCCCTCATCGGGCCCGTCCGCCCGTGGCCGCCCGGTCCGGCGGCGCGGTGGCCGCCTTCAGGGCTTCGACGGAGTGCTGTAGCAGGATTTGCATGGCCTCGTGCCGGGTCTCCAGGTCCTGGAATCCGGCGCCGACCGCCTCCCACTGCTCCAGGAGCGGGTGCCACCAGGTGTTGCAGGACTTGATCGCGCGTGAGAGCCGTTGGAGGTCAGCCACCCGGGAGTCGTCCGGGAACTCGCGCGTGCGCTCGATGTGGTCGAGCACCACGAGGTCCGGGTGATCGTAGAGGGCCACCTTGAGGAACTCCAGCCGTCTGATCCGTTCGGTGTCGGCCCGCCGGCCATCAAGGGTCTCCTGCGCGGTGACCGGCAGTCGAAGGGTGAACCTCGCGGACAGCAGCCGGTAGTACGGGCTGCGCCAAAGATCCGGCGCACCGAGCACCGCGTTGAGGGTGTCCTCGGCCCCGGGTACATCGTCAGGTTGGAGCCCTGCGGTCACTTTTGCGGCGGCGGTGCGGAGGTCGCTACGGACCTGCTCCGCGAGATTGGCCCGCCGCCGAAGGGCGGGCCGCCAGGTCAGGGTGAAGGTCGCCTCGAACGACACGCCCTGTTCGGCGCTGGGCAACTGGCACGGCCGCGGGCACCCCGTGGTGTGGGCGGCCCGCAGCCACGGCCACCTCATCGAGCGGGACCGTCGAGCGCGAAGACCTTGTGGAGCGGGGCGCTGACCAAGTGCTGGTAGAAGTCCTCGGCGATATCGACTCCCTGTGCCGTGACGGTGCCCGTGAGTGCCTGCATCAGGTCCATCCCTGCCTGGAGCATCCGGTGTCCGCGGAGCGGCACGAGCAGTTGCTCGCGCAGCTCCACGTAGCTCTCGGAGTCGACGTCGCCCGCGCAGGAGCGAATCCAGCCGGTGATCCGCGGGATGGTCTCGGGTGCGGTCTCCGGGCTGCCGAGCAACTCCGCCAAGGCCTGCTGGACATCGATGTCCGACAGGTCTGCAGACAGCAACCACGGCAGCCCCGGGGTGTCCACCGACATCAGAGCGAGGAATGCCAGGCTCCCGCTCCGGGGCGAGCTCTTCCGCTGCTGCCAGGTCCGAACCTCGGTGACCAGACGGGCCCGGCCGGCTGGACGGCGGGCAAGCTCGTCGAAGGCCGTGAGCACGCTCTGCCGGACGACCGGGTCAGTGGTCGTGTGCGCCACCCGCCGAAGCCGGACGACCGCCATCTTCCCAGCGGCGGGGCCGGCCTCGGGGTCGACCAGAACCAGGCGACAAGTGGAGACCACGGTGGGCGCGCTGCCGTTGGTATCGGCCCACTGGTAGAGCGTGGCCCAGACAAGGCTGCCGACATGCTCGTCGTGTACCGCGGCCCGGAGAACGGCACCCAACAGGTCCGGCTCGGTCACTTCCGCCAGCTTGTTGAGGTGCTCCCTCGTGCCGTGGCGCAGGGCCAGCGACGCGAGCGTCCGGACCACAGGGTCCTGCGGATCGGGCCGGCCGGCGATCTTCGCCAGCCAGCCGAGCAGTGGCGTGCGCATGGCCTCGTAGTTGTCCCAGACGTACTCGAGCACCGCCCGTCCGTACGCCGGCCGGTCGAAGAGCACCACGTCACGCCCGTCGACCGTGGCACCGACGTCCTGGATCCGACGACGCATTCCGCGGCCTGCGAAGGCCGTCTGAGCGACCGTTCCCACCGCCGGTTGCGCGTTCGCGGACTCCACCGCCGTCTGCAACTGCCGCGCACTGGCTGACACCAGCGACACCGGCGCGGATTGCCGTACCGCCAGGGCCAGCAGCAGGTAGCGGTCCTCCAGAGCCAACGACCGCTCGGTCCGGCCACGACCGACGGCGCGGTCGCCGAAGAGCTCGTCCAACTCCCCGCGCCAGTCCGACAGCGCGTCGAACACGCGGTCCGCGAACGCCTTCGCCGCGTCGTGGTCCCTTCCGCTCCGAAGCAGCGTCGGGGCCTGCTGGTAGAGGCAGTGCTCTTCCCAGACCTCGACGATCCGACGGACCGCCCGGACCGCCGCCACGGCGTTCAGACCTTGCAGTTGGGCCATGGCCGGCTCGGAAGCCCTGATCTCTGCGGCCGGCTCGTGATGGCCGCCGGCCTCGAGGTGAGCGTCCACCAGCGCGCCGGCGGCGGGAGGCTCCGTCAGACGGAGCACCTGCACACCGGGGCGGGTGACCGGACCGGTGGCATCCCAAAGCTCCTGCGCCACCGTCAGCACCAGCTGCGACCTGCAGCCCGCGAGGTTCTCGGCATGCTTCCCGAGCGACGTGAGGAAGTCCGCCGAGACCCGGTCGGTGTCAGGATCCTTGAGGTCGAGCTGGTAGGCGTACCCCCGCTCCAGGGGGAGCCGGGTCCAGTTGGGCGACTTCCAGTCCGCCTGCAGCTTGACCAGCCTCGTACTCGACACGGTGTGTTCGGCCAGCAGGCGCAACGCGAACGTGGTGGCGCCGATCGAGCGGGGGGCGACAACGACCAGGACGGGTGCGCGCAACTGGCCGGTTCCCGGGTCCAGCGCCTCCTGCCACGTCTCCGCCCACGCGTCACGGACGAACGGCTGTCCCCGGAGCGCCAAGCGGTCCAGTTCCTCGCCCTCGAGGACATCGCGCTTACGGGTTTCGATGATCAGCTGGTCGAGGACGCCGATGGCGACATCGACCTGACCGTGAAAGTTCGCCACCGGACCGGTAGCCGCGTGCACACCCGGAGCCACCTCCTGGGCGAGGGGTTGCTCCGGGGCCTCCTCAACCGGGACCGCCCGGGCATCGGGTTGCTCCGGCTGACTGTCGTTCCGGGCCCCCGGCAGCCAACGCGGCAGCCAGGAGCCGGGGTCGCTGGTCCTGCCCCCTTCGTCATTCGACTCGTCGGAGGAATCGGGCGGGTACGCGCCATCGGACACAGGTTTCTCCCTTGTTCGGATGAGATGGATACGGTGATGTCGGCTCAGCGGATGCGACGGTCGATCCGGAGTTGCTCGACGTGCCCGTTGATCACGGGGTCGATGAGCGATCCGGAGAAGTTGAGGACGGCCGATGCCCTGGCGGGCCGCTCCGGCGCCGGGTGCGTCGAGGGCCCTGAAGCTGGGCCAGGAACCGTGCTCTGAGGAGCGGACAAGTACCTACGGAGGGAGTCGGCAGGCAAGCCAGGGACGAGCAGTCGGCACGGCTCCTCGAACCCGGGCTTGTCGGCCACCCGAGCAGTGGCCGGGTGGATCTGCCGATCCGCCATCTCCGGCCGGGTGCGCCCGGCCTGGACGGAGCGCCGGTACACGGGCTCGGAGAGGACGGCCGCCAGGAACAGCCCGTTGCCGGTCGCGGCGGCGATGGCCTGATAGGCCGCGTCGCTGTTGACCAGACGGCAGGCATCGTTGATCGCGGCGCCGCGGCCGTCGGGGACACTCAGCGGGCCGACATGAACGGCGGCGCGGAGACGGATGGTCGGAGCGCTGTCCTTCCGGAGGCCCTCATGGCGCTGGAGGGAAGCGCTCAGGTTCCCCAAGAACGGATCGACCAACCGCGCGACATGCCTCGGCTCGAGCAACAGGATGACACCGTCGCCCGTGTCCCTGTAACCGGCGCCCAAGCTGGAGGGCTCGGGCAGCCCGCTCTGGGCGAAGGTGGTCTCCAGGATGCTGTCCAGGTCGGACCGGCCCGGCGCCATCTGCACTTCGGGAAGCCGACTGTAGCCCTTCATGTCGAGGACCAGGATGGCCTGTTCGGGCGGGACGTCGTGGCCTGGGACGTCGTGGTCCGGTACGGAGGCGGAGGGGGTCATTGGTATGGCCTTTCAACAGCCGGGGTGGCGGACGAGGCCCCATGCTGCTCGGCCGGACGAACCGGCGGTGCCCAGTACTGGGCACCGCCGCGGTGGTCTGCGTCACTCAGGCCAGCACATCGGCCTGGATGGCCGACATGTTCCGGATGACCAGTCCGCCGCCCGCCTCGGTCCCGACCCAGCCCCGTTCCCGCCACGGCCTGATCGCACTGCCCACACTGTTCCGGGAGGCGCCGATCAGCTGCGACAGTTCGGTCTGCGTCAACCGCACGACGGTCTCGGAGTCATTCCGGGAAGCGGCGTTGACCAATCGCCCCAGAGCCGCGGCGAGACGCGCGGGCACCGGCGCGGTTGCCATTTCCAGCCGAGCGGCCTCCGCCTCCCGGACGCGCGCAATCGCGTGACGCAGTAAGGGCACTGCCAGATTCTCATCGTTGACGAAGGAGAGGAAGTCAGGAGCGGGGATGATGTGGACGCGGCACGGCTCGGCGGCGATCACCGAGGCAGAACGCGGCTGGGCATCCAGGACCGCGAGTTCGCCGAACAGACCGCCGGCGCCGCGGACGGCAAGGAGCGTCTGCTCCCCGTTTGAGCCGGTCAGGGTGACCAGGGTGGACCCGGAACTGAGCAGGATCACCTGGGTGGCGGGGTCGCCCTGGCGAAGCAGTACGGATCTGGCGGGACGGCTACGTTCCGGTGCGAGATTGCGCAGTTTCGACCAGAGACGATCACCGATGATAGATTCATGGCAAAGGTACATACGCCCCCCGCATTCCTCTCGAATAACAGCGGCACGATGGTCTCAATTCATACAGGAAATCAACAGCCCAATTCCGGTCACCGTGCCCGCCGCCACGATCATGTCCACCGAAGCCCTGACCGCCCGGAATTTCCGTTCCGCGAGTCCGGCCAGCCGCCACAGGCGTTGCGCCTCGAACTCGACCAGGGTCGCCCGGTCGAAACGTGTCAGGTCGACAAGGGCGCTCGTCGTCACCGAGCCGGACGGGAAGGGCTCGAGTTCGGCCAATGACCGGCCCCGCGGCAGCACGGGCCGGATGGCGAAAAGCGCGGCCACCGTAGCGGCGAGCAGGAACCCGCAGCCGCACATCACCGCCCCGGCCAGCAGCACCGGTCCGGTGGACCAGGCCCGGACGGCCGCCACGGCCGCGGTCAACGTGCCGACGGCCAAGGCGCAGAGCGCGGCAGCCTTCCCATCGGCACGCTGGAGTTCCACGAGCACCGCTGCCGACCTCGCCCCGAGCACCACTTCCACCGGAACGGGCGAGGGATCAGCAGTCCCGCAGTTCGTCTCCGGCATCGAAACCTCCTGAGCTGATGCGACGATCCGGCCATGACCACTCTCCGGGAGATGGATGCCGGCGGAGGCCCAGTACCGGGCAACGTTGCTGTTCGCCGCGTCACAGCCCGACACGGGAGGCCACCGACGCCGCTGACGTCAAAGAGCATGTGAGAGCCGGGTGGGGCGCGGTCAGGGGGTCTGGACCGGGGCGCCCAGGCGGTAGTCGTGGGGGGAGAAGGCGGCGGCGACGGCGAAGCGGTCCGCGCGGACGAGGGTCTGGCGCCACTCGACGGGGCGGTCGGTGGTGTCGCGGCCGAGGCGGTCGACGGCGAGCAGTGCGGTGGTCGGGGGGCAGTCGAGCAGGATACGTTCGCCCCGGCCGGGGACGACGGCGCGGATGCGTTCCCAGCCGCCGACGATACGGGTGCCGCAGTGGCGTTCGAGTTCGCCGTAGAGCGAGGTGCGGGTGAAGTCGACGTCCAGCAGCGGGTCGGCGATGTCCGCGGGGAGCCAGACCCGGTCGACGGCGAGGGGTTCCTCGTCGGCCAGGCGGACGCGTTCGAGGTAGACGAGCGGGGTGGACTCCTCGAGTCCCAGGCGGGCGGCGATGACGCCGTCGGCGCGCCGGTCGAGCGCGCGCACGATGCTGCGCTGGACGGCGCCGACCTCCTCGACGGCGCGGAACAGGCTGTACGCCCGGCCGACGTCCTGCTCCAGGGGGCGGCTCGCGGTGAACCGGGAGGCCTTGCCGCGCTGGGCGGTGACGACGCCCTCCTCGCGGAGCTTGCGCAGGGCCTCGCGGACCGTGTGCCGGCTGACCCCGTATTCGGCGACGAGGTCGTGCTCGCCGGGGAAGACGTCGCGGAAGCCGCCCTCGTCGAGCCGGCGCAGCAGGTCGGCCCGTAGCTGCGCCCAGAGCGGACTGCCCGCGGATCGGGCGAGGGGCCTGGGGCCGGGCTCGGTGGTCACGGCGCCGTCCTGGGGGTCAGGGGTCGGATGGGTGGTGCGGGACACGCCATGCATGTTCGTACCTTTGCGGGGGGAGCACAAAATCGGCGCCCGCCGGGAGCGGCGGGCGCCGAGGGGATGGGCGCCGAGGGTGATGGTAGCCGCGGCCGTCAGACCAGGACGCCGAGCAGCATGCAGGCGGCCACCGCGAGCAGGACGACCGCGAAGGCCCGCTGCAGGGCGGCGCCGGAGAGCTTGGCCGCCAGGCGCTTGCCGTCCCAGGCGCCGAGGACGGCGGCGCCCACGAACGGTCCGAAGACCGCCGGGTCGAGGGACATGCCCGTGACCGTCAGCCGGGTGGCGAGGGAGGCGAGCGAGTTGACGAGGACGACCACCAGGCTGGTGGCGACGGCCTTGCGCATCGGCAGCCGGAGCACGGACACCAGCGCGGGCACCGCGAGGAAGCCGCCGCCGACGCCCAGCAGCCCAGTGACCGCCCCGAGGCCGGCGCCGGCCGCGATGGTGCGCGGGTACCCGCCGGCCGGGCGTCCGGCCTCGGTCGGCGGGGCCTGTCGCTCGGGGTCGGGCCGGCTGCCGGAGCGGGTGCCGCGCAGCATCGCCGTGGCGGCCAGGGCCGCGAGGACGGCGAACGCGGCGGTCAGCACCGGCTGCGGGACGCGGTGGGCGAGCCCGGCCGCCCCGACGGCGGGGAGCACCCCGGCCGCCGCGAACAGCGCGCCGGTGCGCCAGCTGATGGTGCCGGTGCCGCTGTGGCGGGCGAGCGCGGTGACCGAGGTGGCGGTGACGATGACCAGGCTGGTGGTCCCGGCCTCGGCGGGCGAGACGCCCAGGAGGTACACCAGGGCCGGGACCGCGAGCACTCCCCCGCCGCCGCCGAGCGCGCCGAGGGCCACGCCGACCACGGCTCCGCAGAGCAGAGCGGTGATCAGAACGCTCACGCCGTGACGCCGTCCGGGGTCCGGTCCGCGGGGTCGACGACCGGATCGACGACCGGATCGACGACCGGGTGGACGACCTCGCCCTGCCAGGCGGCGAAGCCGCCGCGCAGGTCGACGGCCTCGAAGCCGCGTGCCCGCAGCACGGACGCGGCCACCGAGGAGCGGTTGCCGCCCGCGCAGATCACGGTCAGCGGCTGCTCGGTCGGCAGTTCCGCCAGGCGCGCGAGCAGTTCGGGCAGCGGTATGAGCCGGGCGCCGGGGAGGGTGCCCTGCTCCCCCACCTCGCCCGGGCCGCGCACATCCAGCAGCTCGAACTCCCCGACCCCCTCGGCCAGTTGCCCGGCGAGCGCGTCGGCGTCCACCCGCCCGGCGGCGGTCAGCTGCGCGGCGCCCACGGCGTCCACCGGGGCGTCCAGGGCGCCGAGGACGCGGTCGAAGCCGATCCGGGCCAGCCTGGTCCGGGCTTCGGTCACGGCGTCCGGATCGCCGCACAGGACGACGGCGTCCTGGGCGTCGAGCACCTGGCCGGCGAGTTCGGCGAACCGGCCGCCGAGCGGGATGTTGACCGCGCCGTACAGATGGGCGGCGGCGAACTCCTCCGGATCCCGGGTGTCCAGCACGGTGGCGCCGGCGGCCCGGGCCGCGAGGAACGCCTCCGGGGTGAGCGGGGCGACCGGGGCGTCCTCGTCCAGGACCGGACGGGCCTGGCGGTTGCGGACCGAGGTGAACGCGAAGTAGGCGGGCGCCGCGGGCTGGCCGGCGGTCACCACGGCGACGAACTCGTCCTCGGTCATGTCGGCCAGGGCGTAGTTGCCGCGACGCTGGTTGCCGATCGTGCAACTCAGTTCGGTGGAGAGGTTCTTGCCGCAGGCGGAGCCGGCTCCGTGCGCCGGGTAGACCCGGGTGTCGTCCGGGAGGGCGAGCAGGGCGCGGGTGGAGTGATACAGGTGGCGGGCCATCTCCTCGGCGGAGCGGCCGCGCGAGCTGAGCAGATCGGGACGGCCGACGTCGCCGATGAACAGGGTGTCACCGGTGAGCACGCCGAACGGCACATCGTCGGCGGCGTGTTCGCGCACGACGACGCAGATCGACTCCGGGGTGTGGCCCGGGGTGTGCAGGATCTCCAGGTCGACCTCGCCGAGGCCGAGGCGCTCGCCGTCGCCCAGCGGGTCGGTGTCGAAGTCGAGCTCGGCGGCGGAGCCGTAGGAGATCCGGGCGCCGGTGCGCTCGGCCAGCTCCAGGTGGCCGGAGAGGAAGTCCGCGTGGATGTGGGTCTCGATGACCCGCTCGATGGTCAGACCGTGCTGGTCGGCGGTGGCGAGGTACTCGTGGACGTCGCGCTGGGGGTCGACCACGACGGCCCGGCCGGTGGTGCGGTCACCGACGAGGTACGAGGCGTGGGAGAGGCAGTCGAGGTAGAACTGCACGAAGACCAGCGGTCCGGCGGGCTGCGTCATCACAGGCTCCTGAGAGTGGACGGTGGATATGGCGGGGTGACCCCGTGGCCTCGCGAACGCCGCATGGGCGGCAGGCGGCACGGGCGGAAGGTCGCGCGGGCGGGCGCCGTGGGGTCAGGCGAGGCCGCGGAGCATCAGGTTCCAGTAGAGGAACGGCAGTCCGCGCCGCTTGAGGTACCACATGTCGGTGCGCTCGCGGATGGTGTCGATCAGCGGGATCGACGGCGTGGGCCGCCCGCTGTAGTCGAACTCGGCGAGCAGCATCTTGTTGCGGGCCGTGGTCAGCGGGCAGGAGGCGTAGCCGCCGTAGGACGCCCGCGGCTCCCGGCCGTCGAGGACGGCGAGCAGGTTCTCGACGAGCACCGGCGCCTGCTTGCGCACCGCGGCGCCGGTCTTGGAGTTCGGCGACGAGCCGGCGTCACCGAGCGCCCATACGTTCGGGTAGCGGACGTGCCGCATGGTGTGCTTGTCGATCTCGACGTAGCCGGCCGGGTCACCGGCGCCGGCGAGCGGGCCGCCCTTGATCCAGTCCGGGGCGCTCTGCGGCGGCACCAGGTGGGCGACGTCGTACGGCAGGGTCGTGGTGCCCCCGGTCCCCAGATCGGTGACGACCACCTCGCGGGCCTGCGGCCGCACCTCGGTGACCTCGCTCCCGTAGTGCACCTTGATGCCGTACCGGCGCACCACGTCGTCGAGCACCCGGGCGAACTCGGGGACGCCGAAGATGGAGGCGCCGGGGATCACCAGGTGGACGTCGATCCTGCCGAGCACCCCCTCCCTGCGCCAGTGGTCGGCGGCCAGGTAGGCGATCTTCTGCGGGGCGCCGCCGCACTTGATCGCCCCCGTGGGCATGCTGAACACCGCGCTGCCGGACCGCGTTTCGCGGATGAAGCGCCAGGTCGCGGGGGCGTACTGCGGCAGGTAGTTGCTGGACAGCCCGTCCTTGCCGAGCCCGGCCTCCAGGCCCGGCACCCGGTCCCAGTCCAGCTGGATGCCGGGGCAGACGACGAGGTGCTCGTAGGAGACCGTGCCGCCGTCGTCCAGCGCCACCTCCCGGGCCTCGGGATCGACGGCGACCGCGGCCCGGCGGATCCACGCCACGCCCTCCGGCATGACGGACGCCTGCGACCGGATGCTCTCCGCCAGCGGCGCCCGACCGCCGCCGACCAGCGTCCACAACGGCTGGTAGTAGTGGCGCTCGCTCGGATCGAGCACCGCGACGTCCCGCTCGCCGGCCCGTCGGAGCCGGGCCGCGACCGAGATCCCGGCGGTACCGCCGCCGATGATCACGATCCGGTGATGCTTGGTTATCAAGAGGCCTCCCTCGTGAATGTACGGACATTAAGCTAGGCCCGTCCGGCATCAGCCACAAGAATTGTCCGTACATTTTGCCTCCGAGGCATGGACCTCCCCCGGCCGACCCGCCTACGGCCCTGACGGCCGGCCTCCGACTCGCCGCCGGCCATCGAGCCGGGCGGAGCGCCCGCGACCTCCACAGCAGAACTCCTGCGGGTCCGTCAAGCGTCCGCGCCCGGAAGAGTGCTCCCGGAAGGCCGGGGAGTGAACCTGCCTCAGGTCGGGCACATCGGACAGTTCGCCAGAACATCATCAAATCGCACTGCGCTCGCTCCGCTCGTCCCCTCTTCCGCCATCCCCGGCCCGTGGGCGCAGGACCGAAAGGACTTCCGATGACGCGCTGCCCGCCCACGCCCCCGTACCGGGGACCAAGTCCTGACGGATGGTTCGCCCGGCGACCACCGGGGCGGGCAGTCGGCCTGCTGGCCGCCTTCGCCGCGGCCGTCGCCTCGCTCACCGTCCCCACCCTCGCCCTCGGCCACGGCGAGAGCCGCGCCGCCACGGTGGCCGACCGCGCCGCCACGGCGCACCCGGCGGACCGTCAGGGCACGGCGAGGGCCGGCGGTCCGGGCGGCCGCCAGGACGGCCGCCAGGGCCGGCAGCTGCCGGTGACCCTGTCGAAGACCGGCACCGACCTGACCACCGGCAGCACGACCACCACCACGCAGGGCGACACCGTCCGCTGGGTGGTCTCCATGACCAACCCGGAGAACGCGCCGGTCTCCACCACGATCACCGACGTCATCCAGGGCGGCCCGGGCAGCACCCCGCAGACCCAGACCTACGTCCCCGGCTCGCTCCAGGCACCGCCGGGCTTCACCAAGCAGTGGTCCACCGACGGCGGCACCACCTTCGCCCCCGCCGACGCGGGCACGGCCACCAACGCCGTCCAGGCGACCAACCCCGAGCTCTCCTCGCCCGCGACCGGCCGGGTGGTCCCGATCCCGCCGCCCTTCAAGCCGATCAACACGGCGACCGGCGGTGACGGCTTCACCCCGATCCTCTACACCGCCACGATCAACGGCGTCCCCACCCCCGAGGCGTGGAACATCTACCACCACGGGTTCGCGAGCCCGGCCAGCGTGGTCTGTACCGACCTGCTGTCCAACGGCCCCTGCCCGACCCCGACCGGTGCGCCCGCCAGCTGGCCCCAGGCGCTGAACTCCTCGGTGCCCAACGGGAACATCGGGGACCTCGGCAGCACCCGGAGCCCGACCTACGTCCAGTCCGGCTCCAAGCTGTACTACGCGGCCGTCAGCCGGGTCACCCCCCGGCTCATCGGCATCGGCTGCATCGACCTCCAGGCCCAGGCCAGTTGCGGGTTCACCCCCCTCCAGGAGGGCACCGGCACGGTCATCGGCGGCGTGGTCGAGGTCCCCGGCGGGTTCGACTACACGGTCTCCGGCACCGGCGAGATCCTCTGCTACGACCGCGCCGCCAACGCCCCCTGCGGCACCTTCAACATCGGGCTGCCCGAGAACGAGGGCCAGGGCGGCTTCCCCGGCGACTACGTCGGCACGATGACGGTCATCAACGGCAAGGTCTACGTCACCGACACCCAGCGGAATCCGCTGGGGTCGGTGATGGGCTGTTTCGACCCGTCGACCAACACCGCCTGTACCGGCTGGGCCACCCCCAAGCTCCTGGTCGTCCCCACCACCAGCGGGCCCACCCGGGCCGACAACGTCTTCGCGATCTACGACTCCGCGGGCACGGCCACCGGTGTCTGCACGATCGTCGGTGGCAACTACCTGGAGGTCAACCCCCCGATCGGCACCCCTGTCTGCTTCGACCTCGCCGGCAACCCGATCGCGGCGCCCCCCGGCCTCCAGGCCCTGGTCAGCACCAACGTCGCTCCCGGCGAGGCCAACTACCAGGTTCCGTTGACCATCACCGCGCCCAACGGGCACCTGGAGACCGAGTTCCCGTTCTGGCTCTACCAGGGCAACACCCCGACCCTGAACAGCTCCTTGTTCTGCTACGACTGGACGATCCAGGGCCCGTGCGTCCAGTACGGCACCAACGGCGTCGTCAACGGCCCGCCCAACGTCAACGGCGGCAACACCAGTCCGTACGGCTTCGCCTACGACGGCCAGTGCAAGTACAGCCTCGGTGACACCGGCTTCCTGTTCTCCCTCGACCCGGTCACCGGCGCCTCGCCCTGCCTCAAGACCAAGGCCCAGAGCACCGTCAACCCGGCCGCGTTCTACTGCGACGCGGCGACCGGACACGTCACGTCCTACGGAACGGTCAGTCTCTTCGGCATCGACCCGACGACCGTCGACTTCACCCAGTCGACGGTGACGGTGCTGGCGGCCGACAACACCCCCCTCGGCACCTTCCCGTTCAACCCGGCCACCGGGACGGCCGACATCTCCTCCGTACCGATCACCAACGCACCCATCCAGGTGATCGGCAACCTCGACCTCATCAGCGACGCCTCCTTCACCCCGGGCAACCAGCCGCAGATGCAGGTCACCTTCGTCGGCGACGCCCCGCAGATCTGCTTCGACACCACGGTGGGCACGGACTGCTCCATCACCTCCGTCTCCAACCAGGCCTCCGCCGTCACCAACGGCGGCGCTCCCGTCACCTCCAACACCGTCACCCTCCAGGTGACGCCGGGGCCGACCTGCGCGCCGTCGCTGAGCATCGACAAGGAGGTCTGCACCTCGGCCAACGCCGCCGACTGCGCGACCGGCGGTCCAGGACCATGGGCGAAAACCGCGGTGATCGCGCCTGGTGCCACGGCCTACTGGCGCATCACCGTGACCAACACCGGCCAGGTTCCCGTCACGGGGATCACGTTGACGGACAGCGTCTCGCCGTCGTGCGTGACCGCTGCGGGGACCTTCGACCTCGCCGTGGGCGCCTCGCACCAGGTGTTCTGCGACCTGACGAACGTCACCCAGCGCACCGTCAACACGGTGACGGCGTCCTTCCCCGGCCCCGGCGGCACGCCAATCACGACGCCTCCGTCCGAGGCCACGGTGGACGTCCCCGCACTGGCGGTCCTGAAGGAGGTCTGCACCTCGGCGAACGCAGCCGACTGCGTGGACGGCGGTCCGGGGCCCTGGGCCGCGAGCACGACCGTCGTCTCCGGGAGCACGGCGTACTGGCGGATCACGGTGACCAACACGGGCACGGTTCCCATCACTGGGATCACGTTGACGGACAGTGTCTCGCCGTCGTGCGTGACTGCGGCGGGGACGTTCGACCTCGCCGCTGGTGCGTCCCACCAGGTGTTCTGTGACCTGATGAACATCACGCAGCACACGGTCAACACCGTCACGGCGTCCTTCCCCGGCCCTGGTGGCACGCCGATCACCACGCCGCCCTCCGAGGCGACGGTGGACGTTCCCGGCCTGACCATCAACAAGGAGGTCTGCACCTCCGCCAACGCAGCCGACTGCGCCACCGGCGGTCCCGGCCCCTGGGCCAAGAACGCGGTGGTCGCACCTGGCGCCACCGCCTACTGGCGCATCACCGTCACGAACACCGGCACCGTCCCCATCACCGGAATCACCCTGACGGACAGTGTTTCGCCGTCGTGCGTGACCGCCGCCGGCACCTTCGACCTCGCCGCAGGCGCCTCCCACCAGGTGTTCTGTGACCTGACGAACGTCACGCAGCACACCGTCAACACCGTCACGGCCTCCTTCCCCGGCCCCGGCGGAACCCCCATCACCACGCCGCCCTCCGAGGCCACCGTCGACGTCCCTGGCCTGACCATCAACAAGGAGGTCTGCACCTCCGCCAACGCAGCCGACTGCGCCACCGGCGGTCCCGGCCCCTGGGCCAAGAACGCGGTGGTCGCACCTGGCGCCACCGCCTACTGGCGCATCACCGTCACGAACACCGGCACCGTCCCCATCACCGGAATCACCCTGACGGACAGTGTTTCGCCGTCGTGCGTGACCGCCGCCGGCACCTTCGACCTCGCCGCAGGCGCCTCCCACCAGGTGTTCTGTGACCTGACGAACGTCACGCAGCACACCGTCAACACCGTCACGGCCTCCTTCCCCGGCCCCGGCGGAACCCCCATCACCACGCCGCCCTCCGAGGCCACCGTCGACGTCACTCCGCCGCCGGTGCCGTCGCTGAGCATCAACAAGGAGGTCTGCACCTCGGCCAACGCCGCCGACTGCGCGACCGGCGGCCCCGGCCCCTGGGCGAAGAACGCAGTGCTCGCGCCTGGTGCCACCGCCTATTGGCGCATCACGGTGACCAACACCGGCGAAGTCCCCGTCACGGGAATCACGTTGACGGACAGCGTGTCGCCGTCGTGCGTGACCGCTGCGGGGACGTTCGACCTCGCCGCTGGTGCGTCCCACCAGGTGTTCTGTGACCTGGCGAACATCACCCAGCACACCGTCAACACCGTCACGGCCTCCTTCCCCGGACCCGGCGGAACCCCGATCACCACGCCTCCCTCCGAGGCCGCGGTGGACGTGCCGTCGCTGACGGTCCTGAAGGAGGTCTGCACCTCCGCGAACGCCGCCGACTGCGCGGGCGGCGGTCCGGGGCCCTGGGCCGCCAGCACGACCATCCCCTCCGGGAACACGGCGCACTGGCGCATCACGGTCACGAACAACGGCACCATTCCTGTCAGCGGGATCACCCTGACGGACAGCGTCTCGCCGTCCTGCGTGACCGCCGCCGGCACCTTCGACCTCGCCGTCGGTGCCTCGCGCCAGATCTTCTGTGACCTGGCGAACGTCACCCAACGCACGGTCAACACCGTCACGGCCTCCTTCCCCGGCCCGGGCGGCACCCCGATCACCACGCCTCCCTCCGAGGCCACCGTCGAGGTGACCCCGCCGGTCGTCCCGTCGCTCAGCATCAACAAGGAGGTCTGCACCTCGGCCAACGCCGCCGACTGCGCGGCCGGCGGCCCCGGCCCCTGGGCCAAGACCAGCACGGTGACCTCCGGCACCACCGCACACTGGCGCATCACCGTCACCAACACCGGCACCGTCCCCACCACCGGCATCACGCTCACGGACAGCGTCTCGCCGTCCTGCGTGACCGCCGCCGGCACCTTCGACCTCGCCGCAGGCGCCTCGCGCCAGATCTTCTGCGACCTGGCGAACGTCACCCAACGCACGGTCAACACCGTCACGGCCTCCTTCCCCGGCCCGGGCGGCACCCCCATCACCACGCCTCCCTCCGAGGCCACCGTCGAGGTGACTCGGCCCGGTACGCCCTCGTTGGACATCAACAAGGAGGTCTGCCAGTCCGACAAGCCCGGAGACTGCGGCGCGGGCGGATCCGGGCCCTGGGGCAAGGAGGTGACGCTGCACAAGGGCGGCTCCTCCGAGGAGCCCTGCGACCCGGACAAGTGCCAGGCGTTCTGGCGGATCACGGTGACCAACACCGGCACGACCGACATCACCGGGATCACGCTGGACGACCCGCAGGAGGCCGCCTGCGTGGCGGCGGCCGGGACCTTCAACCTGGCGGCGGGGCAGAGCAGGACGTTCCACTGCTCCAGCCTGATCGGCAAGGACACCACCAACACGGTGACCGCGTCCTTCACCGGTCCGGACGGGAAGACGGTCACCACGCCGCCGTCCTCCGCGGTCGCCCGGTGCACGCCGCCCTGCAAGAAGGACAAGTGCCATGAACCCAAGCCGCCTCACGAGGGTGGCCACGAGAACGGCAACGGGCAAGGCAATGACAACGGGTACGGTCACGGCCACGGCAACGGCTACGGCAGCGGCCCCGGCAACAACGGTGGTGACGGGCACCAGCAGCCCAGCCAGCAGCCCAACCAGCAGCCCGGCCCGCAGCACTCCAGCCAGCACCACCCCGGTCACAGCGGTGGCGGACTGCCGGACACCGGCTCGACCGTCCTGCCGTACTCGCTGGCCGGTGCGGCCCTGGCGGCGCTCGGCCTGGCGCTGACCATGGTCGCGAGGGCGCGTCGGCGCCGGTCCGACCGGATGGACGGGTGAGCCCCGGCTGACCGGTTCGGCAGGCGATCGGAACTGAAAGGAACCGAATAGCGGGTGGCCCGGGAACGACTCCGTTCCCGGGCCGCCTGCTGTCCGCCGTCCCCCCAGGACGGGCCGCCCGGGCGGTGCCGGTTCTTCCTGCCCGCGCGCACCACGCAGAGGGCCAGACGCAGGCGGCCGGTTTCGCTCAGGGGTACGTTGCGGTGAGGCATGTGCTCTCTGGTTCCGCGGGGAGAAGCGCGGGGTTCGGCGGATCTCGGACGATGGAACAGAAAGACCCGCACGCAGGTCGGCTTGGTGAGGACCGTGAGCGCGCGGGCCGAGACTGGGCGGGGCGTTGTCAGGCTCCGGTGAGGGCGCGGGAGGTGTCCATGAGTGCTTGGGTGGTCGTGGTGTCGAGCATGATCGGCGCGCGCTGCTCGAAGCGGCCGGGCTTGCCCCAGTAGAGCGGGGACTGCCAGGTGTCGCTGCGGGTGGCTTCGACGACGTTGTGCGCGGCGGTCTCGACGGAGTCGAACATGATCGGGCCGAGGACCTTGGCGCCCGCCTTCATGTACCAGGGGGCGGCGCGCATGATGTCGGTCTTCACGGCGCCGGCGTTGATCACCCCGGCTGCGAGGCCCGGTTCGGTGCGGGTCAGGTGCGCGGCGTAGTGGTGGTTGCCGAGCTGGACCGGCTTGCGGTCGCGGTTGAAGTTGAAGGTCGGGAACTTCGGGAAGCGGGCGAAGTCGGCCTCTTCGCTGGGCGCGACCGCGGCGGTCATCATCAGCACGGTCGGCCGCTCAGCACGGTGCAGCGCGGGCAGCAGGAGCTGCGTGAGGTGGTAGCGCGAGAGGTAGTTGACCGCGAAGAACGGGTGGAGCCCGTCGGCCGTGCGGCTCTCCGCCACGGTGAGCACGCCGGTGGTGTGGATGAGGGTGCTGATGTTCTCGTGCTCGTCGAGGATGCGGCGCGCGGCGTCGCGGACGCCGTCGTGCGTGGACAGGTCCCCGGCGAGGAACGACGCACGGCCGGCGACGGCGCCGAACGAGGCGAGGGCGGCTTCACCCTTGCCCGGGTCACGGCCCAGGATGACGAGGCGGTTGCCGTCGGCGAGGAGGGTGTGGGCGGCCTGGCGGCCGATGCCGCTGTTGCCGCCGGCTATGACGATGGTCTTCATGATGCTCCGGGAACGATGGGGGCGGGCGGCCCCGGGCCCCGCCGGGGCCGCCCGCGGTCGGTGAGCCGGTCTCAGGCACCGATGAAGTGCTCGGCCCGGTCGCGGCTGGTGTGCAGGTTCCAGTAGTCGAGGGCGATGTCGTCGGGCGCGCGGTGCGGAACGCCCTCGGGAGCCTGGGCGCCGATCATGAGGTCGATGGCCACGTTGGCTACGTAAATTCCCTGCTCGGCAAGGGTGTTGTGGAGGTTGAGAGCCCAGTTGCGCTGCCCGGCCTGGGCGATGTTGGCGTCCGCGAGCACCGGGTACGGGGTGATCGCGCCGCCGCCGGTGGTGAACAGCACGGTGCCGGAGCCGGCTTCGAGCATCCCGGGCAACCGGGTGAGGGTTCAGGGGGTGCGCGGGTGGGAATCAGCCCTGGCCGGCCGGTGGCGTGGCGCCGGGTGGTGCCCAGTCCGTGGGGCACGGAGCGCCGAGCGCACCGAGGATGCGTTGGGAGACAGCACCGAGCTGCCGCTGCTGCGCCTTGGTCAGCGGGTCGAAGACCAGGCGGCGTACCGCGTCGACATGGCTGGGAGCGGCGGCGGTGACCTTGTCCATGCCGTCGTCGGTGAGCGTGGCCAGGGTAGCGCGACCGTCGGAGGGGTCGGGGCGGCGCTGCACCCAGCCGCGCTTCTCCAACCGGATCACGACGTTGGACAGCCGGGAGAGCGCGCTGCCCGCGTACTGGGCCAGCTCACTCATCCGCAGGGTGCGCTCCGGGTCCATCGACAGGGCGGACAGCACCACGTACTCGAAGTGGGCGATGCCCGCGTCGTGCTGCATCCGCGCCTCAAGGGCGGCCGGCAGTTGGGTCAGCACGTAGGCGAACGCATACCACTGCTGCTGCTCATCAGGGTCGAGCCAGCGCGGCTCGGCGGGGTCCGGTGCGTCTTCCATGCCTCCAAGGTACTCCAAGCGTGGATCAAATGGCGAGTCGACTTACTCTTAGCTTGAAGTGAATTTGCGATACGGTTGCTTCATGCTCGAAGTCCGCCCGCACTCCTGCGACGGACGCCACGACCGGCGGCCGCGGACGCGGCGGACGGTCGTGGCGGCATGTCGAGCGGTTCACGTCCGTCAGCGAACCCGCCCCCGCGACGCGAGGGCAGGCACCGTCCGCCCGCCCTGACGGAACCCTGGCGCCGGGCTCGGCCGGGCCGGTCAGGGGCCGCTCTCGGCGGCGACAAAGGTGTACGCGCCGAGTTCGAGGAACAGGGCGTCCGCGAGGCCGGGCACGCCGGTGAGCGGGACCGCGAGGCGCCGTTCGCGCTCTCCGGCGTGAGCGGTCACCGGGTTGTAGGCCCGCAGCACGATCCGGGCGTCGCACGGGAGCGGCTGGTCGAACTGGACCACGACCGTGACCGTGCCGGAGTAGTTGGCGGGCAGGAGGACCGAGCGCGTGTAGCCCTCGTCAGTGCCGGGCGGGTAGACCTGCGCCGTCAGGCTGAACGGGGCCTGCTGGTCGGTGTTGGAGAAGGTCGCGGTGCCGGCGGGCAGGTCGGTGCCGGAGATCCCGAAGACGAACCGCGCCGGGGTGTTGTTCAGGTTGCAGACGGCCAGGTCGGAGAGGACGTACCTGGTCCGCCGGCACGGGATGACGTCGATGTTGCGCCAGCCGACGTTGGGGTTGTACCTGACCCAGTTCAGGTAGTCGACGAGCGAGCCGAACGTCGGCAGGGTGGCGGACATCGGGTGGGCGGGTGTGTCCACGGTGGCGATCGTGCAGTAGTGGCCCGGCGGGTTCTGGCTCGGCCACACGAAGGCGGACCGGCTGACACAGATCTGCCCGGGCGGGACCTCGCGGCCGCCGCCGCGGACGGTGAGCGGCACGCTGGTGCCGCCGCCCTCGGCGGTCAGCGGGGTCCACGCCCGCGGATCCAGCAGCAGCCCCCCGGGGGCGTAGTAGAGCCGGACGTTGCCGGAGGCGGGACAGCCGGTCCTGAGGTTCTTCCCCCGGACGTAGATGCGGTTGAGCTGCCCGTACACGATGGGGTGGCGCAGCCCGAGGTCGGGCCCGTTGTAGCTGGACTCCAGCAGATCGAAGTCGAGGATGTCGCTGCCGAAGGGGATGATGTCCGGGGACTCCCAGACCGGGTCGGACGTGGGGGTCTGGCCCGTGTCCGGGAAGTTGTCCCGGACCAGGATGTCGTTCCAGGTGGCGGCGGCGTTCACGGTTCCTCCCGAGTGGACGGTGCGTGCCGGAGGCGCGCACGGATGCGGAGGGGCGGGTTTCTTCGGCGGCGGTCCGTGGTCGCGGACCTTCGAGCCGGGGTGGCGTGTCGGCGTCCGCGCCGGCGGGCGGGCGGTCCCGTGGTCGTCGGGGGGTGCGTTTCCCCCGGAAGAGGCGCTCGAGTCGGTCCTGTGGAATCGGGACGGCGAGTGTTCACGTCCGAATGTCGCGGTGACGGCGGTGGCGAAAGGGAATTCCCGCATGCTGTGGGTCCGCGGGAAAGCGTCCCGGTACAGGAAAATATATCGAGCCCGAACCACCTCGCCCAATAGGCCGGACGAGTGAACGCCCGTCAGGTGCCGTCGCCACCGGCCCGGTTGGACTGCGGCCGAATGATCACGGTGCCGGAGACCGAGGGCGCTCGTCCGCCCCCGGCGGCCGGAAACCCGAACGGGCGTCCGCGTTCACCCCCCGCGCTCAGTGCGATGTGCCGGCGGGACGGGCGTGTGCGCAGGGTGGTTCCAACCCCTCATCTCACCTGTACATCCAGAAGGAGAAGTTCCACGCCGTCTTCGCCGCCGACCTGCCGGAGTCCCTGACCCGGCTGATGGCCGCCGGACAGCGACCGGTCGCCCAGGCAGGGTTCGGTGAGAAGCTCACCGCCGCCGCCTGGCACGACATCCCGTCCTGGTTCGTCGTCTCCAAGCAGGACAAGGCCATCGCCCCCGACCTCGAACGCTTCGAGGCCGCGCGCGGCAAGGCCCGCACCGTCGAGGTCGACTCCTCGCACGTGTCGATGATGTCCCACCCCGATGTCGTCGTCCGCCAGATCCGCGACGCCGCCGGGCACGAAGGCCGCGACGGCCGCGACGGCCACGAAGGCACCGCCCCGGCCGAGCTCGCGGCCACCGGTACCCCCGGCCAGGCCCTCGCCGCCCTCGGCGCGGCCTCCGCCACCGCACTCGCCGCCGGCGCGGCACTCACCCGCCTCGCCCGCCGCAGCAGCAGCAGCAGCCGCTGAGCGACCGGCCCGGCCCCTTCAGGGCGCCGGGCGCAGAGCGTCATGCGCTGGGCGCGCGCTGGGCTCACGCGCTGAGCGCGACGATCATGCCGATGAGCATCACCGACACGGCCACCGCCGCGAGCACGATCACGACGGCGGGCCAGCGGCCCCAGGCCCGGCGGACCTCCTCCGGCTCGGGGTGCGAGATTCCTGAGATGCCCCCTTCGGCCGGCGGGGTGTCGCCGGTGTCGGGAAGGGTGCCGCGCCGGTCGAGGCCGGGCGTATGGCGGGGTTCTGGATCGGGGGTGGCCATGATGTCGTCCCGGGTCGTAGCTTGTTCCGCGACCCCGGCGGGTTCCCCCCGGCGGACGGCGCAAACGCCGCCGCCGGACGTCACCGGGGCCGGGCGGTCGTGCGGGCGCTCTCCAGCGGGTGGTGGGACAGCGCGCGCTGCGCGGCGCTGAGGACGGGGCCGGTGAACCGCCGTACGGCGGGCCGGTGGGCGCGCAGGGCGGCGCGGGCGGCGTTGGCGCCGCAGGCGCCGTGGACGCCGCCGCCGGGGTGTGCGGAGGAGGATGCCAGGTAGAGGCCCCGCACGGGGGTCTCGGGGCGCCCCGTGCCGGGGACGGGCCGGAACACGGCCTGCTGGTGGAGTGCGGTGGTGCCGCCGTTGATGGCCCCGCCGACCAGGTTCTCGTCCAGGCCCTGGAGCACCGGCGGGGTGAGCACCCGCCGGCCGACCACGTGATCGGCGAACCCGGGGGCGAACCGCTCCACCTGGGCCTCCATCCGGCGGGCGAACGCGAGGGTCTCGCGCTCGTCCCAGCGCCCGGTGATGCCGTCCTGGCCGGCGTCGCCCGTGACGCGCTGGGGGACGTGGGTGTACATCCAGGCCGACTCGGTGCCCGCCGGGGAACGTGAGGGGTCGGCGGTGGTCATCTGGCCGAGCAGCCCGAACGGCCGCGCCGGGACGCGGCCGGTGGTGACCTGGAGCGCGTAGTCGCTCAGTTCCGCCAGGTCCGCCCCCAGGTGCACGGTCCCGGCCCCGGCCACCTGCGCGCAGGTCCACGGGACGGGGCCGTCCAGCGCCCAGTCGATCTTCACGGTGGAGAAGTCCCACTGGAAGCGGCGCAGGTCCCGCCGCAGCTGGTCCGGCAGGTGCTCCCAGCCGACGAGGCCGCCGTACAGGGCGGTGACGGGCACGTCGGCGAGGACGGCCCGGCGGGCCTCGACGGTCTCGCCGCCGGCGGTGCGTACGCCGGCCGCCCGCCCGGAGCGGATCAGGACCTCGTCGACCCGGGCGTCGCAGCGCAGGTGTCCGCCGTGCGCCACGAGGCGGCGCACCAGCGCGTCGGTGAGCGAGGCGGCGCCGCCGACCGGCACCGGCCAGCCGTACTGCTGGCCGAGCATGGCCATCAGCCAGCCGAACACACCGCTGACCGGGGATTCCGGCAGCAGGTCGGCGTGCAGGGCGCAGCCGGCCAGCAGCAGGCCAGGCGCCTCGCTGCGGAACTCCTCCTCGGCCAGCCGGCGCACCGGCAGGGCAGCGAAGCGGGCCAGTCGCAGCCCGCCCGCGGCCCGCACCCGGGCGGCCAGTTCGAGTCCGGCGCGTACCGGGGGGAACGGGGCGAACATCGCCCGGACGAGCCAGGGGTCCAGGCGCTCCCACAGCTCGGAGAGCCCCTGCCAGGCCTGGGCGTCCTGGGGGCCGAAGTCCCGGCCGAGCCGTTCCGCCGTCTCCCCGGCGCCCTGGCGGAGCAGCACGCAGCGTCCGTCCGCCAGCGGGTGCGCCAGGACGGTGGGGGCGCGGCTGAAGGACAGGCCGAAGTCCTCCAGGGCGAGCGCCGCGATGGCGGGGGAGGCCGCGGCGAGCGGGTAGAACGAGCTGAACAGGTCGTGGACGTGGTCCGGGTGCACGCCGCGGTCGCTGTGCACCGCTCCGCCGGGGTGGTCCTGCGCTTCGAGGACCTCGACCTGCCAGCCGGCGTCGGCGAGGACGTTCGCGGCCACCAGCCCGTTGGGACCGGCGCCGATCACGATGGCGTCGTTCATGCCACGCCGCCCCGGATCGGCGACCGGCGGTCGGTGGCCTCGACGGTGCGGGCCAGCCGGGCGAGCATGCTGCGGTGGCGCAGCTGCAGCAGCGCCTCGGACGGCGCGGCGTGCAGGCTGCTCACCAACCCCTGCAAGGGGTGCTCGTCGACGATCACCAGGGTGCCGGTGCCCCACGCGAGCAGCTCCACGGCGATGCGCGCGGTGCCCAGGGGGCCGGCGAAGGCCTCCAGCTCCAGGCGCTCCCGCTCCTCGCAGCGGCGCACCACGGTGTGCCCGGTCAGCTGCCAGGGGCCGAGGCCGACCCGGTAGCGCAGGCCGGCTCCGGGTTCGGGCCAGGTTCCGGAGTCCGGTTTCGTGTGGGAGGTGCCCGGGACCCACCGGGCGAAGCAGTGGGGATCGGCCAGCACCCGCCACACGTCCTCGGGCGGCCGTTCGATCAGCACATGGCGGACAGCCATCTCGCCCTCTCCTTCCGCGCGGCCGCGGGTCGTCGGCGCCCCGTCAGGGGTGGAGGACGACCTCGGTGCAGCCGCGGTCGCGGTCGTCGAAGTGCCGGTACGCCTGCGCGCCTGCCCGAGCGGCGCCCGCCCACACCCCGACGGGCCGCCGGCGCCACGGTTCATTCACCGGCGACCACCCGGACGCTCTCCAGCGTGGAGTCGGCGGCGTCCGGGACGAGCATGCCGGCGAGGACGCCGCTGCGGAGGTAGGCGACGACGGCGTCGTCGAGGCGTTCACCGGGCAGCGCGGCCGGGATGCCCGGCGGGTAGGGGGTGAGCATCTCGGCCGTGATCCGGCCGCTCGCCTTGGAGACGGGGACCTGCTCGGTGGGGCCGAAGAACGCGTCGCGCGGCAGCATCACCTGCTCCAGCCGCAGGTCCCGCGGATCGGGGACCTCCACGGCCGGGGCCGGGCGCAGCCGCTCGGCCACCTCCGTCAGCTCGCCCAGCGCGGTCAGCAGCCGGGCGGTGGTGTCGGGGGTGTCGGCGTGGGTGAGCTGGGCGCTGATCCGGCGGTGGTCGCACACGTGCAGGTCGACCTGGTGGTGGGAGCGCAGCCAGTCCCCGGCCCGGTAGCCGCTGGTGCCCAGTCCGGTGATGTCGATGATCACTTGCAGCGGGTCCAGGTCGAAGGCGCGGTGCGGGGCGCAGAAGTCGTCCGGGCCGTGGACGTGCAGCCCGTCCAGTTCCTCGACGCGCCGGCGGACGTCGGCGGCGAGGGCGAGCGCGCGGTCGTAGAGGGCGCGGCCGTGCTGGACCATCTGGCGGCGCCAGCCGTCCAGGGCGGCGTGGACGAGGACGGAGGGGCTGGTGGTGCCGAGCAGGTCCTCGCGCTGCTTGAGCACGGCGGGGTCGATGCGGTGCCCCTGGAGGTGGAAGACGGAGCTCTGTTCGAGCGCGGAGCCCATCTTGTGGACGGAGGTGACGCACACGTCGGCGCCGGCGTCCATCGCCCAGGCCGGCAGACCCGGGTGGAAGGGCAGGTGCGCGCCCCACGCCTCGTCGACGAGCAGCGGCCGGTCGTGCCGGTGGCACACCTCGGCCACGGCCTTCAGGTCCGCGCAGGTGCCGTACGGGGTGGGTGAGGTGACCAGCGCGCCGCGCGCCTCGGGGTGCTCGGCCAGCACCCGCGCGAAGGCCTCGGCGGACGGTGGGTGGGCCAGGTGCAGGTCCGGGTCCCACCGCGGCTCCACCCACAGCGGGCGGATGCCGGCCAGGATCAGGCCGGCCACCACGGACTTGTGCGCGTCCCTGCCGACGGCCAGCTGCTCGTGCGGGCCGGCGACGGCGAGCATCGCGGCCTTGACGGAGAGCGAGCTGCCGCAGGTGGAGAAGAAGGTGTGGTCGGCGCCGACCGCTTCGGCCATCAGCCGCTGGGCGTGTTCCAGGATTCCGCGCGAGGACAGGCGGTCGTCCAGGCCGCCGGTGGCGAGCACGTCCGCGCGGAACACGTCCGCGCCCAGGACGCGCACCACTCGTTCGTCCGCGCCGCGGCCCTGCTTGTGCCCGGGCGGTGTGAACGCGGTGTGCCCGTTGGCGTGGTAGGCGGCCAGGGCTTCCAGTACGGGTGCCTGTGACTGGTCCATGGCCCGGCGCCTTCCCGCCCGGCCGCCGGAGAAACGGGCCGGCGGAACGCCGGGGAACCGGGCCGCGGAACCGGGCCGGGGAACCGGGCCGCGGAACCGGGCCGCGGAACCGGGGCCGGGGAACCGGGCCGCGGAACCGGGCCGCGGAACCGGGGCCGGGGAACCGGGGCCGGTGTGGCCCGCCCAGGGGATCCGGGTAGGCGCGTGCGGTGCGGCGGGCGTCGCACGGGCGCGCGGACCGGGAAGGGTGAGGCGGATGGAACCAGTGGTGGACCGGATCGGACAGCCGTGGGGCGGCCGCACCCCCTACGGACGCGGCGAGGCCTGGCCGGCGCGGGTGGACACCTTCCTCGCCGACGGCCTCGCACCCCAGGACGTCGAGCGGTGGGTCCCCGCCGCCTCGCTCCTGCACTCCAACGGCGACGCGATGGACATCGCCGTACGGCGGGGCCGGATCGTGGGCGTGCGGGGCCGGGCGGGCGACCGGGTGAACCGGGGCCGGCTGGGGCCCAAGGACCTCTTCGGCTGGCAGGCCAACGCCTCACCGGACCGGCTGACCACCCCCCTCGTCCGCCACGGCACCCAGCTGGTGCCCTGTACGTGGGAGACCGCCATGGCACGGATCGCGGCGGAGTCCCGCCGGCTGCTGCGCGAGAGCGGGCCCGGCTCGATCGGCTTCTACACCAGCGGCCAGCTGTTCCTGGAGGAGTACTACACCCTGGCGGTGATCGCCCGCGCCGGGATCGGCACGAACCACCTGGACGGCAACACCCGGCTGTGCACCGCGACCGCCGCGCAGGCGCTGAAGGAGAACTTCGGCTGCGACGGCCAGCCCGCCTCGTACACCGACGTCGACCACTGCGACACCCTGGCGCTGTTCGGACACAACATGGCCGAGACCCAGCCGGTGCTGTGGATGCGGGTCCTGGACCGCCTGGAGGGCCCCGAGCCGCCCCGGCTGGTCTGCGTGGATCCGCGCCCCACCGCGGCCGCCCGGCACGCCACCGTGCACCTCGCCCCGCGCGCCGGCACCAACGTGGCCCTGCTCAACGCCCTGCTGCACGAGATCGTCCGCACCGGCCGGATCGACCCCGACTACCTCGCGCGGCACACCGTCGGCTTCGACGAACTCGCCGAGCGGGTCGGGCCGTGTACGCCCGGCTGGGCCGCCCGGATCTGCGACGTGCCGGCCCGCCGGATCGAGCACGCCGCCGAAGTCCTGGGCGACGCGCGGCGGTTGCTGTCGACGGTGCTGCAGGGCGTCTACCAGTCGCACCAGGCCACCGCCGCGGCCGTACAGGTCAACAACCTGCAGCTGATCCGCGGCATGCTCGGCCGCCCCGGCTGCGGGGTCCTGCAGATGAACGGCCAGCCCACCGCCCAGAACACCCGTGAGTGCGGCGCCGACGGCGACCTTCCGGGCTTCCGGAACTGGGAGAACGACGAGCACGTCGCCGAACTCGCCCGCCTCTGGAACGTCGAGCCCGCCCGGATCCCGCACTACGGGCCGCCCACCCCGGCGATGCAGATCTTCCGCTACGCCGAGCAGGGCTCGATCCGGATGCTGTGGATCTCCGGCACCAACCCCGCCGTCTCCCTGCCCGAACTGGCGCGCATCCGCTCGGTCCTCGGCCAGGAGCGGTTGTTCACCGTCGTCCAGGACCTCTACCCGACCGAGACCGCGCAGCTGGCGGACGTGGTGCTGCCGGCCGCGACCTGGGGGGAGAAGACCGGCACGTTCACCAACGCCGACCGCACCGTCCACCTGTGCGAGAAGGCGGTCGACGCGCCCGGCGAGGCCCGGGCGGACCTGGACATCCTCCTCGACTACGCCCGCCGGATGGACTTCCGGGACAAGGACGGCCGGCCGCTGATCGGCTGGCACGACGCGCCCTCCGCGTTCGCGGCCTGGCAGGAGTGCAGTCGCGGCCGCCCGTGCGACTACACCGGCCTCGACTACGACCGGCTGCGCGAGGCGGGCGGCATCCAGTGGCCCTGCACCGACGAGTCCCCGGGCGGCACCGAGCGCCTCTACACCGACGGCGTCACCTGGGCCGCCCCCGCCGTCTGCGAGGGCTACGGCAAGGACCTGGTCACCGGCGCCCCGGTCTCCGAGACCGAGTACCGGGCGCTCAACCCGCACGGCCGAGCGGTCCTGAAGGCCGCCGAGTACCTGCCGCCGCACGAGGACACCGACGATGAGTACCCGCTCCAGCTGACCACCGGCCGCACCCTCTACCACTTCCACACCCGTACCAAGACCGGCCGGGTGCCGCAGCTGAACGCCGCCGCCCCCGAGGTGTGGGTGGAGCTCTCCCCCGCCGAGGCCGGGCGGCACGGCGTGGCCGAGGGCGACCTGGTCGAGGTCACCAGCCCGCGCGGATCCGTGCGCGGCCGGCTGCGGGTCACCGGCATCCGCGACGGCATGGTCTTCGTCCCCTTCCACTACGGCTACTGGGACACCCCCGCCGGCCACCGCCCGCCCGACGGCGGGCCCGGCCGGGCGGCCAACGAGACCACGATCACCGACTGGGACCCGGTGTCCAAGCAGCCGCTGTTCAAGACCGCGGCCGCCCGGCTCACCCTGGTCGCGCGAGGTGACGGGGCCCTCGCACCGGCCCCCACCACGACCGCCTCCGCCCCGGTCCACCCGGAGCCCTTCCCGCCCACCGCGGGCGGCCCGGCCGCGACGGCCGCCCAGAGCGTCCCCCGACCGGAAGGAGGCCGGCCGTGAACGGCGTCGCGATCACCCTGCGCGCCCTGTACGACGGTGAACGACGGCTGGAGCACGACCTGCTCGCCGCGGCCGAACGGCACCGCGCCGACCACGAGGTCCACCACGTCGCCACCGACGTCGCCCGCTGGTCCCACGAGCACGCCCGACGCCTCGCCCACGCCGCCCCCCGGTACGGCCTCGACCTGCCCGGGGCGGAGGACGACGCCGCGCCCGGCCGGTGGGAGGCCCTGTGGGAGAGGACCGCCGAAGCGCTCGGCCGCCGCCCCGGGAGCGGCCTGCTCCTCCTGCACGACCTGCGCCACCTCCACCTCGCCGCCACCGAGAACTCCCTGCGCTGGGAGGAGCTCGCCCAGGTCGCCCAGGCCACCGGGGACACCCGCCTGCTCCACCTCGCCACCTCCTGCCACCCGCAGACCCTGCGCCAGCTGCGCTGGACCAACGCCGTGCTCAAGACGCTGTCCCCGCACCTGCTCAGCAGCCTCTGACCCCGCGCGGCCCGCCGCCCACGGCGGGGGGACGGCCGTCGGCGGAGGACGGAGGAGGAGCGCTGTGGTGGCGGCCACCACCATCGGGTGGGCAACTGTGGTACCGGCGGACGTGTGCCCGGCCCCGCCGGGTTCCTAGCGTGGCGGCCATGGACATCATCGAGAGCACCGGCGGCCGGGCCGCCGCCCCGGTCGGCCGCTTCCTGACCGGGCGGAAGGTCCTGGTGACGGGTGCGGCGAGCGGCATCGGCCGGGCGTGCGCGAGGGCCTTCGCCGAGGCGGGCGCGCACGTGTACGTGGTCGACCTGGCGGGCGACGCCGCCAAGGCCGTCGCGGAGGAGATCGGCGGTACCGCCCACGTCGTCGACCTGTCGGACCCGGAGGCGGTGGACACCCTCCCGGACGACGCCGACGTCGTGGTGAACAACGCCGGGCTCCAGTACGTGGCCCCGATCCACGACTTCCCGGTCGAACGCTTCGCGCTGATCCAGCGCGTGATGGTCGAGGCGCCGTTCCGGATCGTCCGGCGCACCCTGCCGCACATGTACGAGCGCGGGTGGGGGCGCATCGTCAACATCTCCTCGGTGCACGGGCTGCGGGCGAGCGCCTTCAAGTCCGCCTACGTGACCGCCAAGCACGCCCTGGAGGGGTTCAGCAAGGTCGCCGCCCTGGAGGGCGCGCCGCACGGCGTGACCAGCAACTGCGTCAACCCCGGATATGTGCGCACGCCCCTGGTGGAGGACCAGATCGCCGGTCAGGCCGCCGCGCACGGCATCCCGGCCGACGAGGTGGTGGAGCGGATCATGCTCGACCGCACCGCGATCAAGCGGCTCATCGAGCCCGCGGAGGTCGCGCAGGCCGCGCTCTTCCTCTGCGGCCCGCACGCGGGCTTCATCACCGGCGCGTCCATCCCGCTGGACGGGGGCTGGACCGCCCGCTGACGTGTCGGGATCCGGCTCCTGGCCAGGTGGCCGATGCCCACACCGTGGCGCCCGAGGTAGCTGCCACCGACATAGGGAGGGAATCGCGCCGTTCATAGGGTGTCACGCACTGGACCTCGGTGTGGAGGAGTGAACGCGGCATGTGGGGAAGCGGACGTGGTAGGCGCAGAGGCTTCGGCCGGCTGCTCGTGAGCGTGCTCGCGCTGGTCGGGGCGGTCGTCCCGGCGGGGGCGGCCTCGGCGGCGGGGCCGGCCCATCTGACGCTTGAGGCGACGTACAGCAGCGTCGCCAACGGCTGGGACCGCGTCGAGCGGTACCTCGACACCACCACCGGCTTCAAGCAGGAGCAGTACCCGCCGGACGGCCGCGGCAACCAGGACGGCCAGCGGCTCACCTTCTTCGGCGGCGTCAAGCAGCCCTACTCCGGCCGCTTCCTGCTCTACTCGGCCCCCGGCTGGAACACCGGCGCCCACCAGGTCCCGGTGCTGCTGGTGCACGGCGCCAACGACAACCCGGACCGGGCCTGGGCCAACCCCGGCGAGTCCGGCGGCTACGGCTGCGGCTCCGTCTCCTGCCCGAACACCGGCCTGATGCAGTACCTGTCCGGGCGGGGCTACCGGGTCTTCGCGGTCGGCTTCGCGCACAAGCAGGGCGACAACCTGATGCAGGCCCAGGCGGTCGGCGACGCCGTCGCGCTGATCCGCGCCAAGCTCGGCGTCCCCCAGGTGGACGTGGTGGGCTGGAGCAAGGGCGAGATGTCCGCCCGCTCCTACGTCTCCTCGGTCAAGCCCTCCTGGGGACGCCCCTACGCGGGCGACGTGCGCAAGCTGATCACCGTCGGCGGTCCGAACGGCGGCTACGACTACCCCTTCGCCCACGGCTGGGCGCACGACTTCTCCATCTGGCCCCAGTGCGGCGGCCAGGTCAACGCCCCCGCGCCGCACCTGCGGATGACCTGCTACGGCACCTACACCGCGCACCCGGAGTTCTCCTTCGCCCCCTCCGGCGGCTACGACGTCTACCCCGGGCAGCGGCAGATGCTGGCCCGCTGGGACTCGGTGTTCGGCATCGACCAGACCCAGCAGGACTGGTACACCACCTACTACGGCGGGCAGGGCTTCTACACCGAGGGCGGTGGCATCCAGGCCGCGATCGACGCCGGCTCGCTGATCGCCCCGCTGCACCAGGCCGGGGTGCCCGCCTCGGTGACGACCTACCTCATGGCGGGCGGGGCGCCCAGCGTCGTCGGCATCTTCAACGAGAACCGCGCCCCCAGCGACGGCGTGGTCTTCGTGGCCAGCGCCCTGGACACCACCGGCATCGCCACGGTCGGCGGCACCGCGCTGATCACCCTCGCCAACCACCTGCAACTCGGCTGGGACGGCGCGGCGAACGCGCAGGTCGCCGGCTGGCTGAACTGAGGACCCGTCCGATGATCGTCGATCGACCGATAGCCACCGACCGGCTGACCGTGAACCACGCCGAGATCGAGGGCCGCACCGGCGAGCCCGTGGTGCTGGTGCACGGCAACGTCTCCTCCGGCGTGTTCTGGCACCCGACCATGGCCGACCTGCCCGAGCGCTTCCGCCCGCTGGCGCCCGACCTGCGCGGCTTCGGCGGCACCGAGCCGCTGCCGGTGGACGCCACCCGCGGCCTGCGCGACCACAGCGAGGACCTGCTCTCCTACCTCCGGGCGCTGGACCTCGGCCCGGTGCACCTGGTCGGCTGGAGCATGGGCGGCGGGGTGGCGCTGCAGCTGCTGCGCGACCACCCGGAGCTGGTCCGCTCGCTCACCCTGGTCAACCCGGTCTCCCCGTACGGCTTCGGCGGCACCCACGGGGTGGACGGGACGCTCAACTCGCCCGACGGCGCGGGCTCCGGCGCCGGCGCCGCGGCTCCCGAGTTCGTCCGGCTGCTGGGCGAGGGCGAACTGGGCGCCGAGTCGCCGTTCGCGCCGCGCTCGGTCCTGGACTCCGCCTACGTCAACGAGCCGCTGGCCGAGCCGGACCGCTTCGTGGCCGCGATGGTGACCACCCGGACCGGCGAGGACCACTACCCCGGCGACACCCGGCCGAGCGACACCTGGCCGGGCTCCGCACCCGGCGGGCGGGGCGTGCTCAACTCCATGGCACCGACCCACTTCCGGATCGACGACCTGGAGCTGGTCGAACCGAAGCCGCCGATCCTGTGGATCCGCGGGTCGGCCGACGTCATCATCTCCGACACCTCGCTCTTCGACCTCGCCCACCTGGGGTCGCTCGGCGCGGTCCCGGGCTGGCCGGGCGCGGAGACCTGCCCGGCCCAGCCGATGGTCGCGCAGACCCGCGCCGTCCTCGACCGCTACGCCGCCGCCGGCGGGCGGATGCGCGAGGTGGCCGTCGAGGGCGCCGGGCACAGCGTGCACCTGGAGCGGCCGAAGGAGTTCCTGGCGGCGCTGGTGGAGGCCCTGGACGGGGCCTGACCGGGGACGGCCGGGCGCGGGGGACGGGTGCGCCGCCATGGCCCCCGTCCCCCGCGCCGCGGGTGCTCAGGGGACGGCCGGAAGCGTCCGCGCGAAGACGTCCCAGACGCCGTTGGTGTCACCGGGGACATGGCCGTACGCCGGGGGGACGCGCCTGAGGTAGGTGTACGCGATGCGCTGCCCGTCGTCGCTGATGACGGGTCCGTGCGCGTCGTACTTCTCGGGCCCGGTGCTGGGCGGGCTCACCCACTGCGTCGTGCCCTCCAACAGATCACGCACGTAGATCCTGGTGCCCCCGTTCACCGGCGCGTTCGAGGGGCTGCTCTCCGAGAAGACGACGTAGCGGCCGGAGCCGCTGATCCGGGGTTCGTCCGGATAGCCGCCGGTGAAGTCGCCGAGGTCGACGTCCACCCGCTGGGTGAGGCCCGTCGGCAGATCGCGCACGTACAGGGCATCGCCCGCCTTGAGCACCACCCGCTCGCCCGAGGCGCTGAAGTCGCGCACACCCGCCATGACTCCGTCGACGGTCACCCGCTCCACCGTGCCGTCCCGCAGGTCACGCAGGTAGCCCCGGACCTGGAGCCGCGGGAGCGGCGGATCGGCGGGCACGAGGTTCGTCGACCACGAGGTGAAGGCGACGTACCGGCCGTCCCGGCTGATCACCGCGTTGTTCGACCCCGCGTTGCCCTGGGTCCCGTCGGCGGCCACACTGACCCGCACCGTCCCCGTACCGCCGCCCCCACCGGCAGCAGCGCCGCCAGCAGCCCGACCCCCAGCAGCCGTGTCACCGCGGGTAAAAGCCTTCGCATGTCCACTCCTGACCGTCGTGGCCCCACCCCTGCCGAGGTGTTCCGCGATCCAACCGCAGCGGGCCCGGCGCGGACAATCGCTCCGATGACGTACAACCCCGCAGCCGCCTCGGGCGTCAGGGGCGGCCGGACGGGGCGGGACGCTCGTGCCGCCGGGCCGGACGGTAGGTTGACCGGTCATGACGGACTTTCGCATCGGTGTGATGTTCGACCGCTCCTGGGACCCGGCCGGGCTGCCCGCCTTCGCGCGGGAGGCCGAGGCGCTGGGGGCGGACGACCTGTGGGTGGTCGAGGACCTGGGGTGGAACGGCGGGATCTCGGCGGCGGCGGTGGCGCTCGGGGCGACCGAGCGGCTGCGGGTCGGCCTCGGGATCGCGCCCGCGCCGCTGCGCAGTCCCGCGCTGCTGGCGATGGAGGTCGCCACCCTGGCCCGGGTCTTCCCCGGCCGGCTGGTGGCCGGGATCGGCCACGGCGTGCGGGAGTGGATGCGTCAGGCCGGCGTGGCCCCGCGGTCGCCGCTGGCGCTGCTGGAGGAGGCCCTCACCGCGGTGCGCGGCCTGCTGCGCGGCGAGCGCGTCACCCTGGACGGGCGTGAACTGCGGCTCGACGGGGTGGAGTTGGTCCACCCGCCCGCGAAGGACGCGATCCCTCCGGTGATCGCGGGCGTCGTCTCTCCCAAGTCCCTGGAGCTGGCCGGCCGTGCCGCGCAGGGCACGCTCGTGGCCGAGGGCCACGGCCCGGCGGACCTGCTCGCGGTCCGCGCCGCCGCCGAGCGCGGCGGCGCGGGCGCGGACCACACGGTCACCGTCTTCACCTTCCTCGGCGTGGGAGACGCCGAGGCCCCCGCCCTCCGCGAGGCCGTCGCCGGACACGCGCGCTGGCTGGGGCGCGACGAGGCCGCGACCTTCGCCGCCGGGGGCACGCCCGACGAGGCGGTGGCGGCGCTCCACGCGCTCGGGGAGGCGGGCGCGCAGACGGTGGTGCTGCGGATCTGCGGCCCGGAGCCCCTGGCGCAGCTGCGCGAGGTGATGGCGGCCCTCGGCCGGACCGGCGAGGCGCGGCCCGTCCGCCAGGGCGCCGAAGGCCCGGTCAGAACTCCAGCACCTCGCGGTCGAGCGGATACCGCGAACGGTGCGGGCCCGCGTACGGTGAGGGCGTGATCGGCAGGACGCCGGTCGGCTGCAGGCCCAGGTTGTCGTCCCAGATCCGGGGTTCGACCCGGCCGAGGACGCGGAACGCCCGGAAGGTGAACGGCGGGCTGTCGGTCGGGAAGAACTCGGCCGTGGTCGTCACCTGGAAGTGCAGGTGCGGCGTGGTGGAGTTGCCGCTGTTGCCGATCAGCCCGAGGACCTGACCGGGTTCGACGCAGTCGCCCTCCCGGACGTGGAGCGAGCCGGGTTCCAGGTGGCCGCTCGTCCTGGCCTCGACCGAAGACATGAACCTCACGTCGCCGGCACCACCCTTCAGGACCGTTGAGTAGCCGAGTGCGCCAGGCCCGGCCCGCTTCCGCGGGGCCGGGCCTGCGGTTCTTCAATTGATCGAACGCCGCCCCGTCGGTTCCCCCGGCCCGCCGGGCAACCCCGGCTCCGCGAGGCCGCTTTCGTAGGCGATGATGACCAGTTGGGCGCGGTCGCGGACGTTCAGCTTGGCCAGGAGGCTGCTCACATGGGTCTTCACGGTGGGCAGGCTGATCACCAGGTGCTGGGCGATCTCCGCGTTCGACAGCCCGTTCGCGATCAGCACGAGCACCTCGTGTTCCCGCTTGGTGAGCCCGGCGAGGCGCGGTGCCGGCCGAGCCGTCCTCCCGGTGTGGGAGAAGGTTTCGATGAGACGGCGCGTGACCGTGGGCGCCAGAACGGACTCGCCGGTGGCGATGACGCGGATACCGGCGACCAGGTCGGAGGGTGAGGCGTCCTTCAGCATGAAACCGCTCGCGCCCGCCCGGAGGGCCGGGTAGACGTACTCGTCCATGTCGAACATCGTCAGGGCCAGCACGCGTACGCCGGCCATGGTCGCGTCGGAGCAGATCTCCCGGGTGGCGGCGATGCCGTCCATGAGGGGCATCCGCAGGTCCATCAGGACGACGTCGGGCCGCAGTTCCCGGGCGAGTTCCACCGCCCGGGCGCCGTCACCGGCCTCGCCGACGGTCTCCATCCCCGGTGTGGAGTCGACGAGGACGCGGAAGCTCCCGCGCAACAACGCCTGATCGTCCGCGATCAGCACCCGGACCGCCTCGGCCATCCCGTATTCCCCGCAGCCTGCTCATCGAGCCCTCGAAATCCGCGATTCTAGCAACGGTGCCCGCTCCGATTCCTCAACTGCCTCTGCCCGGAGCCGCTGTTGAGGAACGGCGACCCACGCACATCACCCGTCCCAACGCCGGTGGCGCAGCCAGCCGACCGTCAGCGCCGCGACGGTCCACCCGAGGAGGACGACGAACCCGGTGAACGCGTGGTCCGAGCCGACCGTGAGCATCCGCAGCCCGGCCCGGTCGGGGAGGTAGCGCACCATCTCCTTCGTCGCCCCGACGGTGGACAGGATCTGGGTTCCGGCCAGCATCATCGGGAGCAGGACGGCCAGCGGGACGACGGCGCCGCGGGCCGTCGCGGCCACGCCTGCCGCGAACAGGCTCATCAGCGTCAGATGGACCACGGCTCCGGCGAGGGCGCGGGGCACACCACGCGCGTCGATGTCGGCACCGTGGGGACCGAGGACGAACTGGGTGAGCAGGTAGCCGAGGACGGTGACGGGGGCCGCGACGGCCACCGTGGCGGCGGCGGTGACCACCACCTTCGCCAGGTAGAGCCGGCCGCGCCGGGGCACGGCGAGCAGCGAGACCCGCATCATGCCCGACGAGTACTCGCTCGACACGAGGAGCACGGCGAACACGATCAGCGCCACCTGCCCGTAGAGGACGCCGTCCAGGCCGGTCTGCTCGGGAGTGAAGTCGGGGCGGAGCAGCGCGCTGTGGGATTCGATCGCCTTCCTCGCGGACCAGCCGCCCAGGGCCGCGAGGAGGAGACTGGCGGGAGCGAACAGCAGCAGCGCGGCGAACGTGCCGCGGACGCCTCGCAGTTTGGTGAACTCGGCCCGCACGGCCGCGGCCGTCTCAGCCATGGCGGCTTCCGTTTCCTTCCGTGCCGGTGAGCTCCAGGAAGGTGTCCTCGAGCGATCCCGTGTGGGTGCTCAGCTCCTCGAGCGGGAGATCGCCCGCCGCGGCCAGCCGGTTGATCTCGACCGCCGCCACACCGTCGACTTCCAGACTGCCGTCGCGGGCGAGGCGCACCGTGGCACCCTTGCGCTCCAGTTCCCGCCGCAGGCGCAGGGGTTCGGGGGTCCGCACCCGCACGTAGGTCCGCGCGTGGCGCCGGAGGAACTCCGCCGTGCCGGTCCGGGCGAGCAGCCGTCCGCGGCCGATGACGATCAGGTGGTCCGCGATCACGGACATCTCGGTCATCAGATGGCTGGAGAGGAGGACGGTCCGGCCCTCGGCGGCCATCGAGCGCAGCAGGTCGCGCAGCCACCGGATGCCCTCCGCGTCCAGGCCGTTGACCGGCTCGTCGAGCACCAGGACGGGCGGGTCGCCGAGCAGGGCCGCGGCCAGGCCGAGCCGCTGTCCCATGCCGAGCGAGAACGTGCCGATCCGTTGCCGGGCCGCTCCGGTCAGGCCGACCGCCTCCAGGACCTCCGCGACCCGCCGCCGGTCGATCCGGTTGCTCCGGGCGATCCAGCGCAGATGGCCGGCGGCGGTCAGGCCGCGGTGCGGGACGGCCGTCTCCAGCAGGGCGCCGACCTGCCGGGCGGGGTACGTCAGTTGGTGATAGGGGTGACCGCCGATGCGGGCGGATCCGGCATCCGGGCGGGTGAGGCCGAGCATCATGCGCAGCGTCGTGGACTTCCCGGCCCCGTTGGGGCCCAGGAATCCGGTGACGGCTCCCGGCCGCACCGTGAAGGTGAGGCCTGCCACGACGGTGTTCCCCCCGTACCGCTTGGTGAGGTTCTGGACTTCGATCACCCGACGAGTCTCGTCGGGCGGGGCCGCCGGCCGCATCGGTCCGGGGTCGGGGTTCCGCGGCGGCCCGCACGCGCCGAAACCCCTACCTGCGAATGAGTCCGGCACACGGGCCGGGCCTCAGTACGGCAGTGTCGCCGCGATCCGGAAGCCGCCGCCCGGCCGCGGCCCGGCGCTGAAGGTGCCCCGGTGGGCGGCGACCCGCTCCGCCATCCCCACCAGGCCCATCTCCCCGCCGGGCACGGTGGGCCGGTGCCCGGGCCCGGGGCCCTCGTCGGTGATGTCGACCGTCAACGTGCCCCGGGCGGCGGCGAGTCGGACCCGGCAGCGGGTGGGCGCGGCGTGCTTGACGACGTTGGTCAGGGCCTCCTGGACGATCCGGAACACGGACAGCGCGACACCGTCCGGGGGTTCCTCCTCGTACGCGGTCCGCAGGTCGACGCGGACTCCGGCCGCCTCGGCCGTACGCACCAGGGCCGGTACGTCCGCCAGCCCCTGGACCGGCCGCAGGTCACCGGCGCCGCCGTCCTCCTCACGGCGCAGGACCTCGAGGATGGCCCGCATGTCACGCAGCGCCCGGCGGCTGACGTCCTCGATCACCGCCAAGGCCTCCCCCGCCTCTTCGGGGCGCGTGGCGGCCACGTGGTTGGCGATGCCCGCCTTGACCGCGATCAGGCCCACGCTGTGGGTGACGACGTCGTGGATGTCCCGGGCGATGCGCAGGCGCTCCTCGGCCTTCGCCTGCTCGGCCGCGTGCTCGATGGTGCGCCGCAGGCTCTCCCGCCGTTCCCCGACCGCCGTCCCGGTCGCCCAGGTGGCGCCGAGGACGAGCAGTCCGAGCACGAGCTGCACGACCCTGCTCCCACCCTGGTACCCCTGACCTCCCGCCACCGTCATCAGGACGGCGCCGCCCCCGCAGAACCCGGCGACGCGGGCCGCGGACAGCCCCGGTCGCCCGCTCCTGGCGGTGGCCACCGGGTACAGGGCGTAGGCGGCGGCGAGGAGGGGGGCCGGCCCGACCCCGGCGGCCAGCGCCGCACCGGCGACGGTGAGGACGACCACGAACACCGGGACCGGCCACCGCCTCCGGACGACCAGCGGCAGCGCGGCGCCCAGGGACAGCAGCCACACGGCGGTGGCGCTCACCCCGCCGCCGTCCGCCGGGCGCAGCAGCGACACCTGTGGGAGGAGGGCGAACCCGAGCGCGGCCGGCGCGTCCGGCGTGATCGAGCGCCGACGAGGAACATCACCCATGGGCCGACCGTAGGGGCGAGTTCGAGGCACGTCCAGCACGGGCAGGGCTCAAGGCCACGCATGTGCCCCCGGCGCCCCGTTCCGGGTGTCCGACCGATGCCATACCCTCGAAGTATGACGGAAAGCTACCGCTTGATCGCTCTGCGAAGCATGGGGGAGCTGGGGGCCGGCTGGACGCTTCGGGAGGGTGAGACATGGTGCACGGCCGAACCGCCGCACCGTGTCCATCGCGAGCAGGGGTGGAAGCTGCACCTCTCCGCCACGCCGCTGTCCGCGCCGCAGGTCCTGGAGAACGCCGCCGGCGTCCTGTCGGCGCACGGGTGCGCGTTCAAGTTCGCCGTCTCGCCGCGGGTCACCGCGGAGCTGACCTCGGCGCGGGCGGGGCGCGCCCAGGCGGGGAAGTTCCTCACCGCGTACCCGGCCTCCGACGACCAGCTGCGCGCGCTCGCGGAGGAACTCCATGAACGGACGCTGGGCCTGGCCGGGCCGGCGATCCTGTCGGACCGGCGCTACAAGCCGGGCAGCCTCGTCCACTACCGGTACGGCTGTTTCGCCGCCGCCCCCGAGCTCAACGACGAGGGCCTGTACGAGAGCCGCCTCCGCGCACCGGACGGGACCCTCGTGACGGATCAGCGCAACCCCTGGTTCTCCCCGCCGGCCTGGGCCCCGCCGCCGTTCCCCCCGCCGCCCCGGTCGAACCCGCGGCGGCCGCGCGGCGCCCCGACCACGGTGGCCGGCCGCTACCTCGTCCGGGAGGCCGTCCGGCACTCCAACCGCGGCGGCGTGTACCGGGCACGCGACCTGCGCACCGGCGACGACGTCCTGCTCAAGGAAGCCCGACCGCACATCGGCACCGACCACGACGGGCGCGACGCCCGGCACTGGCTCCGCTACGAGGCCGAGACCCTCACCCGGCTCGCGCCGCTGCGCCTGACGCCCGCCGTCCGCGAGGTGTTCGAGAGCGCGGGGCACGTCTTCCTCGTCGAGGACCTCATCGGCGGCGAGAACCTGCAGCAGTGGTCGTCCCAGCGGCTCGCGGCCGGCGGCCGGCTACCGGTGGACACGGCACGGGCCCTGGCGCGTGACCTCATCCGGCTGGTCGGCGAGGTGCACGCGGCCGGGTTCGTGCTGCGCGATCTCAAGCCCGGCAACGTCGTCATGACGCCGCACGACCGGCCGCTGCTGGTCGACCTGGAGTGCGCGGTCCGCCCCGGCGAGCCGGCCCCGGTCGTGGGCACGGACGGTTTCACCGATCCCGCCTACCTCGACGGCCCGGACCGCGGCGGCGGCGAGCCGCCGCCGGCGCCCGGACCGGAGGTGGACTGCTTCAGCCTGGGTGCCACCCTGCTCTACGCCGTCACCGGCATCGTCCCCCGGCTGGCCCCGGACACCCCGCCCCGCCGTACGGCCGGGCCACGGCTGAAGGCCCTCGTCGACGCCGCCGCGCCGTCGAGTCGCGCCCTGCGCGCCCTGGCCCCCCTGGTGATCGGCCTCACCGCCGACCCGCCCGAGCGTTGGTCCCTGGCGGAGGCCACGGCGTTCCTGCGAGCGCGGCCGGCGGACTCCCCCGCCACGGCCCCCGACCGGCAGCGCCTGTCCGCGGACGGGATCGACCGGCTGCTCGCGGACGGCCTGGCCCAGCTGGCCGCCACGGCCCGAGCGGACGAGGGCCACCTGTGGGCCTGGCCGCGTGAGACCCCCCTGGGCGACCCGTGCAGCGTGCAACTCGGCGCGGCCGGCGTGCTGGCCGTCCTGGACCGGGCGGTGCGCTGCGACGAGCCGGGCGCCGAACCGACGCTCCGCATCGCCGCCCGGTGGCTGGACGAACGGCTGGCCAAACCCGACCGGATCCTGCCCGGCCTGTACTTCGGCCGCTCCGGCACGGTCTGGGCCCTGTACGACGCGGCCCGTACCCTGGACGACCGGCGGCTGGCCGACCGGGCCGAGCGCTACGCCCTGGACATCCCGCTCGACTGGGGCAACCCCGACATCTGCCACGGCCTCGCCGGCGCCGGCCTCGCCCAGCTCCACCTGTGGCACGCCACGGGCGATCCGCGGTTCGCCGAGCGGGCCTCGATCTGCGCCGACCGGCTGCTGCTCCTCATCTCCGGCCGGAAGGACGGCGTGGACTGGCCGGCCGGCGTCCAGCACCGCCGGGAACTCGCCGGATCCGCCTTCTACGGCTTCGGGCACGGCCTCGCCGGCCACGCCGCTTTCCTGCTCGCCGCGGGCCGCGAGCTGAACCGTCCGGAGCTGGTCGAGCTCGCGACCGCCGCCGGACACGCCCTGTGCGCCGTCGCCGAGGTGCACGGCGACGCCGCCCACTGGCCCAGGGGCCCCCGCCGCGGCGAGCGAACCGACCTGACCTTCTGGTGCCACGGCGCCGGCGGCATCGGCACCTTCCTGATCCGCCTCTGGCAGGCCACCGCCGACCCGCGCTTCCGCACCTACGCCGACCACGCGGCGAACGCCGTCCACCAGGACCGCTGGCGGGTCGGCCCGAGCACCTGCCACGGCGCGGCCGGAAGCGGCCAACTGCTGCTCGACATGGCCGACGCCACCGGCGACGAGCACCACCGCGAACGGGCGGCCGAGATCGCCACCTGCCTGGACAGCCGGGCCGCCCGGCGCGACGGCCGCCTCCTGGTGCCGGACGAGACCCTGCGCGACGTCGGCGCGAGCTACCAGACCGGCCTCGCCGGCACCCTCGACTACCTGCTGCGCCTCAAGCACGGCGGGAACCGCTCCTGGCTCGTCGACACCGATCGGCGGGCCGGAGAACCCCACGGAAAGAGAGGAAAGGAACGTGGAGACCGATCTCCTGGAACTGCAGGAACTCCCCGAGACCGATGAGCAGACCCTCGAACCGCTGATGTGCTGCGACACCCTCCGGACCAGCGGCTTCGCGGAGGAGTGCTCGGAGTAGGCACCGGGCGACGAACCGGATGCGCAACGGCGTCCCGACGGTCCTGACCCGCCGGGACGCCGTTGCGCTGTGCCGCCTCCCGGAGCGCCCGACCCGCGAGGAAGTCGAGGAGTTCCCTGTTGACGACGTCGGCACGTTCCTCCTGGCAGAGGTGTCCGCACCGGGGCATCGGCACTCCGCGGACGTCGTCCGCGGCAGGCGTCCTCGCGGTCCTGGGCGACGTCCTCGGCCGCTGCCCGGTAGTCCATGCAGGCCCTGGCCCACCAGGTGCACCTGCTCCACGACGGCGCCGGGGTCTCGGCGGGCACGGACCGCGACCCGTCCGCGGCCACGGCCGCCCGGGCCGCCGCCGCGGCCCTGCTCGGTGCCGCGCTCGCCGCGCCCGGCACCGACACGCGGACAGCGCGCCGACGCACCGGTGATTGAGTGTGATCGAACGCACCCATAGAGTGGCGCCGCCCTCCCCTATCAGAAGGCTGCCATGACCATGCTGCTGGTCCTCGGCGAGTACCGCGTCATCGGTACCGAACCCGACGGCGACACCATCACCTTCCTCCCCACCGACCCGCTCGCCTTCGGCCGGCTCAAGGACGCCCCGGTCGAGGTCAAGAACGGTGTCGCCAGGGCCAGGCTCGACGGCATCGACGCCCTGGAGACCCACTACGACCGGACCGGGCCGCGGATGCGCCAGCCCGCCGAGTTCGGCGACAAGGCCGCGCAGGAACTCCTGACCTTCCTCGGGTTCGGCAACGTCCAGCGGATCGGACAGCGGGTCGTCTCCGCCGACCCGCCGCAGAGCCCCGGGTGGCTCCTCACCCAGGGCGGGGACGCCTTCAAGCGGTGTGTCGCCCTGCTCGGCACCGGCACCCCGCCCGGCGCCGACGGCACCGAACTGCAGGTGGACGTGCCGCTGTTGCGGACCACCGCCAACCACCACCTGCTCAAGACCGGCCTGGTCTACCCCGGTTTCTACGGCAAGCTGCCCCGCGAACTCCGGGAGGAGCTGGCCGCCGTCACCCGCCAGGCTCGCGAGGCCGGCCTGGGGCTGTGGCCGCTCGACGCCACCACGACTCCGGCCGGCGCCTTCGTCACCGGCATGGCGTCCCTCACCGAGGTGGTCATCCTCCCGAAGCTGTTCCGGCGGCTGGTCGACCACTTCAACCTGGTCGAGCAGTCGCTGACCGGGTTTCCCGCCTATCTGGCGGGCAAGGAGGACACCGTCGAGGTGCTGTCGACGCGGACGAAGCAGCTGTCCCTCGCTCCCCTGGTCCAGATCACCGACGGCTCGGTCGTGCGGATGACCGCGCAACCCGAGGACACGGTCTTCGCCGAGAACTGAGCGGCGACCGGACGCGGCGGTCCGACGCGTCGGACCGGGTCCGGTGACCGGGTCAGGCCCCCGTGACGGCCGGTCCGGTCACCACCTCCCGGGCCGGCAGGGCGCGGTCGGCCGCCGCCTGCACCGTGTCGAGGTCCTCGGGGATCTCGGCGCCGGCGACGGCGTCCGGCAGCGCGTCCTCCAGGAAGCGCAGGGGGCGGTGGCGCAGGCCCAGGACGGCCCAGACGATCAGCAGCACCCCACAGGTGACGAGGAGCAGGCCGGTGCCGCGGCCGGGGCCGGTGCCGAGCACCCGTCCCACGGTGCCGGCGAGCGGTCCGCCCGGGTCGAGGAGGCCGCCGAAGGAGCCGGCGAGGGGCGCGGTGGTGAGGAAGGCCAGCGGGGTCATCGCGACGGCGAGCATCTGGTTGGTGGCAAGCACCCGGCCCTGGAGGTCCGGGCCGACCTTGAGCTGGATGATGGCCAGCCAGTGCGCATTGAGGATGCTCATGGACGCCCACCAGACCAGCGCGCCCACGGCCGCCAGCGTCACCGACGGACGCAGGCCGACCAGGACGACGCCCAGGCCCACGCCGCTCACGAACCCCACCATGCCGGTCGCCCGCCGCGCGGTGCCGCCCCAGAGCGCCACGACCACGCTGCCCGCGACCGCCCCCGCGCCACCGACCGCGGTGACCACGCCCACCGCCGTGGTGCCGCTGAAGGAGAGCAGGTTCGGGACCGTCAGCGTCACCGCGAGCGTGCCCAGGTAGTTCTCCACCATGAAGAACACGATCATGACCACCAGCGGACGGCGCCGGGCCAGGAACCGCCAGCCGCCGACGACGGTCCGGGCGAAGGACTCCTCCCGCCGGCGGAAGAGCCGGTCGGGGAGGCGTACCCACAGCAGCGCGGCCAGGCCGACGAGGAACGAGGCGACGTCCACGGCCACCACCCAGGGCAGGCCGACCAGCCCGATCAGCGCGCCGCCGGCCAGCGGGGCGATCAGCGTCCCCAGGCCGGCACCGAGATTGGCCAGCCCGTTGGCCTGCACCAGGTAGGGCTTGGGGACCAGCTGGGCGACGGCGGCCAGGTAGGCCGGGCGCCGGAACGCGGTCACCAGCGACATAACGCCCACGATCGGACCGACCTGCCAGAGCGTCAGGCCGCCGCTCCACAGCGCCGCCACCAGGGACACCGCGGCGGCCGCGGAGACCGCGTCACAGCCGAGCATGACCCGGCGGCGGTCCACCCGGTCCGCCACCGCGCCGCCCAGCGGCCCCGCGACGATCGCCGGGAGCATGGCGAGCATGCTGATCAGCGCGTAGTCGACGACCCGCCCGCTGCGCTGGTAGGCCCAGACGCCGAGGGCGAAGGAGGTCAGCGCACTGCCGATCAGCGAGACCGTCTGACCCGTGGCCATGAGGTAGAAGTCCCTCAGGTCGCGCCGCGCCCTGCCGCCGACGACCGTGACGTCGGCGAGCGGCTCCGGCAGCCGGCCGCCGGCCCAGGCACCGAGCCGCTCGCCGACCAGCGCGGCCAGCCGGTCGGCCTGGTGCTTGAGGAAGTAGTGGCCCGCCCTGGGGAGGGTGACCAGCTCCACCCGGTCCGCGAAGGCCCCCCACTCCGCGAACCGCTCCTCGTAGAGCTCCGTGGAGCGGTCGCGTTCGCCGATCACGCAGAGCACCGGGGCCCGCAGCCGGCGGGCGTCCGGCCTGGTCAGTTCACCGGTGAACCAGCCCTGTGCCTGGTCCACGTCGTGCCGAAGGGCGCGCAGCATCGTCCGCTGGGCCGCCTCGGCCGCTTCCCGGTCGCCGTCCCCGGCTCCGTCACCGCCGTCGTCCATGCCGCCGAGGGTGCGCAGGAAGTCCCGGTAGGCCCGGTCCGATGTCCAGCGGGTGGCCGGGAACCTGCTGCGCAGCCAGGTCGACAGACGTCCCGGCAGTCGCGCGCCGGGGAAGCTGCCGCCGACCAGCAGGCCCGTCACCGGGACGCCCTCGGCCTCCAGGCGCAGCGCCAGTTCGGTGGCCGCGGCCGAGCCGACGCAGTGGCCGTACACCGCCACCGGGCCGACCGCCCCGGTCGCCCCGGCCCGTTCCGCCAGTTCGCCGACGACCCGGTCGATCAGCACGGTCAGCGGAAGCAGCGGCTCGTCCGGCCGGGCCGGATCGTGTCCGGGCAGTTCCACGGCCAGCACGGCCGCGCCGGGCATCGCGGTGGCCAGTTCGGTGGCGAGCGGGCCGTAGGAGGCCGCCGAACCGCCCCCGTAGGGGAGGCAGACCACGGTGACGGTCGGGAGCCGGCCGGGCGGCGGACCCGCCAGCCGGTGCAGCAGGCGGCGCTCGCCGCCGGGCCCGCCCGCCTCGGCCGCGTCGAGGAAGGCGGCCAGCTCGCGGACGGTCGGCCGGGTGAACAGGTCGATCACCCGCAGCGCCGGGTCGATCGCCCGGACGGCGCGCACCGCCCGGAAGGAGTCTCCGCCCAGGGCGAAGAAGTCGTCGTCGATGCCGATGCCCTCGGCCGCGCCCGGTTCGAGGACCTGGGCCCAGGCCCGGGCGACCCGCAGCTCGGTCGGCGTGCCCGGGGCGGTGTGCCCGGTGCCCGCCGCCGGCTCGGGTGCGGGCAGGGCCGACCGGTCGACCTTGCCGTTGGGGTTGAGCGGCAGCGCGGGGAGCACGACGACCGCCGAGGGCACCATGTGGTCGGGCAGCCGCCGGCGCAGCGCGGTGCGCACCCGGGCGACGTCCACGGCGGACCCCGGCGCCGCCGGGGTCACCCAGGCGGCGAGCCGCGCGGCGTGGGCCTCGCCGACCGGCAGCACCACGGCGTCGGCGAGTTCGGGCAGCTCGCGCAGCGCGGTGGCCACCTCGCCGAGCTCCACCCGGAAGCCGCGGATCTTGACCTGGTCGTCGATCCGGCCGAGGAACTCGAACAGGCCGGCCGCGGTCAGCCGGACCCGGTCCCCGGAGCGGTAGCACCGCACGGTGCCGGTCACCGGATCGGGCACGAAGCGCTCGTCGGTCAGGTCGGGCCTGCCGACATAGCCGCGCGCCACGCTCGGCCCGCCGATCCACAGCTCGCCGGGCACCCCGGCGGGCAGCGGCCGGCCGTCGGGGTCGACCACCCAGCAGTCCACGCCGGCCAGCGGCCGGCCGATCGGGACCGTTCCCGAACGCCGGGCCGGCGCGGTCTCCTCCACGGCGCAGCCGAGCACGGACACCGTGGTCTCGGTGGGGCCGTAGTGCACCTGCACGGCCAGCTCGGGCCGGGCGGCGCGGATCCTGGCGACCAGGTCCCAGGAGCACGCCTCCCCCGCGAGGACGAGCAGCTTGCGGGGCAGCACCCGGCCGAGGTCCCCGTGGGCGGCGAGCAGTTCCAGGTGGCTCGGCACCATCTTGACCGCGTCGACCGGGTGCGCCTCCAGGTACCTCCCGTACGCCTCGGGGTCGGTCGCCACCTCGCGGTCCACCAGGTGCACCGTGCCGCCGGTGGTCAGCGCTCCGAACACGTTGGTCATGCCGAGGTCCGCCGCATGGGTGGACACCAGGGCGAACGCGCCGCCCGCGACGCCGGGGCCGGCCAGTCGCTCGGCCACCGCGTGCAGGTAGTGCGTGATCTGCCGGTGCTCGACGGTGACGCCCTTGGGGCGGCCGGTCGAGCCCGAGGTGAAGATCAGGTAGGCCGGCGCGGCCGGGTCGACGGCCACCTCCGGTGCTCCGTCGGGCTGTCGCGGTGCCGGTGACGGCTCCGGAGCGGACGGATCGTCGAGGATCAGCGGCTCCGGGCGGGTGTCCGCCGGATCCGGACCGGGCCCCGGGAGGCGCTGCGCGAACTCCCGCTCCGCGAGGACGACGCGCGCGCCCGCGGTCGCCAGGATGTCGGCCAGCCGCTCGTCCGGGTACGCCGGGTCGAGCGGCAGGTAGACCGCGCCGGCCTTGAGGGTGGCGAGCAGGGCGATCACGAGGGGGGTCCGCCGGTCGGCCAGGACGGCGACGGGTTCCCGCGGTCCGACCCCGGCCGCGAGCAGCCGGTGCGCGAGCCGGTTCGCCCGCCGGTCCAGCTGTCCGTAGCCGAGTGCGCCGTCGGGGCCCACGACCGCCGTCGCGTCGGGCCGTTCGACCGCCCAGCGCTCGACGAGAGCGTGCAGCGGCCGGGTGAGGTCGAACCGCCGGCGCGGGCCGGACAGCAGCGGTCCGTCCACCGGTTCCAGCGCCACGTCGCGCACGGGGCGGTCGAGCTCGGACAGCACGCCGTCCAGCAGGGCCGCGTACCACGCGGTGATCCGCCGCGCGGTGTGCTGCTCGAAGAGGTCGGTGCGGTAGATCAGCGACCCCTCGAAGGTGTCGCCGGTGCCGCTCGACGGGACGGCCGTGAAGGCCAGGTTCAGATCGAACTTGGCCGTGGTCGCCGGCGGTGCGAAGACCTTCGCCGCCAGGCCCGGGAAGCGCGGCGCCGGCGCCGGGGTGTCGATCACGTTGAGGAGGACCTGGAAGAGCGGCGTGGTGGAGAGGTCGCGGGCCGGGCGCAGCCGGTCCACGATCCGCTCGAACGGGACCTCGGTGCGGGCGAAGGCCTCCAGCGCCACGTCGCGCACCCGGGTCAGCAGCTCGCGGCCGCTCGGCCGGCCCGACAGATCGGTCCGCATGGTCAGGGTGTTGATGAAGAAACCGATCGTGCGCTCGGTGTCGGGATGCCGCCGTCCCGCCTCGGGCACGCCGACCGGCACGTCGTCGACGCCCGACAGCCGGGCCAGCAGCTCCTGCCAGACCGCGAGCAGCACCATGAACGGCGTGCAGCCGGCCTCGGCGGCACGCCCTCGCACCTTGGCGGTCAGGGCGGCCGGCAGGACTACCGGCACCTCCGCGCCCGTCCGGTCCGCGACCGGCGGGCGGGGCAGGTCGGTGGGCAGGTCCAGGACCGGCTCCAGACCGGACAGCGTGCGGACCCACCAGGCCAGGTCGCGCTCCGTCCGGCCGCCTTCCTCCGGCCGCCGGGCGAGCCAGTGCGCGTAGTCCGGGTACTGGACCGGTGGCGGTGCGGGAGACTCGGCCAGACCGAGCCGTGCCGCGTAGAGCGCCGCCAGCTCCGTCACCGCCACGGTCCTCGACCAGGCGTCGAAGGCGATGTGGTGCACCGTCAGCGCCAGCACGTGCTCGTCGGTGCCGAGCCGGAGCAGCGTCGCCCGCAGGGGCGGTTCCACGGCCAGGTCGAACGGCCTGCGCAGGTCCTCCAGCAGGCGGCGCTCCAGCGACTCCCGCTCCCCCGGCCCGGTCAGGTCGAGCTCGGCCAGCGGCACCGCGTCCGCCGGGCCCGCCACCGCCATCGGCTCACCGCCGGTCTCGACGATCAGGCTCCGCAGGACCCGGTGCCGTTCGGCGAGGTCCCGCACCGCCCCCAGCAGCGCCGCGACGTCCAGCGGTCCGTGCAGGTGCAGCGCGACCGGGATGTGGTAGGCGGTGCTCTCCGGATCCAGCTGGGTGAGGAACCACAGCCGCGCCTGGGCGGCGGACAGCGGGGCCGGGCCGTCCCCGGCCGGCCGGGCGGGTATCGCCGGGGTGGTGCGGGCGGTGGTGCGGCGGGCCGAGGCCAGCCGGGCGCGCAGCGCGTCGGCGAGCTGGGGATCGCGCCGCTGGGCGGACACCTCGGTCATGCGGCACCGCCGGCGGTGCGGGAGGCCGGGGTGGCGGACTCGGCGAGGTCGGCGGAGACGGACTCGGCCAGGCCGGCGGACTCGGCGAGGTCGGCAGACTCGGACTCGGCCGGATCGGCGGACTCGGCGAGGTCGGCCAGCAGCAGGGCCTCCAGCGCGGCGGCGAAGTCGGCCAGGCGCGGGTGCTCGAACAGCAGGCGCACCGGCAGCGCGAGGTCCAGCGCCGCCATCAGCCGGCCCGCGACCCGGGTGGCCGCCAGCGAGTGCCCGCCGAGCGCGAAGAAGTCGTCGTGGGCGCCGATTCCGGCGGCCCCGAGCACGGTCTCCCACACCTCGGCCACCAGCAGCTCGGCATCGCTGCTCGGGGCGATCCGGGCGCGGCCGGATTCGGGGCCGGAATCGCCACCGGGCGCCGGGAGGGCGTTCCGGTTCACCTTCCCCGAGGCCGTCAGCGGCAGGGCGTCGAGCACGACCCACCGCCGGGGCACCATGTGGTCGGGGACGCGGGTGTGCAGGCGCTCCTCCACCGCGCGCGTGCTCGGGCCGTCCGCGCTCGCCGCCGAGGGACCCACCGCGAGATAGCCGACCAGGTGGGCGTCGGCGCCCTCGCCGAGGATCACGACGGCCGCGTCCAGGACCGCCGGTTCCGCGCGCAGGGCGGTCTCGATCTCGCCGAGTTCGATCCGGTGGCCGCGCAGCTTCACCTGCTGGTCCCGGCGGCCCAGGAACTCGAGGATGCCTCCCCCGGCCTCCGGCCGGGAGGACCCCCAGGGCCGCCAGCGGGCCAGGTCGCCGGTCCGGTAGCGCCTTCCGCCCGGTGCGAACGGATCGGCGGTGAACGCCGTCGCCGTCGCGTCGGGCCGGTTCCGGTAGCCCCGGGCGACGCCCGCACCGCCGATCCACAGCTCTCCGGCCACTCCCGGCGGCACCAGACGCCCCAAGGCGTCCAGCACGTAGGCCGTCTCCCCGGCCAGCGGGCGGCCGATCGGCACCGCCTCGCCGACGGGCCTCCCCACCCGCGCCATGGTCGAGTAGACCGTGCTCTCGGTGGGCCCGTAGGCGTTCCACACCTCGCCCGTCCGTGCCAGGAGTTCGCCCGCCAGCCCGGGGTCCATCGGCTCGCCGATGCTGACCACGCGCACCCCCGGTCCCGACCACCCGGCGGCGACCAGCATCCGCAGCGTGGTCGGCGTGGCGGTCATCAGGGTCACCCCGGCCCGGTCGATGAACCGCGCGACGGCGTACCCGTCCACCGCGGCCTCGCGGTCCAGCACCGCCAGCCGGAGTCCATGCGCCAGGCTGACCCAGAGTTCGAAGCCGAACACGTCGAAGGCCGGTGACGTGAGACCGAGCACCACGTCGTCGGGCCGGACGCCCGGCGTGATCCGCATCGCGGCCACGAAGGCGGCCAGGTTCGCGTGCGTGACCTCCACGCCCTTGGGCCGGCCGGTCGAACCGGAGGTGTACAGCACGTAGGCCGCCCCCTCGGGCGCCACCTCGGGCAGCCTCGTGGGGCCGGGGTCGGGCGGGGAGCCCACGTCGAGGACACCGACGCCGACCGCCTCGGCCAGCGCGCCGGCCGGCGCGAGGGTCTCCCCGGCGGCGATGACCACGGCCGCCCCGGAGTCGGCGAGCTGGGCGCGCAGCCGTTCGAGGGGCTGGTCCGGCTCCAGGGGGACGTAGGCCGCACCCGCGCGCAGGACGCCGAGCAGGGCCGCGGGCAGGTACCGGTCGCGGGGCAGGCAGACCCCGACGGTGAAGGCCGCACCGGGCCCTGCCGCCGGCTCGGACGCTCTCGTCGCGAGCAGGGCCGCGGCCACCCGCCGGGACCGTTCGGCCAGTTCCGCGTAGCCGAGTGCACCGGCCGCGTCGCAGGTGGCCACCGCGGCCGGCCGCCGGGCGGCCTGGTCGAGGACGGCCGCCACCACCGTCCGCGGACCGCCGGCCGGAAGCGGGACTCCGGTGCCGGCGGCGAGCAGCGCGGCCCGCTCCTCCCCGCTCACCAGCTCCAGGGCCGACAGCGGAAGGTCCGGACCGGCCGCCGCGGCGCGCAGGACCCGGAGCAGCCGGTCGGCGAACGCCTCGGCGTCGGCCGGACCGAACCGGTCCACGGCGTACTCGATCTGGAGCTCGGGCCCCCGCACGGTCTCGTTGAGGAACACGGTCAGCGGCGCCTGCGTCCCGCCGCTGCTCACCTCACCGAGCAACTCCAGACGAACGCCGTCCTGCTCCACCGCCACGGGCAGGCCGGGCGGCTGCAGCGAGAGCACGACGGGGGTGCCCATCGTCCCTCGGGGGTGTTGGACGCCGGCCGCCTCGAACGCCTCCTGCACCGTGAACCCCTGATGGTCCATCACCCGGGCGGTCGTGGCGGAGGCACGGCCGACGGCGCTCCGGAAGGACTCCCCCTCCGCCAGCCTCAGCCTGACCGGTCTGATGCCGACCAGTGGCCCGACGACCGCCTCCAGCCCGGGGTGCGCCCGCTGCGCCACCGCCGCGCCCAGGAGGACGTCGGAGCGGCCGGTGAGGCCGGCGACCAGGACCCCGAGCACGGTCAGCAGCACCGGGAACGGCGTGGATCCGCAGTCGGCCGCGAGCTCGCGCAACCGGGCCGCCGTCCCGGCGTCGAGGGGCCGGGACAGCCGTTCGCCGACCAGCCGGCCGGGGCCGGCGGGCACGGCGGGGAAGAGGTCCTGCGGCGGGACGGCGTCGGCCAACTCCCCCGCCCAGAAGGCCCGCAGCTCCTCCACCCGGTCCGGCCGGGCGGCCAGCGCACGCTCCTGCAGCGCGATGTCGCCGACCTGGACGGGCGGCGGCGCGAGGTCCGGGCCGCCACCCGGGCCACTGACCAGGCCGCCGGCCAGCTCCGTCATCAGGACGCCGATCGACCAGCCGTCGAAGGCCAGGTGGTCGGTCACGACGACCAGTTCGGCCTCGTCCTCGTCGAGCCGGAGCAGCGTGGCCCTGAGCAGCGGTGTCTCGGTGGCGAGGTCGAACGCGTGGCCCGCGGCCGCGCGCGCCAGGCCGGCCGCCCGGCCCACCCGCTCCGCCTCCGGCACTCCCCGCAGATCGTGCTCCTGGAACGGCACCGGGGCCGGCGGGCGGACCAGCGCGAGCGGTTCGCCGTCGACCGCCCGGCCGGAGGCGTCCAGCACGCCGCCGGTCCGCACGACGCTGCGCAGCACCTCGTGCCGCTCGACCACCGCGTCCAGCGCGGCCCGCAGCCGCGCCGTGCGCGGCAGTCCGCGCAGCCGCAGCCGGAAGGCGATGGTGGTGGCGCGCTCGCCGGAACCGACCTGCCGCAGCAGCCACATCCCCTGCTGCGCGGACGTCAGCGGGTAGCTGTCCCGCCCGGCGTGACGGGCCGGCGCGGGTTCCGGCGCCGGGCCCGGGCGGCCGGCCGGCCCGGCCTGCAGCAGCGCGGCGAGTCCGGCGACGGTGGGCACGGCGAGGAAGTCCGCCAGCGGGACGGCCGTCCCGAAGTCGCGGCCCAGGACGGCGCAGACGCGGGCGGCCGCGAGCGAGTGCCCGCCGAGCGCCCCGAAGTCGTCATGGATCCCGACCTCCGCCACCCCGAGGACGCCGGCGACGGTCCGCGCGATCCGCTGCTCGGTGTCGGTGCGCGGGGCGGTGTACTCGGTGTCGGCCGCGCGGCCGAACTCCACCGCGGCCAGCGCGGCGCGGTCGGCCTTGCCGGTCGGTCCGACGGGCAGGCGCTCCAGGACGGCGGTCCGGGAGGGGACCAGGTGGTCCGGCAGCCGGTCCCGCAGCCAGGCACGCAGCCGCGCCTCGGTGAGCGTCCGGTCGGCCGACTCCGCGAAGGCCACCAGCCGTCGGGTGCCGTCCTCGTCGGCCGGCGCGAGGACCACGGCGTGGCGGACGGCCGGGTGCCCCGCGAGCACCGCCTCGACCTCGCCGAGCTCGATCCGGAAGCCGCGGACCTTCACCTGGTCGTCGATCCGCCCGGCGAAGCGGTGCAGCCCGTCCACTCTCCGCACCAGGTCGCCGGTCCGGTAGTGCCGGATGCCGGCGGCGTCCGTGACGAACCGTTCCGCCGTCAGCTCCGGCCTGGCCAGATAGCCCCGGCCGACCAGCGGACCGGACACCCAGAGTTCCCCGGTCTCGCCGTCGCCCAGCAGGTTCCCGGCGCCGTCCCGGACCGAGAGGCCGCTCTCCGCGTAGGGCGTTCCGATCGGCGGCTCCTCCCGCCCGGCTCTGGGCACCTCGTGGGTCACGCAGCTGACGGTGCACTCGGTCGGGCCGTAGCTCTGGACGACCCGTCGTACGCCGGCGTTGGCGTAGATCCGGTCCGCCAGGGCGCGGGTGAGCGGTTCGCCGCCCGCGCGGACGGTGCGCACGCCGGGCGGCAGGGGCTCGCGCACGAGCGCGGCCAGCGCGGACGGCGTCCCGTAGACCGTCGTGACCCGGTCCCGCGCGGGCAGGGCGGACAGCGCGAGCAGGTTCTCGGCCACGATCACCGTCCCGCCGCAGAGCAGCGGGAGGAACAACTGGGTCACCGACGGGTCGAAGCAGACCGATGTCGCGGCCAGCATCCCGCGCAGCTCGCCGGCCGAGTACACGGAGGACTCCCAGCGCAGCAGGGCGGCCACGTTGCGGTGCTCGACCACCACGCCCTTGGGCCGGCCGGTCGAGCCCGAGGTGTACATCACGTACGCGGCGTCCGTCGGCTCGCCGGCGAGGTCGAGGCCGGGGCCGAGGTCGAGGTCGAGGTCGGGGTCGGGGCCGTCGCCGGTGCCCGGGGCCACCGTGCCGACGAGCAGCGGGTCGGCTCCGGTGGCCCGCAGGACGTCGCCGCGGCGCCCGAGAACCGCCGCCGAGGAGACCAGGTGGGAGATCCCGGCGTCGGTGGCGATGAACTCCAGGCGGTCCGCCGGGTAGGCCGGATCCAGCGGCACATAGGCCGCACCGGCCTTCCAGACCCCCAGCAGCGCGGGGACCAGCCACTCGTCGCGGTCCAGGCAGACGCCCACCAGCGAACCCCGCCCGGCCCCCCGGCGGCGCAGCTCGCGGGCCACGGCGGCGGCCCGGCGGTCGACCTCCGCGTAGGTGCTCCGGACATTCCCCGCCACCACGGCGATGTCGTCCGGGGCCCGTCCCGCCCTGTCCTCGAAAGCCCGATGGACCTGGCCGGTCCCGCGCGTGCTCGCCGACGTCACTGTCGATCCCCCCTCGTGAACTCGCCATCACACCGGCAATCGGGCACGTCGAGTTCTTCGGCACCACCGGATTGTGAGCGCTGGTCAGTTGCCGTCGTCGCTCCCGCGCGCGGTCGGGCGACCCGGGCAGGTCGGCTCCACGGCGGTCGGAGCGGGCTCCAGCGGCGCGCTCACCGTACTTCGCCGTCTCCGGCGGGTCCAGGGTTGTGATCGTCAGGAAGCGGCCTTCGGGTGCGGCGCGGCCCAACGGGGGTCGGCGAGCCGCGCCGCACAGGCAGGAGTGATCCGGCCGGCAAGGTGCGCCGGCCGGATCACCCGGGTGGGAAACCGATCAGAAGACGAGCTTCCAGCCGTCGATGCGGCCCGAGTCGCTGCGGTACATGTCCTGCACCCGGAGCCGCCAGGTGCCGTTGGCGAGCTGGGCGGAGGCGTCCACCGTGTAGGTCTCGACGACGTTGTCGGCCGAGTCGCCGAGGTTGCTCTTCTTCAGCGAGTACACCGTGCCGTCCGGGCCGACCAGGTCGACGGCCAGGTCACCGCGCCAGGTGTGCTTGATGTCCACGCCCACCGCGAGGTTGCCGGGCGCCTGGCCCGCGATCCGGTCGACGACGATGTCCGAGAAGACCGCCGGGCCCCCGTCCGGGATCGGCACGGCGGTGGTGTTCGTGAAGATGCCCGGGGAGACCCTCCAGGTGAACGTCGTCGAGATGCTGCTGTGGTGGGAGGCCTTGGCGGTGACGGTCACCGTCGAGGTGCCGGCGGTGGCCGGGGTGCCGGTGATGCGGCCGGTGACCGGGTGGAGCTTCAGGCCCTCGGGGAGGCCGGTCACGTGGTAGGTGACGGCGCCGGGGTTGAAGTTGGCGGCCTTGACCTGGAGTTCGGCGGGGGCGCCGACCTCGGTGATCTGGTTGGCGACGGGGTCGAGCAGGAGGCCGTCGACGACGCGCGGGCCGACGTTGATGGCCGCCCAGGCGTTGGCGGTGTTCATGTAGGTCGCGCTGGACTGCCCGTACAGGTCGGCGGCGGCCTGGAGGGTGGCGACGCGGGCCGCCGCGTAGTTGGTGGACGAGGTCATGTAGGTGGTCAGCGCCCGGTACCAGATCTTGGCGGCCGCGTCCCGGCCGATGCCGGTCACCGGCAGGCCGTCGGAGGTCGGGGAGTCGTAGGCCACGCCGTTGACGGTCTTGGCGCCGCTGCCCTCGGAGGCCAGGTAGAACCAGTGGTTGGCCGGGCCGGAGGAGTAGTGGACGTCGATGGTGCCGAGGTCGGACGACCAGGAGTCCCTGGAGCGGCCGTCCTTGGAGGGCTTGTCCATGTAGCGCAGCGGGGTGCCGTCGCCCCTGATGTCGATCTTCTCGCCGACCAGGTAGTCGCCCTTGTCCTCGGGGTTGCCGGCCCAGAACTCGATGGCGGCGGCCATGATGTCGGAGGTGGCCTCGTTCAGGCCGCCGGACTCGCCGCTGTAGATCAGGCCCGCGGTGGCGGAGGTGACGCCGTGGGTCATCTCGTGGCCGCCGACGTCGATGGAGGTCAGCGGCTTGACGTTGCCCGCGCCGTCGCCGTAGGTCATGCAGAAGCAGCTGTCGGACCAGAACGCGTTGACGTAGTTCTTGCCGTAGTGGACCCGGGTGTAGGCGCCGACGCCGTCGTCCTTGATGCCGTTGCGGCCGTGGACGCTCTTGTAGTAGTCCCAGGTGAGTTGGGCGCCGTAGGCGGCGTCCACGGCGGCGGTCTGCCGGTTGCCGACGGTGCCGTCGCCCCAGGTGTCGGTCGGGTTGGTGAACAGCGTCCTGGTGCCGGTGGTGCCGTTCAGGTCGTAGGTGCTGTGGCCGCCGCGGGTGGGGTCGGTCATCGCGTAGCCGCCGCCGGCGGCCGCCGAGGTGCCGATGGTGACCTGGCCGGAGTACTTGCTGTTGCCGACGCCGGTCTCGATGCCCTGGTACTCGAAGATCTTCTTGCCGGAGTTCGCGTCGGTGATGACGTGCAGCTCGGACGGCGTGCCGTCCTCCTGCGTGCCCGTCACGATCGTCTCCCACGCCAGGCGCGGGGTGCCGGACGCCGCCCAGACCACCTGACGGGCGCTGTCGGCCGCCGGCTCCTGGACCTTCGCGCTCCCGGCGCTGTCGAGTGCGAGGCCCTTGGCCGCCTCGGCGCTCTCCCCGGGGGTGGTGTCGACGGCGATGTCCGCCTCGGTGGCCTTGGTGACGCCCCTGGTGGAGCCGTCCGGAGCGGTGTGGACGACCAGGTCGCCACCGAGCACCGGCAGTCCGTCGAAGGTGCGCTCGTAGCGGGTGTGCACGCTGCCGTCCGCGTCCCTGGTGACGCCCCGGACGACCAGCGCCTCCCCGGAGCCCAGGTTCAGCACCCTGGCGGTCTGCGCCCGGGTCGCGTCGGCGGCGGCCAGCAACGTGCCGCGCTGCTCCGGCGACAGCTCCACCGGCAGTGCGCCGGTGAAGGCCCGCGCCTCGGCGGCGGCCCCGGCCGGTGCGTCCTCGGCGGAGGCGACACCGGCGGGCAGCGCAGTCACGATCATCGCGGCGCCGGCGATCAACGCGCTCGCGGTGACGGACTTTCTGCGGGATCGAGTCACACTGAACTCCTTCTGCGACGGCCGCGTTCGGGCGGCCGGAGTCAGCCGGGCGGCCGAGGGTGGTGCCGCCCGGTAGAGCTTGGTGGTTCGAGTGGCTGGAACGGTCTTCGACGTGCTCGCCTCGCCGTGCGGCGGTGCACGTGCGACTACAAGGGCCCCTGCGGCGATGGGACGGTACAGTGCCAGCTTTGGTGGGAACACGTCACCCGTGCGGCAACAAGTTGGCCGAAATGCTTCGCCGCAGACGTAAAGTGCAGGAAATTGGCCGTCAACCGGCGGGCAATGCGGGGGAAAAACCGACGGAAGCCGGGGACGGCGCACGCCGTCCCCGGCTCCTCCTCCCCGGACTCCCGCCGGTGCTTCCGCCGGTGCTTCCGCCGGTGTCCGGCGTTCCGGTCAGCGCAGGCCGTCCCACAGGAGTCGTTCGGAACGGGCGGGGTCCTGGTGGACCGCGGGTGCGGTGGCGTCCAGGAACATGACGGACCGGCCGGGCAGGTAGGCGGGCCAGGGCGGCAGGTGGTCCCCGGCGGGACGGCCGTGGCGGGCGAAGGAGATCCAGGCGCCGCGGACCCGTTCGGACAGCCGCGGATGGGCCGACGGGTCCGTCAGCGGGTCGTGCGGGTTCCCGAAGACGGCGCCGATCTCGGCCATGTGGCAGGCCCCGAGGGCGCCGTCCAGGGCCGGGGACGGCTGGGTGAACTCGTAGACGTAGGTGTCCGCGCCCTGGGCGGCGCGCGCCTCCGCGACGCGGAGCGCCGGCAGCCGGTAGCCGTGGTCGCTCATCACCGCCGAGAACAGGTCGGCGGCACCGGCCCGCGGCCGGGTCCCGGCGTAGACGGCCCGCGCGACCACCGGATCCAGCCCGGCTGCGGCGCGCTCGGACCGTGGACGAGCGCGTCACGCACGCCGCTCCACGGCTCGGCGGGCCGCGGCGGACGCATCCGGTTCGCGCCGAACGGCGGTGCCGCGTAAGGGATGCCCAGGAAGGAGGCCATGCCGTCGCGGAGGTGACCGCGGACCTGACCCTGACGGGTGCTGACGGTGACGTTGCTCATCGGGAAGTCCGGTTTCGGAGGAGCTGGGAATGTTCGGAGCGGTATGAGCCTTTCCGTCACCCCGCGGAACCGCAACCGAATTCCCTCGGCCGGATCACTCAGGAAGCGGCCGCCCGCGAGCGCGGCTCCGCCGCGCCTTCCCCGTCACGGTGCTCCGCCGGGGATCCCGCGGTGCGCAGCAGGGTGGCGATGAGGATCGCCGCGCCCGACATGAGGACGGCGAGGGCCACCGCGGCGATCCGTGTCTCCCGGGCGAAGGCATCGAAGGCCACGTTCCGCAGGGATTCGGCGGTGCTACCCGGGAGGGCGGCGGCGGTCTCGACGGCGCCGCCGAGGGTGCTCCTCACCGCGTCCAGTTGCCCGGGCGTGAGGGCCTCGGGAGCCTTGGCCGTCAGTTCCGAACGGTAGACGGCGGTTCCGATGCTGCCCAGGAGCGCGATGCCCAGCGCCCCGCCGAGTTCGGCGGAGGTTTCCGCCATCGCGGAGGCCGCCCCGGCCCGCTCCGGTGGTGCGGCGGAGAGGATCACCTCGGTGACGACCGCGGAGACGGCGCCGATGCCGATCGCGACGACGGTCATGCCGCCGACGAGGTGGACGATTCCCGAATCGGCCCGGAGCAGGGCCAGCACGAGGTAGCCGGCGGTGGCCACGAGCAGCCCGGCGGCGATCACGTTGGGCTTGCCGACGCGCGGGGCGGCCGCGGTGGCGAGCGCGATGCCCAGGGGCATCACGAGGAAGGTGGGCAGGGACCACACGGCCGACTCCAACGGCCCCATGCCCAGCACGAGTTGCATGAACTGCCAGTTGAACAGACTGAAGCCGACCAGTCCGAACGTCGCCAGGGCGTCGATGAGCAGGGGCAGGTTGAACCGGCGCGTGTTGAACAGCCTCATGTCGATCATCGGGTTCGCGGCCTTGCGCTGTCGGCGGAGGAACGCCGCTCCGACGGCGAGTCCGGCGGCGCAGCACGCCAGGGGGGTCCACCCGAAGCCGTGCTCCGCCAGGGCCTTGACGCCGTAGATGACGCCGAGGACGGCCACCAGGGACATGGCGGCGCCGGGCAGGTCGAACCGGCCCGGCGCGGGGTCGCGGTGTTCGGTGAGCATCAGTGGGCCGAGGATCAGCAGCAGGACCATCACCGGCACGTTGATCAAGAAGACCGATCCCCACCAGAAGTGCTCCAGGAGCAGACCGCCGATGATCGGGCCGAGCACGGCGCCGCCCGCGAAGCCCGCCGTCCAGATGCCGACCGCGGTGGCTCGCTGGGCGGAGTCGTGGAACATGCTCCGGATCAAGGAGAGGGTCGACGGCGCCAGCGTGGCTCCGGCGATGCCCAGGAGCATGCGGGCCGCGATGAGCGTCCCGGGGCTGGTCGCGTAGGCCGCCAGGACCGAGGCGACGCCGAAGGCCGCGGCGCCCGCGAGCAGCACCCGCCGCCGGCCGAAGCGGTCACCGAGCGTGCCCATCGTGATGAGCAGTCCGGCGAGGAGGAAGCCGTAGGAGTCCATGATCCACAGCTGCTCGGAACCGCTCGGTCCGAGGTCGGCCGTCAGCGAGGGGAGCGTGATGAACATGACGGCCATGTCCATGGAGGCCAGGACGCAGGGCAGCACCAGGACGGCGAGACCGGCCCACTCCACCACTCCGGCTCGCTTCTTCTCTTCGGTCATGCCTTCTCCTGAGCAGCCGTACGGGATCCGGACGGTCGCAACCGGCCCGGGTGCGTACTGTGTACGCATGATGATGTGGAAAACGCGTACACGGTACGCCAACACACTCAGCCGCTACAACACCTTTTTGACCTGCTATTCCAGCCTGACCGATGCACTCGACCGCACGAGCGTCTAGAATTTCGACACACAACCCTGAGGTGTGATGAAAAGGAGTTCGTCGATGTCCGTGCAGCCGGCGTGCGCGTCGTGCAAGGCAACCCTGGAGCCCACGGACCGGGGGCGGCCCAGGATCTACTGCTCGCGTGCGTGCCAGGCGAAGGTCTACCGGGCGCGCAGGGCGGAACGGTCGGCCGACGTCCCGGAGGGCGACGACGGCGCACCGCATCTCACCGTCGAGCGCATCGTGCGGGCCGGGATCGTCGTCGCGGACGCGGAGGGGCTCGACGCGCTGTCGATGCGCCGGGTCGCCATGGAACTCGGCACCGGCACGATGTCCCTGTACCGGCACGTGGCGTCCAAGGACGCCCTGGTGACCCTGATGGTGGAAGCCGCGATGGCGGACGTACCGCTGCCCGACTCACCACCGCGGAACTGGCGTCACGGCCTCGAACGCGCCGCGTACCGCGACTGGGAGCTGTACCACCGCCACCCGTGGATCCTGCCGAGGGTCATGGTGACGACCCGTGCGTATTTCAGCCCGGCTCTCGCGGCGGACAGCGAGAGCGCCTTCTCCTCGTTCGACGGGCTCGACCTCGAACCCGCCGACGCCTTCCGGTACATGTTCATGTTCGCCTCCTACGTGCAAGGTGTGGCGCTGATCCTGGTCAGCGACGCGGAGGCGGAGCGGCAGTCGAAGCTCACCGCGGACCAGGGGGCGGAACCCTCGGATCACGCGCAGGACCCGCTGTACGAACCCGGGGCGTATCCCCGCCTCTCCCGCGCGATGCGCGCGGGCGCCGACCCCTGGGATCTCGACGCCTTGTTCGCCTCGGGTCTCGCCGGCGTCCTGGACGGCATCGCGGTCGATCTCGCGCGGAAGGGCGCCGCCGCCTGAGCTCCGGCGGCGCGCCGTCCCACGGGTATGTGCGGGCCGTTGTTCTCCGGTCACCGAGGTCCCGGTGGTCACCGCGGGTCGCGGTCGAAGACCGCCTTCGAGCAGCCGTAGCCGAGCACGGTCAGGGCGAGGCACCAGGCGACGGCGAGCCAGCCGTTGTGGCCGATGCCGCTGCCGAGCAGCAGTCCGCGCAGGGTCTCGATGGCCGGGGTGGAGGGCTGGTCATCGGCGATCGGCCGAAACCAGCCCGGCATCGCTTCCCGACGGCGATCCAGGTGACGTCATGATGGCGCCACCTTGGCGCCATGCTCAAGCCCTTTGCACGCCCGGGTCCCGGGAGCGGGCGGCATCGGCGATCGGCGCGGCACGGCGCCTGGTGACACCACATGGCGCACGATGACGCCACCTGGGCACCACACCGGCAGGACGCCCGTCGAGCTGATCGCCGGGCCGTTCGACGCGGCGTGTCGTGCGCCTCGAACGGCTAACCTGGGCCGCTTGCCCGTCCCGGAACCACCCGAGGAGCCCAGCGCCGTGTCCGACAGCTTCGCGCACCTGCACGTCCACACCGAGTACTCGATGCTGGACGGGGCCGCGAAGAACGGGAAGCTCTTCGCGGAGGCGGAGAGACAGGGCATGCCCGCCATCGCGATGAGCGACCACGGCAACATGTTCGGCGCCTACGAGTTCTTCCACGCCGCCGCCAAGACCGCCGTCAAGCCGATCATCGGCATCGAGGCGTACGTCGCCCCGGCCTCGCGCTTCCTGAAGAAGCAGGTGTTCTGGTCCCCCGGCGGCCAGCGCCCGAGCGGCGCGGACGGCGAGGGCGGCAAGGACGTCTCCGGCGGCGGCCGCTACACCCATATGACCATGTGGGCGCAGAACGCCACCGGCCTGCGGAACCTGTTCAAGCTCTCCTCGCTCGCGTCGATGGAGGGCTACTACATGAAGCCCCGGATGGACCGCGAGCTGATCGCCGCCAACGCGACCGGCATCATCGCCACCACCGGCTGCCCCTCCGGCGAGGTGCAGACCAGGCTGCGGCTCGGCCAGTACGAGGAGGCGGTCAAGGCCGCCGGGGCGTACCAGGACATCTTCGGCAAGGAGAACTACTTCCTGGAGCTGATGGACCACGGCCTGTCCATCGAGCAGGACGTCCGCGCGGACCTGCTGCGCCTGGCCAAGCAGCTGAACATCCCGCTGCTCGCCACCAACGACTCGCACTACGTCACCGCCGACCAGGCGGACGCCCACGACAGCCTGCTCTGCGTCGGCGTGGGCAAGAACAAGGACGACCCGAACCGGTTCAAGTTCCAGGGCACCGGCTACTACGTCAAGACCGCCGAGGAGATGCGCGAGCTCTTCCGCGAGCTGCCGGAGGCCTGCGACAACACCCTGGCGATCGCCGAGCGGGTCGAGTCGTACGAGGAGGTCTTCACCTACGTCGACCGGATGCCGCAGTTCGACGTCCCCGAGGGCGAGACCCAGGCCTCGTACCTGCGCCAGAAGATCGCCGCCGGCCTCCAGCACCGCTACGGCGACAACCCGAGCCAGGAGGTGCTGGACCGGGTCGAGCTGGAGATGGGCGTGATCACCCCGATGGGGTTCGACGCCTACTTCCTCGTGGTCGCCGACATCTGCCAGTACGGGCGGGACAACGGCATCCCGGTCGGTCCGGGCCGTGGCTCGGCGGCCGGCTCGATGGTCGCCTACCTCACCGGCATCACCCAGCTCGACCCGCTGGAGCACGACCTGCTGTTCGAGCGGTTCCTCAACCCCGAGCGCATCAACCCCCCGGACGTCGACATCGACTTCGACGACCGCCAGCGCGACCAGATGGTGCGCTACGTCACCGAGAAGTACGGCTCCGCCTACACCGCCCAGGTCAACACCTTCGGCACCATCAAGGCCAAGGCCGCCGTCAAGGACGCCAACCGCATCCTCGGCTACCCCTTCGCGATGGGCGACCGGATCACCAAGGCGATGCCGCCGGACGTCATGGGCAAGGGCGTGCCGCTGGCCGACCTCTTCAACGACAAGCACCCCCGGTACAACGAGGGCACCGAGATCCGGGCGCTGTACGACAACGAGCCCGACGTCAAGAAGATCATCGACACCGGCCGGGGCATCGAGGGCCTGATCCGCGGCACCGGTGTGCACGCCGCCGCCGTCATCCTCTCCTCCACCCCGCTGCTGGAGCTGATCCCGCTGCACATGCGGGACAAGGACGGCACCATCATCACCGGCTTCGACTACCCGTCGTGCGAAGCCATGGGCCTGATCAAGATGGACTTCCTGGGTCTGCGGAACCTGGGCATCATCGACCACTGCATCAAGATCGTGAAGGCCAACCGGGGCGTCGACGTCGACATCGAGAAGATCCCGATCGACGACCCCACCACCTACCAGCTGCTGGCCCGCGGCGACACCCTCGGCGTCTTCCAGCTCGACGGCGGCCCGATGCGCGCCCTGCTCAAGCTGATGAAGCCGACCGAGTTCGCCGACATCTCCGCCGTCTCCGCGCTGTACCGGCCCGGGCCGATGGGCATGAACTCGCACACCAACTACGCCCTGCGCAAGAACGCGCAGCAGGAGATCATCCCGATCCACCCCGAGCTGGAGGAGCCGCTCAAGGACGTCCTCGGCCCCACCTACGGGCTGATCGTCTACCAGGAGCAGGTCCAGCGCGCCGCCCAGGTGCTCGCCGGGTACTCGCTCGGCCAGGCCGACCTGCTGCGCCGGGCGATGGGCAAGAAGAAGAAGGAGGTCCTGGAGAAGGAGTTCGTCCCCTTCCACGCCGGCTGCAAGGAGCGCGGCTACTCCGACGAGGCCATCCAGGCGGTGTGGGACGTCCTGGTCCCGTTCGCCGGTTACGCGTTCAACAAATCGCACTCCGCCGCCTACGGCCTGGTCTCGTACCAGACCGCCTACCTCAAGGCGAACTACCCCGCCGAGTACATGGCCGCCCTGCTCACCTCGGTCGCCGACGACAAGGACAAGATGGCGGTCTACCTGGCGGAGTGCCGGCAGATGGGCATCCGGATCCTCTCCCCCGACGTCAACGAGTCGGTGGTCGACTTCACCGCCGTCGGCAGCGACGTCCGCTTCGGCCTCAAGGCCGTGCGCAACGTCGGCGTCCCGGTCATCGAGTCGCTGGTGCGCACCCGGGAGGAGAAGGGCAAGTACACCTCCTTCCCCGACTTCCTGGACAAGGTGGAGCTGGTGGTGTGCAACAAGCGCACCGTCGACTCCCTGGTCAAGGCCGGCGCCTTCGACTCCCTCGGGCACACCCGGCTCTCGCTGAGCACCGTGCACGAGAGCGCGATCGACGCCGTCACCGGGCTGAAGAAGCAGCAGGCGATCGGCCAGGACGACCTCTTCGGCGCCCTGGACGCCGACGAGGGCGGCGGCCCCGGCATCGGACTGGACTTCGAGCTCACCGACCGCGAGTGGCCGCGCCGCCAACTCCTCTCCCTGGAACGGGAGATGCTCGGCCTCTACGTCTCCAGCCACCCGCTCGACGGCGCCGAGCACATCCTCTCCCAGAACCGCGACACCTCGATCGCCGACCTCCTCGGCTCCGGCCGCACCGAGGGCGAGGTCCGCCTCTCCGGGCTCATCACCGCGGTGGACCGCCGGATCAACAAGGCCGGCAACGCCTGGGCGATCATCACCCTCGCCGACCGCGACGGCTCGGTCGAGGTGCTGTTCTTCCCCGCCACCTACAACCTGATGGCCGAGCAGATGGTGGAGGACAACGTCATCTCGGTGCGCGGCCGGCTCAACGAGCGCGACGGCTCCCTGAGCATCTTCGGCCAGGAGATCACCACCCTCGACGTCTCCTCCGCCGAACTGGGCACCAAGCCGCCGGTGCAGATCACCGTGCCGGCCGCCCGGGTCACCCCCGAGATCGTGGCCGAGCTCAAACTCGCCCTCCACGCCCACCCCGGCGACGTCCCGATCCGCCTGCTCACCACCGGCTGGGACAAGGACACCCTCTACGAGCTCGGCTTCCTGGTGAACCCCGACAACGGACTCGCCTCGGACATCAAGACCCTGCTCGGCAACCGCGCCTGGATGGGCACTGCCGTCCGCTCCTGATCCCGGCCGGGCCGGGCCGTGCGGCACGTACCGCCCCCCGGCCCTCGGCGGGTCGGGCGGTGCGCGGGCCTCAGCGCAGCAGGACCGAGAGGAGTTCGGCGAGGGTCGGGCCCGAGTCGGCGGGGTGGCGCAGCTGCTTGCTGTCGATCACCGTGTAGTGGTTGGTGCGGCCGTTGCGCTGGTGGCTGAGGTAGCCGGCCTGTTCGAGGTCGGCGATGATCCGCTGGACGGCGCGTTCGGTGAGCAGGCAGCGGGCGGCGAGGTCGCGCACGCGGATGCCGGGATCGCGGGCGATCTGGACGAGCACGCGGGCGTGGTTGGTCAGGAAGGTCCACTGCCGCACGGGTGGGGTGCCATCGTCCATGGGCCGATTATACGACCGGTGATTCACGACGATGGAAACACGACAGTATTTTCGTGCAATGGTTGACAGGCATCGCCCCGGGGGCGAACAGTGGAGTCACGTCCACCCGCACCCGCCCGCGCAGCACCCGTCGCGCGGGGCGCCTTCCGGGAGATGGTCCCGTGACCCAGATGACCCGGCACGAACTGGAACGGCTCACCGCGTTCCTCACCGAGCGCATCGGCGCGCCCCGCGAGAGCGGGGACCACGCCGGGCAGGTGGAACCGCTGCGCCGCCAGCTGCGGCACTCCGTCACCGGCATCGACGCCTATCTGCTCGCCGCCGAGTCGGACAGCCCCGCCGCCGTGCATCTGAGGGAGGCGGCCCTGGACCTGTGGCAGGGGCTGCAGCGCCTCGCCGAGGCCTGGGTCGACACGCCCGCGCCGCCCGCGCCGGAGGCGGCCGCCGCCCTCGGCGCCGACGTGCCGGCGGCGCGCTGACGGCGGAACCGGGAGTGACCTACGACGTGCGCAGCGTCGCGCGGAGTGGTTCGGCGGGCTGGAGGAGGATGCCGGGGTGGGGAGTGGGCTCGCCGGGGTCGACGTGGAGGTGGAAGCGTTGCGCGAGGGTGGCGATCAGCAGCGTGGCCTCGACGAGGGCGAAGCGGGCGCCGAGGCAGGCGCGCCGGCCGCCGCCGAAGGGGAACCAGGCGTGATCGGGGACCGCCGTCGGCGCGTCGGGGTCCCATCGCTCGGGGCGGAAGGCCTCCGGGTCGGGGAACCAGCGCGGGTCGCGGTGGGTGGTCCACGGGCTGCACCACACGGTCGTGCCGACGGGGACGGGCGCGCCGCCGAGCGTCGCGCCCTCGTGGGCCACGGCGGGTGAGATCGTCCAGGCGGGCGGGTAGACGCGCAGGGACTCCTTGACGACCTGGCGGGTCCAGTGGAGCCGCTCGTAGTCGTCGTAGCCGGGCGGACGGCCGCCGAGGACGCGGGCGAGTTCCTCGCTCAGCCGGTCGCGGGCCTGCGGGGAACGCGAGAGCAGGTACCAGGTCCAGGTCAGCGTGGTGGCCGTGGTCTCGTGGCCGGCGGCCCAGAGCGTCACGGCCTCGTCGCGGACCTCGCGGGGCGAGAGCGGCCGCCCCTTGTCGTCACGGGCCTCGAGCAGGCGGGCCAGCAGGTCGTCGCCCCGCGCGGGATCGGTGCCGGCGGCCGTCCGGTCGCCGATCAGCCGGCCGACCTCGGCGTCGATCGTCGCGACGGCGGCGAGCAACCGCCGCCGGGCGGGCGTGCGGACCCAGCCGGGCAGGAACAGGGAGACGCTGCGCAGCTCGGCACCGATCTCCCGCTGGGCCACCGCCACGGCGTCCGCGAGCGCCCGGTCCCGGTCGCCGACGTCACCGCCGAACAGGGTGCGGACGATGATCCGCTGGGTCAGCGCGTTCATCTCGCCCATGACGTCGACGCGCCGCCCGTCCCGCCAGCCGTCGGCGTGCGCGACGGCGCACTCGACCATCGTCGCCGCGTACCCCCGCACCTGGCGCGGGCGGACCGCCGGCTGGACGAGCGCGCGCTTGCGCTGCCAGTCCGCTCCCCGGCTGAGCAGCACAGGCCGTCCGGGTAGCCGAGGCCCGCACGGCCTCCCCGGCCCCCGGAGGACGGCAGGTGTGGCGGCGGCTGCTCGCGCGCCGCTCCGCCGTCGCCGCCGGCCTCGTCATCGTCCTGCTCGCCCTGGTCGCGGCGGGGGCACCGCTGCTCAGCGCGATCGAGGGCCAGGACCCCACCGGCTACCACAACGACCTGCTCGACTCGGCGGCCGGCGGGGTGCCCGTCGGCTCCTTCGGCGGCGTCAGCGCCGACCACTGGCTCGGCGTCGAACCCGGCACCGGGCGGGACGTGTTCGCCCGGCTCGTCCACGGCGCCCGGGTCTCGCTGCTCGTCGCCGTCGGCGCCACCTTCGTGCAGATCACGCTCGGCGTCCTGATCGGCCTCGCGGCCGGCCTCGGCAGCCGGGTGCTCGACCAGCTGATCGGCAGCACCACCGAGGTGATGCTCGCGCTGCCCTCGCTCGTCTTCGCCATCTCGCTGATGGCGGTGGTGCCGTCCGGTTTCCCCCGCCCGCTGCTGCTGACCCTGGTCATCGGGCTGCTCGGCTGGGCCGGCACCTCGCGGATCGTCCGGGCGCAGACGCTCGGCCTGCGGCAGCTCGACTACGTCTCGGCGGCCCGGCTGGCCGGCGCGAGCCGGTGGCGGATCGCCCGCCGCGAGCTGCTGCCCTCGCTCGCCGCACCGGTCATCACCTACGCGGCGGTGCTGCTGCCGTCCAACGTGGTCGCCGAGGCCGGGCTCTCCTTCCTGGGGGTGGGCGTCAAGCCGCCGACCGCGTCCTGGGGCCAGATGCTCTCCGGCGCGACCACCTGGTTCCGCGCCGACCCGACGTACGTGCTGCTGCCGTCCGCGCTGCTGTTCGTCACCGTGCTCTCCTTCACCGTGCTCGGCGACGCCGTCCGCACCGAGCTCGACCCGCGCGCGGCCTCCCGGCTGCGGGTCGGCACGGCGCGCGGCGCCGGACGGCCCGCCACCGGACCGTCCGCCGCCGGGCAGGCCGGCTCCAAGGAGGCCACCGCATGACCCGCTTCCTGCTCCGCAGGGCCGTCGCCATGCTCGGCGTCCTGCTCGCCCTCTCCGTGGTCGTCTACGCGGTCTTCTACATCGCCCCCGGCGACCCCGCCCAGCTGGCCTGCGGCGAGAAGTGCAGCCCCGCCCAGGTCACCCAGGTGCGCGAACGGCTGGGCCTCGACGCGCCGCTGCACCTCCAGTACGCCCACTTCCTCCAGGGCCTCGTCGCCGGCCGCGACTTCAGCGCCGGCACCGGGCTGCTGCACTGCCCGGCGCCCTGCCTGGGCGTCTCCTACCGCAGCGGCGAGCAGGTCACCGACATGATCACCGCCCGGCTCCCGGTGACGGCCTCGCTCGCGTTCGGCGCGATGGTGCTCTGGCTGATCCTCGGCGTCGGCACCGGCCTGGTCTCGGCGCTGCGCCGGGGCCGGCTCGGCGAGCGCCTGCTCACCGGGCTGACGCTGGCCGGCAGCTCCGTCCCGGTCTTCATCATCGGCCTGGTGCTGCTCATCGTGCTCTGCGCCCAGCTCCAGTGGCTGCCGTTCCCCAGCTACGTCCCGCTCACCGAGGACCCCCAGCAGTGGTTCTGGGGCCTGCTGCTGCCCTGGACCTCACTCGCCCTCGTCGAGTCCGCCAAGTACGCCAGGCTGACCCGCTCCTCCATGCTGGAGGCGCTCGCCGACGACCACATCCGCACCTTCCGGGCGTACGGCGTCAGCGAACGGCACCTGGTGACCAGGCACGCCCTGCGCGGCGCGCTCACCCCGGTGATCGCGCTCACCGCCATCGACCTCGGGACGATGTTCGGGAGCGCCGTGCTCACCGAGTCCCTCTTCGGCCTCCCGGGGCTCGGCAAGCTGCTGGTCACCTCGGTCGGCCTGATCGACCTGCCGACCGTCGTCGGCCTGACCCTCGTCACCGGGTTCTGCGTGGTCCTCGCCAACGTCGTCGCGGACGTGCTCTACGCGGTGACCGACCGAAGGGTGGTCCTGACATGAGCCCCGAACCCCTCGTCGACGTCCGGGACCTGGTCGTCGACTTCCCGGTCGGCGACGGCCACGTCCGCGCCGTCGACGGGGTCGGCTTCACCCTGGAGGCCGGGCAGGCGCTCGGCATCGTCGGCGAGTCCGGCTCCGGCAAGAGCACCGTCGCCTTCGGGCTGCTCGGCCTGCACCACGGCACCGGCGCCCGGATCGGCGGCTCGGTCCGGGTCGCCGGCGTCGACGCCGTCACCGCCGAGGGCGCCGACCTGCGGCGCCTGCGCGGCGGACTGGCCGCCATGGTGTTCCAGGACCCGCTCTCCGCCCTCGACCCGTACCACGCCGTGGGCGACCAGATCACCGAGGTCGTCCGGGTGCACCGGAAGCTCTCCCGCCGGGACGCCGGGAAGCGGGCCGTCGCGGTGCTCGACCGCGTCGGCATCCCCGACGCGGCCCGCCGCTCGCGGTCGCGCCCGCACGAGTTCAGCGGCGGCATGCGCCAGCGGGTGCTGATCGCGATGGCCCTGGCCTGCGAGCCGCGGCTGCTGGTCGCCGACGAACCGACGACCGCGCTCGACGTCACCGTCCAGGCCCAGGTCCTCGACCTGCTGCACGAGTTGCGCGCCGAGACCGGGGCCGGACTGGTGCTGGTCACCCACGACCTGGGCGTGGTCGCCGGGAGCGTCGACCGGGTGCTGGTGATGAAGGACGGCCGGGCGGTGGAGCACGGCCCCGTCACGGAGGTGCTGGGCGCACCGCGCGAGCCGTACACCCGCGCGCTGCTGTCGGCGGTGCCGCGGGTGGACGCGCCGCGCGATCCGGCCGGGCCCGCCGAGCCCGTCGACCACGTCGAGCCCGCCGAGCCGACCGGGGGCGGCGACGTCCTGCTCGAAGCCGTCGACCTGCGCCGGGAGTTCGCCGCCCGCGGCGGCCTCGGCCGGCGCGCCGCGCCCGTCACCGCCGTGGACGGCGTCTCGCTCACCGTGCGGGCCGGTGAGACGCTGGGCATCGTCGGCGAGTCCGGCTCCGGCAAGACCACCCTCGGACGGATGCTGGTCCGCCTGCTGGAGCCGACCGGCGGCCGGCTGCACTACCGGGGCCGGGACATCGGGGCGCTCGGGGAGAAGGAGCTGCGCCCGATCCGGCAGGAGCTGCAGATGGTCTTCCAGGACCCGGTCTCCTCGCTCAACCCGCGCCGCAGCATCGGCGAATCCGTCGCCGACCCGCTGCGCATCGCCGGCGAGAGCGACGAGCGCCGCGTCCGCGCCCGGGTCGGCGAACTCCTCGAACGGGTGGGGCTGGACCCCGACTGGTACCACCGCTATCCGCACGAGTTCTCCGGCGGGCAGCGGCAGCGGGTCGGCATCGCCCGGGCGCTGGCCCCCGGTCCGCGGCTGATCGTCTGCGACGAGCCGGTCTCCGCGCTGGACGTCACCACTCAGGCCCAAGTGGTCGAACTGCTGGGCGAGTTGCAGCGCGACCTCGGTCTGGCGCTGGTCTTCGTCGCCCACGACCTCGCCGTGGTGCGGCAGGTGAGCGACCGGGTCGCGGTGATGCGGGCCGGCCGGATCGTGGAGCAGGGCGACGCCGCCGCGGTGTACGACTCCCCCCGACACCCGTACACCAAGGGCCTGCTGGCCGCCGTACCGGTGCTGGACCCCGCCGAGGCGGCCGCCCGCCGCCACGCCCGGCTGGCCTCCGCCGGCACCTGACCCGCCACCGGGCGGCCGGGCCGGGAGCCCGGCCGCCCGGGAGCCCTTCCCGCCCGGGAGCCCTTCCCGCACTCCACTCCCCGTGGAGGCGGAGCGGTCGGTGGCGACCCGAACCTCCCAGGATCGCCGGAGGCAGGCCAACCTCGGGCCTAGGGTGGGGAGATGACCTCTTTCCGTGACAGGGAACGCCGCATGATGGGAGAGATCGGCGATCTGGCGGCGGCGAAGCTCCCGCTGGAACAGTTCTTCCGACAGCTCCTCACCGTCCTCGGGCCCGCTCTCGGATCCGAGGCGGGCTGCCTGCACGGGGCCGATCCGGTCACCGGCTTCCTGACCTCCACCGTCGCCGAGGGCCTGCAGCCGACCGCCTTCGAGCACGCCATCTGGTTGGAGATGTGGTCCGACGACACCACCCGGTTCGTCGACATCCGGGCCGCCGGCCGCGTCGTGGAGACCGTCCACCGGGCCACCGGCGACCGTCCCGAACGCAGCGTGCGCTACCGGGAGTTGCTCGCCGAGTACGGACTGGGCGACGAGCTGCGGATGAACTTCGATGTCGGCGGCGGGCGGTGGGGAGCCGCCGCGTTGATGCGCGGGGCCGGATCGGCGCCCTTCGGCGCGAGCGAGCAGAGACTGGCGGAACGGGCCGCCCGGGCCGTGGCCGCCGCCCTGCGCGACTACGCGCTGCCCGCCCCGGGCACCCCTGCCGGGCAGGACGTCCGGGCGGACCCGCAGGACGGACCCTGGCTCGGGGTCGCCGTCATCGGCCCCACCGGTCAGCTCACCTCCGCGGACTCCGGGGCCCGGCAGCTGTTCGAGGAGCTCTCCGAGCCGCAGTACCGCCCCGCCGGAGTACCGACCGCGCTGATCTACCTCTCCGAGCGGGCCCGCATCCACGCCACCTCCGCGAACGCGGGCGCCCACGCCTGGTCCCGGCTGCGCCGCCGCAACGGCCAGTGGCTCACCGTCCACGCCTCGCTGCTCGACCAGTGCCCGCGGGGCAGCGTCGCCCTGGTCGCCCAACCCGCGAGCCCGGTCGACGTCATCCCGCTGTCCCTGCTGGCACACCGGTTCTCCCCCCGCGAGCAGGAGGTGGTCCTCCAGGCCGTACGGGGCCTGAGCACCAGGGACATCGCCCACCGGCTCTTCCTGAGCCCGGCCACCGTCCAGGACCACCTGAAGTCGGCCTTCACCAAGACCGGCGTACGCAGCCGCCGCGAACTCGTCGCACTCCTCGCGGCCCCGTACACCGCCGGGCTCGGCCGCCCCCCGGCCTGACGCCCGCGCCCCGGATCCCTACCACGGGAAGAGGTCGTCACACCCCCTGCAAATCTGGGATGTCACCGGTCGCCGCCGGATGGGAAGGTCTGTCCCGGCGCCGGCCCCGCACCGGGGTCCGCCCCACGCCCATGTCACCTTCCCGGCAGAGGAGTCCCTGCCCCATGCCACGCGCCCCTCAGCCCGGATTGCCCGCCGGCCGAGGAACCCGGAACGCCGGCCGGCCCGGCCACCCGAGGGTGACCGGGCCACTCGTACGGGAGCCCTCGACGCCGCGTCCCGAGGGCTCCGGACCGGGACCGCAGGCGGAACGGCCGGACGGGCTGCTCACGCCCCGCCCGCCGCCGTCAGTTCCAGGGGTTGGCCTGCTGGTCGTTGATGGCGGTCCAGAAGCGGGCGTTGGGGTTGATGTTGCCGTACGCCCAGAAGCTCCACCCGCCGACGTACTCCAGGTTCGGGCCGTAGCGGCCGTCGTGGAACTCGGCCTGGCGCCAGCCGATGCCGAAGGACGCCTGGCAGACGCTGTTCGCGGCGGCCTGGCTGTTCAGGCGCGATCCCTTCACCGGCTGGCTGAGCGCGACGGTGCCGCCGGCCCAACCGTTGTAGAAGCCGATGCTGATGCCGTCCGGCGCCGGGCTGCCGTCCACGTTGATGCAGAGGACCGGCAGCGAGACGGACGGCAGGGTGTCGCCGTTGTACGGGTCGCTCGGCGTCGAGTGCGCCGGGCCGCCGACCTGGACGGTCCCGTCGGGGCCCGACGCGAGCACCTGCCAGGTCATGCCCTTGTGGGTGGCCGGCCCGGCGGCCGGCGCGGCGCTCGCCGAGAGGGGTACGAGGGCCAGGCCGAGTGCGACGGCCAGGGCCGCGGCCTGCTTCATGCGCTTCATCCGACTGCTCCTTGGGAGTGGGGGAACCGGCCCCAGCGGGGCCGGTGAGAGAAGACTCCCAGTCGAATGCACAAATTCAACACGATTTCATCATGAAACGGTCACGAGCTTCGAAGACATCCGGCCCGGCTCGACGTCGGCCAACCGCGGGAGGGGCAGATGGAGTTCAGGATCCTGGGGCCACTGGAAGTGTGGACCGACGACGGCAGGCGGGCCCGGACGGAAGGGGCCAAGCAGGAGCGGATGCTCGGCATCCTGCTGCTGAACGCCGGGGCCGTCGTCCCGGTGGCCCGCCTGGTCGACGCGGTCTGGGACGACCCGCCGGCCACCGCCCACCGCCAGATACGGAACCTCGCCGGGCTGCTGCGGCGCAAGCTCGCCGCCGCCCAGGACGGGCCGCCGGTGCTGCTCACCGACGGCCCCGGCTACCGGATCGCACCGGACGGCCACCAGGTGGACGCCCTGACCTTCGCCCACCGGGTGTCGGTGGCGCGCCGACTGGCCGAGCGCGGCGAACCCGAGGCAGCCGTACGGGAGTTCCGATCGGCGCTGGGCCTGTGGCGCGGCCCGGTGCTGGACGGGCTGCCCGGCAGCCTGCTGGCCGCCGGCTCGATGGCACTGAACGAACTGCGGCTCACCGCGTGGGAGAACTGCCTGGATCTGGAGGCCGACCTCGGCCGGCACCGGCAGACCGTTCCGGAACTGACCGCGCTGGTCGCCGAACACCCGCTCCGGGACCGCTTCGTGACGCAGCTCGTCCGGGCCCTGCACCGGGCGGGCCGGCAGGCCGACGGGCTCGCCGCCTACCGCCGGTTCGCGCGGCAGCTGGCCGACGAGCTCGGCCTCGACCCCGGACCGGAACTCCAGCTCCTGCACCAGGAGTTGCTGAAGGACGGGCCCGCCCCGGCCGCCGGCTCGCCGCGCACCCGGCAGCAGCTGCCCAGACCCGCCCAACTGCCGCCCGCGCCGGCCACCTTCGTCGGGCGGCGGGCGGAACTCGGCGCCCTGGACGGCCTCGCCGACTCGGCCGGCTCGGCCGGCGCCGCCGGCATCGGCGTGGTGACCGGCGGCGCCGGAACGGGCAAGACCGCCCTCGCCGTGCGCTGGGCCCACCGGGTCCGCGAGCGCTTTCCCGACGGTCAGCTCCACATCAACCTGCGCGGGTACGCCATCGGCCCGCCGCTGGCCCCGTACGAAGCGCTGGCCCGCCTCCTGCGCGCCCTCGGCACCGACCGCGAGCGGATGCCCGGCACCGTCGACGAGAGCGCCGCCCTGTACCGGTCACTGCTCGCCGACCGCAGGGTCCTGGTCCTGCTCGACAACGCCCGCGACGCCGAGCAGATCCGCCCGCTGCTGCCCGGTTCGGCGGGTTCGCTGGCCCTGGTGACCAGTCGGGACGGGCTGGCCGGGCTCACCGCCCGCGACGGTGCCCGGCGGCTGGTGCTGGACGTCCTGCCCCAGCCCGAAGCCGTCGAACTGCTCGCCCGGATCACCGGCGCCGACCGGACCCGCGCCGAACCCCGCGCCGCCGCCGAACTCGCCGCATCCTGCGGTCACTTGCCACTCGCCCTCGGCATCGCCGCGGCCCGCCTCGCGGAACACCCGCACCGCACCCTGCTGGAACACGCCGCCGAACTGCGCGACCCGGAGGACCGCCTCGACGCGCTCCAGATCGACGGCGACGCCGGCTCCACCCTCCGGATCGCCTTCGACCTCTCCTACCGCGCCCTGCGACCCGCCGCCCAGCGGCTCTTCCGACTCCTCGGCCTGGCCCCCGCCACCCGCATCGGCACGGCGGCGGCCGCCGCGCTCTCCGGCTCCTCCCCCGCCGCGACCAGACCGGTGCTCGACCACCTCGCCGCCGCCCACCTGCTCAGCCCCGCCGGCCCGGACCGCTACCGCCTGCACGACCTGCTGCGCTGCTACGCCGCCGAACGCGCCACCGCCGAGACCGGCCCCACCGAACGCGCCGCCGCCCGGGAACGCCTCTGCTCCTGGTACCTGCACCACGCGGAGGCGGCGGCCCGCCTGCTCACCCCGCAGCGCCCCCGCCCGCCGCTCACCGACCCGGCCCCCTGGTACGAGCCGCCGGGCTTCACCACCCCGGCCGAGGCGCGGCAATGGTACGAGCGCGAGCACTCCCACCTGCTGGAGACCGCCCGGTACGCCGCCGAGCACGGCCTCGACGACCACGCCCGGCGGCTGCCCCTGGCGCTCCGGGGCCACGTCCAGGCCGGCCCGCACCCGGCGGACCGGACGGAGGCCGACCGGTAGCCGCTCGCGACGCGAGGGCCACGCCCGCACCGACCTCGCCGTCCGGCGGCCGGCGCTCCGTCCCGGGACATCCCTGACTCGTCCACGTACGCGGTGTTGCGGTCCCCGTGCTCTCCGCAACCGCGGCGGTGGGCCCGCGGACCACCACCACCGGTCCCGGACCGCTCCGCGTCGGAGGCGGTCGGAGGACCGACGGATCGGTACCGACACCTACGTCTGGACGGCGCAGGGCGGCTTCTTCGCCGAGACCACCGAGGCGACCGACGCCGTCAGCGAGACCACCGCCGGCTCGTACAGCTTCCACGGCATGGCCGGCGGCTCCATGGACCTGTCCTTCGGCTTCGTCGGCCTCGGCTGGGGAATCCACCTGGACGCCTCCGCGGGCGGCGGCTACAGCAACACCCGGGCCAAGGGCAAGGATGCCTCCCGCTCCTTCGGCCTCGACGTGCAGTGCGCGCCCTCCGGCGACCTGCAGCGCCGGGACGTCAACGGCAAGCCGGTGTACGACCCGGCGGGCCGGCCGGTGCTGGTGCCGGGCAAGGTGGACGCCTACCGCTTCCTCACCTTCTACCTCGGCGAGACCAGCGCCAACTTCGACGACTTCTACCGCAAGGTCGTCGACCCGATCTGGCTTCAGGGCAGCAACGCCCCCGACGCCGCCGCCCTGCGGCAGGCCCGGCAGAGCTCCGCCAAGCCCCCGTGCTGGCGGATCCTGCACCGGGTCACCTACGTCAGCCGGGTGCTCCCGCCCGTCCCGCCGCCCGGGGCGCCGCCGCTGGAGAAGGCGATGCGGGCCGAGAACATCGACAGCAACTACGAACTGATCCGGCGTCTGGAACCGTACGTCCGCCCGGCCGCCACCAGCACCGGCGCCCTGTCCGCCGCCACCCGGCAGGTGCTCGCCACCGAACTGCCCGAACTCCTGCCGCACGCCGTCGAGATCATCGACTACCTCGGCCGGTACTTCGGCATCGACGACTGACCCCCGCCCGGCCCTCCGGTTCCCCGGAGGGCCGGGCTCGTTGAGGCGGGGGCGCGCGTGGTGGCTATCCGAAGCCGCGGGCGTCCTGCTTCAGCGCGGTGTCCACGGTCAGCGCGGTCGCCACGACGAGGCTGAGCATCGGGTCGGCGAGCGGGCGGTGGATCTGGAGCACGTAGTTGTCGGCCGTGGTGAACATCGTCTTCGCCAGGCCTTCCCAGGTCTTGGTGATCCGGGCGACCTCGGTGTCCGTCCCGTCGACGATGGAGAAGTTCCAGGCCCGCCAGTTCTCCGCCTTGACGGCGCCGACCTTCTGCCCGCCGACCTCCATCGCGAAGTTGATCTTCCCGATGGCGTTCTGCTGGACGATCTGGCCGACCTCCTCGCCGTTCGGACGCTGCACGATCACCCGCGACTTGACGAACTTCGCCGGGCGGGTCAGCAGCAGCACCGGGGCGCCCTGCGGGTCCCGGATCTCCAGCTTGTGGGTCAGATACTGGTCGAGGGAGGTGAGCAGCCGTATCGCCTTGCGCAGACCGCTCTGGCCGACCTCGACCACCGAGCCCAGGGTGGCGCCCTGCTGGTCGAAGACCGCGTACTCGTTGGTCAGCTCGACCAGCTTCGCCTTCTGGTTCACCACCAGGACCGGCTCGGAGAAGAGCGTCCCGCCGCCTCCGGAGACCGGTCCCACACCCGCCTGCCGCTGCACCTGACGCTGCACCTTGGCGGAGTCGCCGACCGGAGCGGCCGACTGCCCGGGGATGCCGGGGCTGTTCGTGTTCTGAGACATGGCGGGCAGGTTAGGCCCAAACCCCGTCCCGAAGCCACCTCGATTCCACGACACGGGCAGTTGAGTGGTCACCGGCCGGACCGTCGGGCCCATGTGCGGCAATCGCGACCCGGCGGCGTTGACGGAAGCGGACGTAACACCGGTGCGGCCCCCGTCGATTGACTTGACAGTTCACCGTCATTTCAGCGGCTCGCCTCCTCGCGCAGACGGCGATGCCCAGCGCCCCCACCACCGTCTCCCCTCCTTGCGGGAGACCGACCCCCACGAAAGGACAGCCATGCTCCACTCGAAGTGGTTCGCAGCAGCCGGGACCGCCGCGGCCGTCGCCCTGCTCATGGCACCCACGGCGCAGGCCGCGTCCGCACAGGAAGCTGTCGCACCGACAGGCGTCTCCGCGGTGACCACCCTCCGCTACGACGCCACCCGGGCCCCCGGCTGGGAGGCCGCCGTCTCGGCCGGAGTCGCCTCCTGGAACGCGAACGCCCGCAACGTCAAGCTGATACCGGCTCAGCCCGGCACCCGGGCCGAGATCTTGATCATCGCCACCAGCGGCTGGCCGCAGGCGACGCTGGGCCCGGTCCGCCCGGGCGGCCAGGCCCGGGTGGAACTCGGAAGCCAAGCCGTCACCGAAGGCCACGACAAGACCCGCATCGCGGCCCACGAGATCGGCCACACCCTCGGCCTGCCGGACACCAAGCCCGGGCCCTGCTCCCAGCTGATGTCCGGCTCCAGCGCCGGCACCAGCTGCAAGAACGCCGTCCCCAACGCCACCGAACGGGCCCGGGTCGACTCCGCCTACGCCGGCCTCACCGCCACTCCGGCCCCGGCGGACGGCCGCCTCCTCGTCGACGCGCCCTGACCCACCCGCACGACCGGGTGGCGTGCTGACCGGCTGACCGGCTGAAGCCGCGGGACACCGCCTCGACGGACACGCCGGCGGCCGGGGCCGGACGAAGCCGGTCCCGGCCGCGGGTGCGGGTGCGGGGCCACCCTGTGCCGACCGTTCGCCCGCTCAGTCGTACTCTGCGAACACCTGCCGGCACCCGCGGCCGCCGCGGTGGCCGAGCACCCCGACCGTGCGCGCGATCGCCCGCACGTCCAGGGGACGACGGCCTCGTTCCCTTCCGGACGGCGCCCCGGGCGTACGCGGCCTTCCGCGACATCCGCCTGCTCACCCTTCCCGGCGTCGGCCACGTCGCCCCGCGGAAGCGGCCCGCCCCGGTGGCCTGGGCGTTCCTCGACCTGATCACCGGGGCGGCGCGGGTTGATCCGATCGGCTGACGGCGTGACGGCGGACCGGCGCGCCGGGCCGTCGGCGGGTCGGCGCTCCGCGGCCGACGGGCTAGGTTCGGGCTCGTGACCGGCAATGACGTGGTGCTGGTGCTGGTGGTCGTCACCGCGCTGGGGTTCGACTTCACCAACGGGTTCCATGACACCGGCAACGCCATGGCGACCTCGATCGTCACCGGGGCCCTGCGCCCGCGGGTGGCGGTCGCGCTCTCGGCGGTGCTGAACCTGGTCGGGGCGTTCCTCTCGACCGCCGTTGCGGCCACCATCGCCGGCGGCCTGGTCCGGAGCGGCGACGTCACCCTGGTCGTCGTCTTCGCGGGCCTGGCCGGCAGCATCCTGTGGAACCTGACCACCTGGTACCTCGGCATCCCCTCCAGTTCCTCGCACGCGCTCATCGGCGGCGTGGTCGGGTCCACCATGGCGGCGGCGGGCGCCTCGGCCGTCAAGTGGCAGGGCCTGGTCTCCAAGGTGATCGTGCCCGCGACGCTGTCGCCGTTCATCGCCGGCACGGTCGCGGTGGTCGGCACCCGCCTCGTCTACCGGCTGACCCGTGGCGTGCCCGAGCGCCCGCGCGACGACGGCTTCCGGCTCGGCCAGATCGGCTCGGCCTCGATGGTCTCCCTCGCCCACGGCACCAACGACGCGCAGAAGACCATGGGCGTCATCACCCTGGCGCTGATCGCCAACGGCACCCTGAGCGCCGGCGCCACCTCGCCGACCTGGGTGATCGCCTCCTGCGCGGCGGCGATCGCGCTGGGCACCTACGTCGGCGGCTGGCGGGTCATCCGGACCCTGGGCAAGGGGCTGCTGGAGATCGGGTCGCCCCAGGGCATGGCCGCCGAGTCGGCCTCGGCCGCGGTGATCCTCTCCTCCACCGACTTCGGCTACTCGCTCTCCACCACCCATGTGGCCACCGGGTCGATCCTGGGGGCGGGCGTCGGGAGGAAGGGAGCCGTGGTGCGCTGGAACGTCGCCCGCCGGATGGCCGTGGCCTGGCTGATCACCCTGCCGGCCGCCGCCGTGGTCGGTGCCGCGGCCTACTGGGCCGCACACGGCATCGGCGGGACGGCCGGCGTCGTGGTGATCTTCACCGTGCTGGTGCTCGCCTCGACCGCCTTCTTCCTCGCCTCCCGCAACCCCGCCGTGACACCGGAGAACGTCAACGCCACCTGGACGGGCACACTGCTCCCGGAAACCGAACCCGGTCCGGGCCCGGACCCGGACACCGACAGGGCGGTCCCGTGAACGCCTGGATCGACCTGGACGCGCTGTGGCGGATCCTCGTCGTGGGCCTGCTCGCCGGAGCCGGCCTGCCGGCCCTGTTCGCCCTCGGCCTGCGCGCCCTCAACCCGCCGGCCCGCGTCGGCGAGGCCATGACGGCGCGACCGACGTCCCGTACCGGCTACGCCCTCGCCGGCCTCTGCTTCGGCGTGGTGCTCGCCGCGATCGGCTGGGGCATCCACGTCATCGTCGGCCACCGCTGAAGCTCCTCCTCGCGGTCGTCGCCGGGATCCGCGGCGGCAACGAGTCCATGTGGAAGCTCACCTCGGTGGGCGGCGGCCGCTACCGGATCACAGCTCCTACGGGCTGGACCTCACCGAGAGCGGCGGCTACATGGCCGAACTCCAGCCCTGGAGCGACTCCATCCAGGCAGAAGTGGGAGCGGTGGAACTTGGTGGTGCGACCGAGGGGCCGACCGGGGGGCTGGCGGAACAGCACAGTAACGACCATTTCCAGGAAGTGGATTGACGGTTCGTCCTCTCTGCACAGACGGGCAGACACCTTCAGTCCATGTGTGCAGACCTGTCCTCCGCGCATTCCCGCTGGCTGGGGCATGCCGCAGTATCGGGGCACGTGATCGCCCCAAGGCTGTGGCGAGTCGCACCGGAGCCGCCATCAGAAGTCCGCGGCACCAAGCCATTTGCACCTGTCCATCGGATGGGTTCTGTCAACACCGAAGCGGGCCGGATCGGCGGCACATCGTCACGGGCCCGGGAATTGCGACTGCCGAAAACAGGATCCGGCCACCGTCCCCCTCCGTGAACGGACCAGCGACGGCTGGGTTGACCATGACAACGAGAGGCGGTCGCCGGGCAGCCGGCGCCGCCCTGGCGAGAGGAGCCCGACATGCAGGTGAGCATCGACCGGGACCGCTGCTGCAGCTCCGGCATGTGCGTGATGAACGCCCCCGCGGTCTTCGACCAGGACGACCGGGACAGTCTCGTGAGGGTCCGTCAGACCATCCTGCTGCCCGAGCAGTTCGACGACGTCAGACTCGCCGCCGAGCTCTGCCCGGGCCGGGCGATCACCGTCACCGGGGACGAGCCCGCGCGGACCGGGGCCTGACGGACCCCCGCCGCCGGCCCCGCAGGCCGCCGGGAACCTTCCCGGGCCCCGAACCCCCCGAGAACACCCGCGACATGAGGAGACCCCCGCCTTGACCACCGCACCCACCACTCCCGTCCTCCCCCTGCCGGCCCGGCACTCCGGCGGCTGCCCGTTCGGCCCGCCGCCCGCGTACCCCGAGGCCGCCGCCACCGGGCCGGTGACCAGGGCCGAGCTGCCCGACGGCGACCTCTGCTGGCTGGTCACCGGCTTCACCGAGGTCCGCACCGTGCTGTCCGACCGCCGGTTCAGTGCCGACATACGCCACCCGGCCTTCCCGCTGCTGGTCGCCGGCGCTCGCGAGCTGATCACCGACAATCCGGACTTCCTGCGGCTCGACGACCCCGAGCACGCCCGTCAGCGCCGCATGATCACCGGGGAATTCCTGGTCAAGCGGGTGGAGGCGCTGCGCCCGGAGATCCAGCGGATCGTGGACGGGGCACTGGACCGGATGACCGCGGGCCGGACCACGGCCGACCTGGTCACCGACTTCGCGCTGCCGGTGCCCTCGCTGGTGATCTGCCTGCTGCTCGGCGTGCCGTACGAGGACCACGACCGCTTCCAGAGCCTGAGCCGCACGATGCTCAGCCGGGAGAGCACCGTGGAGCAGCTCCGGGAAGCCCAGGAAGAGGTCCGGGACTACCTGAGCGACCTGACGGCCCGCAAGCGCGCACAGCCGGAGGACGACGCCCTCAGCCGACTCGCGGCGCGGGACGACCTGACCCCGGACGACGTGGCCGGCATGGGCGTGCTGCTGCTGATCGCCGGGCACGAGACGACCGCGAGCATGATCTCGCTGTCGACCGCACTGCTGCTGGAGCACCCCGAGCAGATCCCCGGCCTGGCCGACCCGGCCACCCTGCCGGGCGCGGTGGAGGAGCTGTTGCGGCTGCTGACCATCGTGCACACCGGCCTGCCCCGGGTGGCACTGGAGGACGTGGAGCTGGGCGGCGTCACCGTCCGGGCCGGGGAGGGCGTGATGGCGATGCTCTCCACCGCCAACCGGGACGAGGCGGTGTTCGGCGGCGCCGGCCATCGGGCGACGGACGAGCTGGACCTGGAGCGGGACGCCCGGCGGCACCTGGCGTTCGGCTTCGGCGTGCACCAGTGCCTGGGCCAGCCGCTGGCCCGCGCCGAACTCCAGATCGCCCTGGAGACGCTGTTCCGCCGGCTGCCGGGGCTGCGGCTGACCGGCGAGCGCGAGTTCCGTACCGATTCGTTCATCTATGGGATGCGGTCACTGCCCGTGACCTGGTGAGCGGGGCCCGAGGGAGAACTCTCACTGGAGTACTGGGCGGAGCTGTCCGGGCGATCATGTGCGAAGCCGGATGACGGGACCGGCTGCGGTGACGGGGCCGAGGTGGACGTATCCGCGCTGCCGGAAGTGTGACGGTCGGAGCCTGGACGGTGGGACCGTGCGGCATGTCACCTACGGTCGGCGCTCACCGCGCGGGGCGGGAGCGGGCAACCTCGGGCCGTGGGCTGCCACGGCAGGGAGCCGGTCGGACGCGGCGCTGTGCGTCCCGTGGGGGGATGGCCGCAGCCGGCGGGACCGGGGGCATGAACGGCCGAGGATGCGTGCCGCAATGCCGAAGAAGTGCCAAGGGGCCCGCACCGGGCTTGTGTGCGCGGTGCGGGCCCCTCGCTACCGAGCGGGTGCCGGTGGCAGAAACTACAGCGGGCGAATGTTCTCGGCCTGCGGGCCCTTCTGGCCCTGCGTGACGTCGAACTCGACCTTCTGGCCCTCGAGCAGCTCACGGAAGCCGTTGGCGTTGATGTTCGAGTAGTGGGCGAAGACGTCGGGGCCGCCACCCTCCTGCTCGATGAAGCCGAAGCCCTTCTCCGAGTTGAACCACTTCACGGTGCCATTAGCCATAAAAATATCTCCTTCAAGGGCTGTCCGAAGCCCGCACGCTGCGGACTTCGAGTCGCCGCGATGAGCGCCCACCCGGGGAAGAGCCGGGAAAAACAAAAATGCGCCTGCGAAACATCAGCAGGCGCACACAAAGTTCATGGGAACCACTACTGCAACTAGGACGACAGTAGCAGGTTGCGGACCTCCGTGGTGGGATATTTCCGCCCGAGTTCTGCGACGCCCCGCACCCGGCCTGCCGGGCCGGCGCCGACGTGACCGGCAACATGCCTGGGAGGCAGGCTGGTTGGCCGAGTGGATCACTCCGTTCCCGGCCCCGACCGGCCAGCGGTGCGACGACCGCAGGAGCGGCACGCCCACCCCTTGTGGTGGCCTGCCGGGCCGGATATGACGTCCGGCGCCGCTTCGGGGCGAACCGGACAAGCACACGCACCCGGTATTCAAGATCCCCAAAAATCGGTGACGCCGGGAGGGTCCGGCCTTGCGCTTTTCGGCGCATACTGGCGCTGATGACGAAATACGGAGCAGTCCCCCGCCACCTGCCCACCAGTCCCTTCAAGGCCCGGGCGCAGGCCCCGCGCAAGCACTTCGCCGTCGGTGACCGGGTCACTCATGACACGTACGGTCTCGGCCGGGCCATCGGCGTCGAAGTCGAAGGCGGCAGCGACATCGCGGTACTCGTGGACTTCGGGTCACGGCAGGAACGCATCACTCAGCCCTACACCGCGATGTTCAAACTCTGACCCCGGGCGCCGCCGGTCCCGGCCGGCCGGTCGTCCCGCACGGCTCGCGGGCGGAGCGCCGCCCGGGGCGCTTGTCGCTCTCCGGCGGGCGCGGTCCACGCGGAACGCGCCCCGACGGAGCACTCGGGGGACGCCACCCTTCCGGACGGTGACGTCGCGGGTCGGGGCGTTCGTGCGGGCGGCTTGCGGCGGGCACTATCCTCTGGTTCATGTCGAACCCTGATGCGCTGCTCGTCGACATCGCCGCGATGGTGGAGTCCGAGCGCAGCAACCAGATGCCGTTGACCGTGGTCGTCCCGGGGGCGGTCATCACCGGCCGGCTGGCGCCGGAGAGTCTGTGGAACGAGCGGGTGGCCGAAGTCCTCGCCGCCTCCGATCACCTGAAGCCCTTTGCCACGCTGTTCACGGCGCCCGTGACCCGGGACGGTGGTGCGGCCGGCGACGACGTGACGCCGCCCGTCGTGCGGCCCACGCATCTGCATCTGCACGTCGCCCGCATCCTGCAGGGCAGCTACGGGCTGCCCCACACAGGGGGCATGTACCGGATCGCCATCGCCGACATCAGCAGCTGGACGGTGGGAGACCTCTCCTACTCCGACCAGTGACGTCCTTCCGGGGCGGATTCGCCGAGGCCGCGGCACTGCGGCCGTGACCGATCGGGATGCGGGAGAGCGAGCGCACCACCACCCGCGCTCCTCTCCACGACCCGGCGGGAGGTCCGCAGGGCCCGCTGCCGAGCGTGGCGTCACCGAGGCGGCGGCCACGTCGCAGCGTTCTTCGCCGGTGAGCTGGGAGCCCAGGCGGGCCTGCACTGCGGGCAGGGCGGGGCGGGTGGTCGGGTGTCAGGGGTGCGGGGCCGGCTGCGGGCGGCCGAAGAGGACGTCGTAGCCGGGCGGGAGTTGGAGCAGGATCTGCCGGGTGAGGTCGTCCTCGGCGGCGTCGGCGACGGTGCTGAGGACGGCGCCGATGTCCCAGAGGGCGGTGGTCTCGGTCGCACCTTCGAGCCAGGCGGCGGTGGCGCGCACGAATCTCTCGGGCGTGAGCGGCTCGGCGGCCTGCAGGGGGTTGAGCAGTATCAGGGCCAGGGCCTCGGGCAGCCGGGCGGCGAGGTCGGCGCGGACCCGGCCGACGAGGTGGGCGCCGAGCAGGGCGAGCACGACGCGGGCCGCGCGCTCGGCTTCCTCTGGTGTGTCGTATTCGCCGCGTTCCCGGACGCGCTCCAGGAACGCCTCCCATCGCAGGGTCATGGGGTGTCTCCCTCCGCTCGGGTGGCGCTCGCCGGCGCCTGCGGTCGGGGATCGGCCGCCAGGCGCCGGTGGAGGCCGGTGAGCTTGAGCAGCCGCAGGACGGGGCGGCCGGCGCCGCGCAGGACCAGGCGAGCGCCGAGCAGGTCGGCGTGGTTGCGGGCGTGGACCAGGGCGCCGAGGCCGGAGCAGTCCATGAACTCCACCCCGGACAGGTCGAGCACGGCATCCTCCCCTTGGCCCGACACCGTCGCTACGGGACGTCGGCCCGCTCCGGGGCCTCCGCCGAGGGGCGGGCCGTCCCGCGCGCAGGGGGAGATCCGCGCGGGACGGCCCGGGTTCCGGTGAACGGGCCGGTCAGGCCTGGATCTGCTTGCGGTCGCCGTTGTGGCTGATCGCGATCTTGCGGGGCTTGGCCCGCTCGGCCACCGGGATCTTCAGGGTCAGGACACCGGCCTCGTAGTCGGCGCTGATCCCGTCCGGGTCGAGGGTGTCGGAGAGCATGACCTGCCGGGAGAAGGCGCCGAGCGGGCGCTCGGACAGCTCCCACTTCACGTCCTGGCCGTCGTGGCGGGGACGCCGCTCGGCCTTGACGGTCAGCATGTTCCGCTCGACGTCGATGTCGATCGCCTGCGGGTCCACCCCGGGCAGATCGAAGCAGATGACGTACTCGTCGCCGGCGCGGTAGGCGTCCAGCGGCATCGGGGCCGGACGGGTCCACGTTCCGGCGTTGCCGAGGAACTGCTGGGTCAGCCGGTCCAGCTCGCGGAACGGGTCGGTGCGCATCAGCATCGCGAACACCTCCATCACTTGTGGGTGCCAGTGCGCTTCACCTGAATCCGTTCTAGCATGTCATCCATCCGATGACAACCTCAGACGTCGCTGGGAGAGTGACAGCCCATGACCGGCACATCCGACACCCCGCCCTCCGAGTCCGAGCCCGCGTCGTTCCTCGCCGCGGCCGCCGCGCTGGCCGCCATCGACAGCACCGTCCGCGGCGCCCGGACCCCGGACCCCGCCGAAGGGCCCGAACCGGCCACCAGCCCCGACCAGGCCCTCGCCGCCATCCTCCTGCTGCGCGAACTGCGCGACGAGCTCGCCGCCTGGGAGTCCGGTCTGGTCGAGACCGCCCGCGCCGCCGGTGCCACCTGGGACGACCTCGCCCGCCCCATGGGCGTCGCCAGCCGCCAGGCCGCCGAGAACCGCTACCTGCGCCTGCGCCGCGCCCGTGCCGGCACCGACACCGGCGGGACCACCGGCGCGGAGCGGGTCAAGGCGGTCCGCGACCGCCGTGCCGCGGACCGCGCCGTCACCGCATGGGCCCGCGACCACGCCGCCGAACTGCGGGTCCTGGCCGCCCAGATCACCGCGGCCGGCCTCGATGTCCGCGCCGAGAGCGCCCAGGCCGCCCTGACCACCGCCCTCGGCCGCACCGACGCCGCCGACCTCATAGCGCCCCTCGCCGGCATCCGCGCCCACCTCGGCACCGGTCACCAGGACCTCGCCGCCCGCCTCGACGCACTCACCGCCCGCACCGAGCAGCTCCGCCACGACAGCAACCGGCGCCGAGCCTGACCGACCCCGGTGCGGCATCCGTGCAGCCTCCGCGCAACGGGCCTTGAGGAAGCCGCTCATGCCCCGCGGGCACCGGGCCATGAGCGCCGAACAGCTGTGCCCGCGCACACCCGCCGGCCGGTCGGCCCGCCCGAAGGCTCGGCGGGCCGACCGTCATGAGGTGGAGGGCGGCGGGAGAGCTCGCCGGTCGAGGTCCGGATGCCGGGCCACGGGGCCGGGGTTCCCCGGGGTCGGGTTCAGCGGACGCGCAGGCGGGGGACGAGGGCGGCGCCGGCGAGGGTGGTGAGGCCGCAGACGAGGAAGAGGACGAGGTAGTTGTCGCCACCGGAGACCGGGTCGCGGCCCAGCGAGAGGAAGGCCGGGGCGAGGGCGGGGCCGATGGCCATGGAGAGGTTCTTGGCCATGGCGAAGGAACCGAGGTAGCGGCCGGCGTCGCGTTCGTCGGGCAGGACCTGGGTGACCATGCCGAGGTCGACGGTGTAGTAGGCGCCGAGGGCCGCGCCGAAGACGACGCTGTAGAGGTAGACCATCGACACGTCGGCGGTGAGCGCCTTGAGCACCAGCATGGCGGCCATCGCCACGGTGGCCCAGAGCAGGAAGGGGCGGCCCCGGCCCAGACGGGTGGCCCAGCGTCCGGCGAGGTAGGCGGCGAGGCCGGAGGCGGCGGTGGTGACGATGGTGGTGGTGCCGACCAGGGCGATGCCCTCGGTCGCGTTCAGGTGCAGACGGGCCTGGACGTAGTAGAAGGAGTAGGCGGAGATCATCGCGTAGCCGAAGCTGACGACCAGGCGCTGGGTCCACAGCAGCCGGAAGTCGCGCGCTCCGCGCGGCAGGACGACCAGGGAGGCGGCCACCGAGCGCAGACCGGCCCGGGGGCGTTCGCCGGCCGCCAGGCGCCGGTCGGGCAGCTTCAGGCACAGCAGCGCGGCGGCCGCGAGGGCGAGCGATCCGCACAGGGCGAACTGGAGGGTGACGCGGCCGGGCAGGGCGGAGGCGAGGACCATCGCGGGCACGACGCCCGCGAGGTTGCACATCGAGAAGGCCCCGGCGACGCGGGTGCGCCGCTGCGGCGGGTACTGGTCGACGACGACGGCGGTGAGGGCGGAGACCAGGCTCTGGTAGCCGGCCACGGTGACCACCCAGCCGGCGGCCAGGGTCACGGTGTCGGGCGCGAGGGCGAGCAGCAGCAGTCCCACCAGGCCCACCAGCGCCCCGCCGAGGATCCACGGACGGCGCATGCCGAAGCGGCCGGTGCAGTGGTCGGACAGGTGTCCGGCGACCGGGGTGACGAGGATGGTGGTGACGCCGCCGAGGGCGGTGACCAGACCCAGCACGGTGGTCTTGTCGTGCGGGGCAAGTTCCTGGATCCGCTGGCTGAGGCCGAGGACCAGGGGCAGGGAGACGGCGGCGGAGTACCAGAGTTCGGTCAGGCCGATCAGGACGGTCAGGCCCCGGCGCGGGGCGGCAGGGTCGGCGGGGTGCTGGGCGGTGGGGGTCGGGGCGGCGACGGTGGGCGTGGGGGCGTTCGCGGTGGTCATGGGTTCGGTGCTCCGGTCCGGTCAGGCCGTCAGGGCGGTGCGCAGCCGCTGGGCGCTGCGGTAGAGGCGTCCGGCGCGCAGGTGCGGTCCGGCGGTCGAGGCCACGTCGCGGAAGTTCACGAGGTTCATGAAGTCATCTATATGACTTTTGGCAGAGGTGCCATCAGGCCTGGTGGGGGACGTCCGGGTGAACGGCTCGGGAACACTGCGACGGGCCGGGACAGAGCCCCGGCCGTGATCTTCGCCGGAGGGCCGGGGTCGTAGAGTGTCGCCGTGCCCCGAGAAGCCCGCTACCGCGCGATCGCCCGTGACCTGGCCCGCCGCATCGACTCCGGTGACCTCGCGCCCGGCTCGCGGCTTCCCACCGAGGAGGCGCTCGCCGAGCAGTACGGCGTGCACCGGCTGACCGCCCGCCAGGCCATGGTCGAACTGCGCGCCGGCGGCCTGGTGGAGACCCGTCACGGCAGCGGCAGCTACGTGCGCGTCCTCCAGCGGCGCATCCAGGTCGCCGTCGACCCGCAGACCCGCCGGCACTCCCCCGACAGCATCGAGGCGATCGCCGCGCACCTGACCGACGGCGAGGAGCCGCGCTCCGCCGCGCTGCGCCAGAACCCCGCGGCCGCGCGGCAGCTGGGACTGACCGGGGACGAGGTCTACGAGGTGGCGACGCTGCTGCGGATCGACGGTCTGCCCGCCGTGGCGAGCCGCTACGCGCTGCCGCCGCGCCTGGACGGCCTCGCCTGGGCTCCGGAGGAAGGTGTGCTCGGGGCGCTGCGTCGGCTCGGCCACGACTTCCGCTACCGCAGCCACACCGTCTCCGCCGATCTGGCCGGCCCGGACGACCAGGAGGCGCTCGGGACGGACCCGGGGGCGCCCGTCCTGGTCCGCGAGGGGCTGATCGTGTGCGACGGCGAGCCGCTGTGCCGCGTCGTGCGGCGCTGCCGCGGTGCTCTGGTGGCCTTCACCACCCACTACGAGTAGACGCGCCGGCCGGCACCGCCCCGGAGCGTCCTCCGGGACGGCGCCGGCCGGCGCCGTGCTTCGCGGTCAGTGCCCGCCCAGGTGGGAGACCAGCTGCTCCAGGGGCAGCTCGTAGACCGCCGGCTCCTGGCGCAGCGGGACCAGTACCGTGCGCACGCCTTCGGGTGTGATGTCGACCCGGGTGCACGCCTGGAAGGGCACCGAACGGACGACGCCCGCCGGGGCGAGCGGGTCGGCGGCGTAGGCGTTTCCGGGGCCCACCCACACCGGCACCCCGGCCAGCTGCCCGGACGCGGCGCTGTGGGTGTGACCGGCCAGGATCAGCCGCACGTCGCTGCCGCGCACCACGTCGGCCAGGCGCTCGGGCTCGCGCAGGTCGATGTGCGCACCGAGCCGCGGGTCCTCGAAACCGGGGATGAGACCGCCGAGCGGCGGGTGGTGCAGCACCAGCACCGTCCCGTGCTCGGCCGGCTCGGCCAACTGCGCGGCCAGCCAGTCGAGCTGGCCGTCGTCGAGCTCGCCGTGGTGCCTGCCGGGCACCGAGGTGTCCGGGGTCACGATGCGCAGTCCGCCGACGGCGGTGACGTGGTCGTACGGCTCGGTGGTGGGCTCCTGGCCCAGCAGGCCGGCGCGCAGGGCGCCGCGGTCGTCGTGGTTGCCGGCCGCGTAGACGACGCGGGCGTCCAGCTTCGCGGCGGCGGCGTCCACCGCCTGGCCGAGCAGGCGGTAGGACGCCTCGTCGCCGCGGTCGGTGTTGTCGCCGGACAGGATGATCGCGTCGAAGTCCCGGCCGGAGGCGACGGCGGCCTCCAGCGCGGCGCCCAGAGCGGCCCGGGAGTCGACCGAGCCGTGCAACAGGCCCTCGGCGACGACGTGGACGTCGGTCAGGTGGAGCAGCGTGTACTGGTAGTTCATGCCCCGACCATGGCGGGTCCACATGGCCCCCCAAAGTCATCTATATGAATTTCCCGGACGGATCCCCAGCCGGGAGCGGCGCCCTGGAGCGCGGTCGGACCGGCTCGCCCGAGGCCGACGCCCCGGCCGGCATCCCCCAGGGGTGCCCCGGCCCGCCGGTCAGGAAGCGGTAGCGCGTCCGAAGCGCGGAGCGCTGTCCTCCTCCGGCTGTTCGAGGAGGCCGCCCAGCGTGTCGGCGGCCTCGGCCAGGGCTTCCGGCTTCCGGCTTCCGGCTTCCGGCTTCCCGGACGCCTACGCCGAGTGGCGGCCGCCGACGGCCGGTGGGGTGCGCAGCCGTGGACGTTCTCCTTGGGGCCCGAACATGATCAGATACTCGACCGGTCCGGCGGATCCGGCGTTCGCGACTCCGTGGGGGATGCGGGTGTCGAACTCGGCGACCTCCCCGGCAGTCAGGACGAGGTCCCGGTCGCCGAGTGCGAGCCACAACCGCCCGTACAGGACGCACAGCCACTCGTAGCCCTCGTGGGACACCTGTCGGGGCCGCCCAGGCGGCTCCGCGACGGCGGGCAGGGCGTGCTTGTGGGCGTGCAGGCCACCGACGTACCGGGTCAGCGGCAACACCGCCTTGTCGTCGCCGAAGCCGTGCGGCGCCGTGGTACGGGGCTCGGCAGCCGGGGTGGGTGCGGTGCCGGCCAACTCGTCCAGGGCGACCCCGTATTCCTTCGCCAGTTGCAGCACCACCTCCAGGGTGGGCTTGCGCCGGCCGGTCTCGATCCGCGACAGCGTACTGGGCGAGATGCCGGTCGCGCGGCTCACCTCGGCGAGCGTGACGCCACGGCGCTCGCGCACGATTCGCAGCCGCGGCCCCATCGCCGCCAGCGTCCGGGCCACGTCGTCACCTGCCACCGTCCCCGTTCCTCCCCGTCGTGCGGCTGCACCGCCCTGTCCTGCGATCTTGCCAGAATGGCAACGCTGATCGCGCCGAACGGCCGCGGCGCCGCATGATCAAAGGGTTCCCGCCACCCGCCCGCGAACCGAGGAGAAGCCCGCCATGCGATCCGAGCCGACCGCCGCACTCCGCCACCGCACCGTCGAGGCCCCTGCCGGGCGCCTGCACCTGGTAGAGCAGGGCACCGGCCCGCTGGTCCTGCTCGTACACGGCTTCCCCGAGTCCTGGTACTCCTGGCGCCACCAGCTCCCGGCCCTCGCCGCGGCCGGGTACCGGGCAGTGGCGATCGACGTGCGCGGTTACGGCCGGTCCTCCAAGCCCGCCGCGATCGACGCCTACCGGATGCTCGACCTGGTGGAGGACAACGTCGCCGTCGTGCATGCCCTCGGTGAGGAGAGCGCGGTGATCGTCGGCCACGACTGGGGCTCCAACATCGCCGCCGCCTCCGCTCTGCTCCACCCCGGGATCTTCCGCGCGGTCGGCTTGCTGAGCGTCCCGTACGCGCCGCCCGGCGGCCCCCGCCCCACCGACGTCTTCGCCCGGATCGGCGGCCCCGAGCAGGAGTTCTACGTCTCCTACTTCCAGGAGCCCGGCCGGGCCGAGGCGGAGATCGAGCCCGATGTCCGGGGCTGGCTCGCGGGCTTCTACGCGGCCCTGTCCGCCGACACCATGCCCGCCGCGGGCGAGCCCGACCCCCACTTCGTCGCCCCGGGCCGTCAGCTGTGCGACCGCTTCCCCGCCGGCCCGCTCCCGGCGTGGTTGAGCGAGGAGGACCTCGACGTCTTCACCGGGGAGTTCGAGCGCACCGGCCTGACCGGCGCCCTCAACCGCTACCGCAACATGGACCGCGACTGGGAGGACCTCGCCCCGCACCGCGGAGCTCCGATCAAGCAGCCGTCCCTGTTCATCGGCGGCGCCCTGGACGCCTCCACCACCTGGATGTCCGACGCCATCGAGGCCTATCCCGTCACCCTCCCCCGCCTGTCGGCCTCCCACCTCCTGGAAGGCTGCGGCCACTGGATCCAGCAGGAACGCCCCGACGAGGTCAACAGCCTGCTGACCGACTGGCTCGCCACGATTCGGCGGACGCTCTGAACAGCTCTGCCCGATCCGACTGTCGGCCCGGGTCAGGAGGGCTGGTGGGCCGGGGCGTCCGGGTGGGGCCGCATCAGTAGCAGGTCCTCGCCCCAGGCCTCCAGCACGGCCGCGTGGCCGGCGGCCCGGGCAGCCGCCTCGACCCGGGCGAAGAGCCGCTGCTGGGGCGCCACTTCGCCGGTCGCGGTGATCCGGGCGACGGTGTCCAGCAGCGCGGCGCTCTCCCAGCCGGGCAGCGGGAACCGGTCCAGCTCCCAGGCCAGGTACTTGTTGTAGGGGCGCGGTCGGCGGTCCAGGGCGAAGAGCAGGTCGAGCAGGAATCCGACGCTGTCGGCCGCGTCGAGGTGGCCGGCGAGCGGGTTGCCGTCGCGGTGGCGACGGCCGGGTCGGCCGTCGCCTCGGCGGTGAACGTCAGTTTATCGACAGTGTCGTTCGCAGCCAGTGCCGGTTCGCCGACCGTTCCCACCATCAGCTCCAGCAGAGCACCGACGAAGTCGGCGTCCATGAACTGACTGAGCTCCTGCTGCACGATCTGCTCGGCCACCTCCTCGAAGCTCAGCTCACGGACCAGGGCCCGGCCGAGCAACACGACCTGCTCGGCCGGCTCGAAGATTCAACGGCCCGCTGTCCGCTACGAGGTGGGCAGAGTCCCGGCCACCGGCGAGGCCTACGCCCGGTCCGCCCACCACCAGAGGGGCACCGAACCCAACCCCGACGAACGGGATGAGGGTCTGACCGACGGTCCCGCGCTTCAATCGGTCCGATTGAATGAGCACATGAAAAGAGATAAGGGACGGAAGCGGGCTCCGTTCGGCACACCGAAGGACATCATCCTGCTGGCGACCCCGCATGGCTGGCGCCACAGCCTCATCACCTCGGACGGCGGGTTTGTCTGCGGACACTTGCCCGACGTCCCCGTCGAGGACGCCGAGCAGGCCAAGGAACGCGCTGCCGCGATGCTGAGCGAACGGGGACGCGAGTTCCACGGGACTGTCTTCGAGGTCGTGTGGGAGGAGTCCACGTCGCCCGGCTCCTGGACCGGCCACATCCATCAATGCCTTGAAGCGCAGCCAGCCGAAGCCGACCACCTCGGGGCCGGGAGTTAGACGGCAAGCTTATGCGTTATCCCGTTGGTCCAGCCACTTGAGAATGGCCTGGTTCGTTTCTTCCGGCTTCTCCTGCTGGATCCAATGGCCGCAATCCAGACTGAGCACTTCCACATTCGGTACGAATTCTTCCAGCCTTTCAGCCCTCGCAACCACATCGCGGTCGCCGTAGATCATGAGGGTGGGCTGTTGGATGATCGGGTCCACGTGTGCCAACAGGCGCCAGTTGCGGTCCAAGTTTCTGTACCAATTCATACTGGCCGTGAACCCTGATGATTCGAAAGCGGAGACGAGAACGGACAGTTCGCTGTCGCTCATTACGGGATCACCGAGGGGCGTTCCGGCCCTGGCGAGATCGATCAGCGCCATACCCGGCCGAGGCTCCCTGGGGGGCTCGTTCTTCCGGTACAGGTTGCGAAGGAACTGGAAGGTGTTGCCTTCGAACACGGCGTCCGCGACGCCTGGCTGCCGATTGAAGTGGACGAAATAGAAGTCGCCACCAAGCACGTCTTCCATGAACTCGATCCAGGGCTTCTCTCCGCGCTCCTGGTAAGGCAGGCTCAGATTGATCACCTTGTCTACGCGGTTCGGATGCAACAAAGTCATTCCCCAGACGACGAACGCGCCCCAGTCATGGCCGACGAAGGTGGCGTCTTCGTATCCGTAGTGGTCGAGGAGTGCGACGAGGTCGCCCGACAGGTGCTCGATGTCATAGGCCGTCACCTCGGCCGGGCGGGACGAATTGCCGTAACCTCGCTGGTTCGGTGCGATGACGTGGTAGCCGGCTGCGGCGAGGGCGGGCAGCTGGTAGCGCCAGGAGAAGGCGTGCTCCGGCCAGCCGTGGCAGAGCACGACGGCCTTTCCCGCGTTCGCTCGGCCTGCTTCGAAGACTTCGAGTTCCACGCCGTTGACCGGGATGAGGGTGGGCTTGGGAAAATCGGCTGGATTGAACATTGACGTTCCCCTCCGGGGGCATTCGCTAGCGGTCGACCTCCTCGGTGAGGTCATGTCGCCATCTTGCTGCCCGAAACCGGTCACCCCATGACCGGTTTATGTGAGAGTTTTGCCGACGTGCGAACCGACCGGCTGGTGGCCATCCTCCTCATGCTGCAACGACGCGAGCAGGTGACAGCAGCAGAGGTCTCCCGAGAGCTGGAGGTCTCCGAGCGCACCGCCCGCCGCGACCTCGACGCCCTGGCCACGGCCGGGGTGCCCGTGTACTCCGTGCAGGGCCGCGGCGGCGGCTGGCGCCTCGTGGGCGGCGCCCGCACCGACCTGTCCGGGTTGACCGCCAGTGAGGTCCGCGCCCTGTTCCTGGCTGTCGGTCCGGCCTCGGCTGCGACGCCGGCAGTGAAAACAGCTCTGCGCAAGCTCGTCCACGCTCTGCCGGAGCCCTTCCGACTGCAGGCCGAGGCAGCAGCGTCGTCGCTGGTCATAGACCCGCAACAATGGGGGGCGAGCCGGGTCGAGCACCGGCCGCCTCGTTTCCTCGACGAACTCCAGGACGCGGTGATCCGAGGCGTTCAGGTGCGGCTCGGCTACGTCGACGGCAAAGGCGCCGACACCCGGAGAACCGTCCACCCGCTGGGCATCGTCGCCAAAGGTTCGGTGTGGTACCTCGTCTCCAACACCGAGACCGGCCGACGGACGTTCCGGATCGACCGCGTGTCGTCCGCCGAACCGACCGACGATCCCGTGCACCGGCCCGAGGACTTCGACCTCGCCCAGAGCTGGTCCGAGATCGCCGACGAGGTCGACCGCAAACGAACGCCGCTGGAGATCCAGGCGGTATGCCTGCCCCATGGGATACACATACTCCGGATGGCGCTCGGCGGCCGGCTCGACGTTGGAGGTTCCACGACCGACGGCCGCATCGAGGTCGTGATCCGCGGCCACAACGAGTACCTGCTCGCCGGCGAGCTCTCCGGACTGGGCGAATGGCTCGAGGTGACCGGCCCTCCCGGTGTCCGAGACCAGCTGGCCTCGATCGGCCACGCGCTCGTCGAACGATACGGCTGACCGCGCACCAGCGGGGACCTTCACGCTTCTTGGAGCGGGCGAGACATAGTTTCGAGAACAGTTCCGCTCAATGGCACGGTTTGTCCGTTCCAGGCAGACGCCCGGTCACGACATCAACGGGTCCGCCGGCTTGGCTCGCTGCGGGTGGACCGTCTCGTGCCGGACCAGCATCGCCACGCACTCGGCGGTCTTCCGGATGCGTGTCTCGGCCTACTTGCCGGCATTGACCCGGCTGATGAGGGCGAAGCGGTTGGTCTTGGTGAGCACCTCGAACATCGCCTGCGCCGCTGGGTTGGCGGCGATCGCGGCTAGGACTTGCCCGACAGCCGGGCCGCCCGTCTCGTGAGCACGGGCCATCAACAAGCTCAAGCACGCCAGAACGGTGGCCACGGGGTACGACAAACGCGGCTACGTCCACCTCGGCACGGTCACCGCAGCCGCCCTTGTTGTCTGGCTCCGCACATGATCGACCGGGCGGAACCTAGTTGAGCATGTGGGCGGCCTGGACCTGCTGGAGGTGGATGAGGACGTCGTGGGTCTGGGCGAGGCGGATCTGGGGGGCGTCGGCGATTCCGGGGTAGGTGGCGCCGATGTTCTTGATCGTGTGGGGTGCGGCGAGCCAGGTGCGGGCCGCGGTGGGGGTGTTGCGCAGGTCGACGACGTAGTCACGGTAGCGGACCTTGTCGAGGGTGTGTTCGGCGGTGCCCGGGGCGGCGGGGGCGGCGGTGAACCGCTCCGGGACGCCGTCATGGTTGAAGGCGTTGAACGTGCCCTGGTTGAAGGTCAGGCCCACGCTCAGGTAGCCGGCGCCCAGCTGCTCGCGCAGGAATTCGCCCTGGACGCGGGGGTGGCTGGCGGGAGCGTAGGTCTTGAGGGCGACGTGGGTGTTGTGGGCGGAGATCATGATCTTGCTGCCGGTGCGCTGCTGCCACCAGGCGACGTTGTCCGCCATGGTCCGGTCGCGATAGAGCATGGCGGCGGGGATGTTCTGGGGGTCGTCCCAGTCGAAGGCGTACAGGGTGGTCATCTGGTGGATCGCGGTGGCGTGCTGGAGGGCCCAGGCGTGCGCGTCGGCGTCGGCACCGGGGTGCTGCCTGAGCAGCTCCACCGCCCGGCCGGTCCGTTCGGCGAGTTCCTTGCGTTCGGCGAGCGGCTTCGCGAAGTAGTCGTTGACGTAGGTGTCGGCGCTGGTGGTGGGCCGCAGGCCCCGGTGCAGCTCGGCGATCTGCGCGGCGAGTTCGGGGCTGGACGCGGCCGCGTAGGCGTTCACCCTGTCGTACAGCCCGGGGCCGGCGAAGCCGTTGTCGTCGCCGACGAAGTGCACCGGGTCGTCGGGGTGCTGGACGTTGTAGGAGCGCATCCACTGGAGCAGGTCGCGGCTCTCGGCGTTGTTCCACCACCGGTAGGTGCCCTGGAACTCCTCGTCCATGATCTGCTTCAGGTCGCCCTCACCGCGCGTGAGGTAGGCGTCGATCCGCAGGCCGCTGCTCCAGGCGGCTTCGAAGGCGAAGGTGCGAAAGCCCTTCTCCTCGACCAGGTAGCGGAAGACGCGGTGCTTGACGGTGACGAATTCGTGCGAGCTGTGGGTGGCCTCGCCCACGCCCACCACCGTGGCGTCGCCGACCATCCGTCCGAAGGGACGCAGGTCGGCCAGGCCGCCGCGGGGTTCGGTGGTGCGCAGCGGGTGCGCCACCCGTTCGAGGGCCGCCTCGGGAGAGCGGAAGGCGGCGGCGTCGGCGGAGGTGGACGCGGCGGGCGGGGCGGCGGCGGAGGCGGACGGAGCGAGGGCCAGGGGGGCGCCGAGCGGGAGGAGCAGGGCGGCGAGCAGGAACTTGCGGGTGATCATGGCCCCAACCCTCGCCGCCCGAGGGCACCTCGCACCATCCGCTGAACCCCCGGACCGGGCCGGGGGTTTGCCTCACCCGCCGACCGACGGGGCGCCGGGACCACGCTCCCCCTCGTGATTGGGAGTCAAGCACGCTGCCGTGCCCGAGTCCAGGGGCACGGGCGACCGGCGGAGCGCCCCCGCCCGGAGATCCGCGTGCCCCTGCCGCTGAGACATACGTCAGTCCAGGGAAGGACGGCTGGAAGACCGTCTGCGCGACCGGCCCCCGGGCGCGGGTGTTCTGCCGGCACGGCACTGACCTCACCCGGGCGTTCTCCGACACCGCCGCAGCGGCCTCGGTGCTGCCGCCCGGCGACATCGACGGCGAGCTGATCGCCGTCACCTTCACCGGCGAGGTCTCGTTCGGCCGCCCACAGACCCGCACGGGAGAGGTCCTGGTCGAGCCGGTGGTGGTGAAGGGATGGGCCTGCACCGCACGCGACGCCTCCGGGCAGTGGCACCACCCCTTCCGACCCCACCGCCTGCGGACGGACCGCACCGAATGCGTCCGCCCTCCCGCTGTTCGGTGAGGGCGGCAGCGGTTCCGCAGAGTCTAGAGCAATGTCAAATATTACTGAATGGTAGCCGTTGACGTCGATCGCGCTGTTCGCTTAGGTTCGTTCTCGATGGATCACAGTAATCATTCGATCACTGTTCGTTACTGATGTGAATTGCAGTGGCAGGCAGACAGGTCAGAGATTTCCGAGCGCCGATCCCGGCCGGCGTCCGGGTTGTGATGGGGGTTTCTGCTTGGAGGGGAATCGTGGAAAATGTTGCTCCATTACCCTGTGGTCATGTGTGGCCGATTTTGTCCACGCCACCGCACGTCCGCTCCTGCTTTGAATTGATTTCGGATCTAACGGGCCGCGAGTCGGAAGTATTTCGGCTGCTGGGAATGGGCATGGACAATCGAGAGATCTCTCGGGAGCTCGGGGTTGCGGAGCGCACCACCAGAGCCCATATGACCGCTGTCATGACGAAGCTCCGCCTCGATTCCCGCCTTCAGGCAGGCATTGTCGCGGCCAGCGTCTTGTGCTGGTGCGAGACCTGACCTCGCGCCGCGCCTCCTACCTAAAGAGGCAATGGTCGGCCTCCTCCCGGGATGGCAGGCTGGACGCACCGGGGGAGGGTGGCGGAGGATCCGGGAAGTCGGAACCATCTGCCGGCCCGTTTGCCCCCGCTTTCCATCGGAGAAGCGAGGAGGTGTTTCGGATGATCATCGAGGACGTGACCAGCGAGGAGCAGGACGTCGACGTCGCGGTTGCCGGTAACGGCATCTGCTGACCTGCTGAAAGCAGGCGCCGAACCGAGCGGGAAGCCGGTGCTCATTGGGTTGGTGCCGCGCTGTCGCTGTTCAGTCGGACAGCGCGGCACCAACTGCAGAACGAGAGAGGGGCGTGGCCGATTCTCGGGGCGGTTCCTTTCCTGTCGACCTGAATCTACCGTGAGCAACGGATTGGAGGAGCCGTGCAACTGCGGGCCAGCCGCTACCTGATTTTCTCCGAGGGTTCGTTCCGTAACGCGGACGGGATCTCCGTGCGCATCGCCTGCCTGACCTCGACGGCCCGTACGTACGTGCTCGATGCCCGGATCGCCGACGTCCTGCTGACCGGCGGAGCGGAGGGCCTTGACGGGCCGACGGCCGACCAGTTGCTGGCGCTCGGCCTGCTCGTCCCCGAAGGTGCCGACGAGGCGCTGGACGCCGTGCGGGCGAGCAAGCGAGCGGTCCGTGAACGCCGGGTCCGGACCTTCGTCGTCATGCCGTCCAACTACTGCAACATGGCCTGCGAGTACTGCGGGCAGGAGCACGAGAAGCGCACGATCGCCGCGCGCGCCGAGCGCCTGGTCGAACGGGTGCGCCGGGCCGCGGCGGCGGAAGGGACCGATCACCTGCACATCGGCTGGTTCGGCGGGGAACCGCTGATGGCCTACGACATCCTGCGCAGGCTCGCGTCGGCGTTTCTCGACGTTGCAGCCGAGGGCAACTGCGGGTACACCAGCAAGTTGGTCACCAACGGATCGCTGCTCAGCCACCGGAAGCTGCGCGACCTCCACCTAAAGTACGGGCTCACGGAGCTTGAGGTGACCCTCGATGGCACGCGGGACTATCACGACAAGTCCCGTGTTCTCAAAGGGGGGTGGCGGAGCTTCGACCGGGTGGTCAGCATGCTGGGGGAGACGGCCGCCGACCCGGACCTGGCCCGGCTCGATGTCACCGTCCGCACCAACGTCGGCGCGGCCAACGCCGGCATGGCGGCTGAGTATGCGGCCGCCATGGCGGCGGCCGGCCTGGCCGGAAGCCGAATCTCGTTCTATCCGACGGTGATCCATACGTGGGGGAACGACGTGACCGAACTGACCGTCACCAAGCAGCGATACGCGGAGATCGAGCTCTCGTGGTTCGAGGAGTTCGCCCGTGCCGGACTCAACCACGCACTGCTCCCGTCCACCACCAAGCCGATCGTCTGCGTGGCGGTGGATCCCTCCAGCGAGGTGATCGACGCTGCCGGCGGCCTGTTCTCCTGCACCGAGCAACCGCTCGTCCCGGGCTACGAGGGGACGCGGCTCGGGAACGTCGAAATCCTCCCGCTGGAGGTACGCCGGCCGGCAGGCCAGTTCGACGACTGGCACGCCGGCGTCGAGGCCGGAACCGAGACGCCGTGCCGGTCATGCCGGGTGCTGCCGATCTGCGGCGGCGGCTGCCCCAAGCATTGGCGCGAGGGCACGATGCCGTGCCCGTCGTACAAGTTCAACCTGCCGGGCCGCCTCGACCTGTATGGCCGGGGGCTGGGGCTACGGAAGGAAGGGGACGGTGCATGTGCGGGATAGCGGGGGTCTTCCTGCTGGGCGATCGCCCCGCCCGGCCGGAAGACCACGGGATAGTGGCGCGGATGAGCGAGCGGCAGCACAGCCGGGGGCCGGACGGCACGGCGCTGCTCCGCCGGCCGACCTACTCACTAGCCTTCAACCGGCTGGCCGTGTTCGCCGAGGAGAGCGGCGCGCAGCCATTCGTCGCAGAGGGATTCTCGCACGTCACGGTGGTGAACGGCGAGATCTACAACTTCCGTGAGCTGCGGAAGCGTTGGGCGAGCCCGGCGACCGACGGCTCCGACTGCTCGGTGGTTCACGACCTGCTGCCCGTGCTCGGCCCGGCATTGTTCGGCGCGCTCCGAGGGATGTTCGCCGTCGTCGGCGTGGACGAGCGGGAACGGAAGCTGACCCTGGCGCGTGACCACTTCGGCATCAAGCCGCTGTTCTACGCCGTCCGCGACGGCCGTCTGTACGTGGCCTCCGAGCTCAAGGCCCTCTTCACTCCAGGGGCCGTCCCGTGCGCACCGGACTGGGCCTTCGCCCTGCAGGACGCCCACTTCAGCCTGGTGTCGCACTACTCGGCCGACCAAGCCCGGACGTACTTCGACGGGGTGCGCGAAGTTCCCCCGGGCAGCACCGTGAACATCGACCTCGACACGGGAAGCGTCACCACGCGGCGGTTCTGGCAGCCGGGGTTCCAGGACAGCGGGGAACTGAACGAGGACCCCGCCCCCTACGTCGAGCGGTACCAGTCCCTGCTCGACCAAGCGGTGTCACGGGCCTGCATGGCCGACCAGCCGCCGGTCGTCCAGCTCAGCGGCGGGATCGACTCCGTCGCGGTGGCGGCCCTGGCAGCCCGCCACCGTGACATCCGCCTCTGGACGGTCCTGAGCCCGACCAGCGTTGAGACCGGTGACTTCCGGGCGGCCGCCCGGGCCGCGGATCACCTTGGCCTTCCGCTCCACTGGGTCGACGCGAGCGAGACCGAGCGGGACCTCTCGGTCGACGACTGGCAGCAGATCCTCTGGCAGACCGAAACGCCTCTGGCCGACCCGGGCTTCCTCTACCGGCTGCTCATGTCCAGGGCGATCGCGGAGAACAGCCACCCGACGAAGGCGGTGCTGTCCGGGCAGGGCAGCGACGAGTTCAACGGTGGCTACACCACCGCACTTGCCCCGCCTGGCCGACGGAACTGGCAGGGATTCGTCGATAGCCTCGACGAGCGCCGCCGCCGGACCCTGCTGAACGCCGCCCCTGGGGCCGTCTCCGAGATCAGCCGTGGAGTGACCGAGGGCTGCCTCCGGACCTCGTGGCTCGCCGAGCTGGTCGAGAGCCCCTCGACCGACCTCTACCGAGGCTACATCGATCGCAAGCTCTACGACCTGCGGCTCTACAACTGCTTGTGCGATGACCGGACCTCGGCCGCCCACGGACTGGAGAGCCGCCCGGTGTTTTTGGACGTCGACTTGGTCGACTTCTCGCTCGCGGTGCCTCCCGCGCTGCGCGGGAGGCTCTTCGACGACAAGGCCATCCTGCGCCGAGCCGTGCGCGGCTTCGTCCCGGACGACCTGGCTGACCGCCCCAAAGTCCCGTTCTACGCCGGTGCCGCCCGTTCGACGGGCCTGGCCGCCCTCGCGAACCTGCTGGAACGCGGCCAGAACAGCTTCGTGGAACTCGCCACCTCCGGCACCATCGCCGCCGGCGTCCTCGACCCGGACGCGCTGAGAAGGGCCATCCGAGAGGCGGTTCGCCATCCCCAGCGGGACGGCGTTCAACGGCTCCTGCGGCTGCTGTCGCTCGGGGCGCTGGAGGTTGTGCTCACCGGGCAGGGCGAACCCCACCCGGGATTCGGGGCGTCAGCGCCGGTCGGCACGGCAGGCCCAGGTGGCTCTGCCCCCGAGACTGCCGCCGGACGTGTCGATGCTGCGCGGGTGGCGGTCCCGGCGGGCGTCAGCTTCGCGCTTGAGGCCGACATCCGGCTGATGCGCGAACACGGGGCGGAACGGTCGGGGAAGGTCTACCTATTGCGGCGAGGACGGCTCGAGTACTCGCTCGACCCGGCGGTCGATGCGAACCTGGCCGACCTGGTGCCCAGGCTTGTCGAGCCCGCCACCGTCGAACAGCTCGCCCGGCGAGCTGGCCGGCCGGTGGAAGAGGTCCGGACGGGAGTCGCGGACCTGCTGCAGTACCGGGTCCTCAGGACGCTGCCTGCGGAGACCACGGGAGGACCCGTCGGGTGAGCCGGTTCAAGGCGATCGGCGCTCCGCCTGTGCGGCGCTTCCTCGGGGGCTACACCGCCTCGATGGTGGGCGATCAGATGTGGGTGCCGATCCTAGGATGGACAGCCGGACAGTACGGGCAACCGGTGGTCGCGGGCCTTCTGCTCAGCGTCGGCACTGTTCCACGGGCGCTGCTCATGCTGCTGGGCGGCACGCTGGTGGACCGCTACGGCATCCAGAGACTCGCCGCTGTGACCCAGGCCGGCCGCATCCTGACCATGCTGGCGCTGGCCGCCATGGGCGTGATCGGCCTCGTGGCGCACAACTGGATCGTCCTGCTGGTCGTTGCCTTGGTCTTCGGTGCCATCGACGCGGTCAACATCCCTGCGTTGGAAGCCGCCCCCGCACTGATCGCCGAGCCGGACCAACTGCCCCGACTCGCTGGGCTGCTGCAGACGGTTGCCCGACTGGCGTCGGTCGTCGGCGCTCCCCTCTCCGGGCTGCTCATCGCGGTGGGCGGAGTCTCTGTGGGGGCGATGGGGTGCGCGTTGCTGTTCGCTGTGGCCCTCGCCGTCCTGCTGCGAGCCGGACTGCCCGGACGTCGGACCGGGACCTCCGGCGCCCTCGGCACCGGAACCGGCGGGCTCCGGTACATCGCGTCGAATCCGGTGCTGCGGACGCTGATCGTCGCCATTGCCTGCCTCAACTTCGCGATCATGTCGTCGTTCAACGTCGGTATCACGCTGCTGGTGAAGGACCACGGGTGGTCGGCCACCGAGTTCGGGCTGTTCGAGGGCAGCTTCGGCGCCGGCGCGATGGTGGGCGCCGGGATCGTCGTGGTCGCCCGGCTCGCCCGGCGCCCGGCCCTGGTGGCCCTCGGCTGGGTGGCCGTTCAGATCCCGCTGCTCGTCGCGCTCGGGTTCATCGGCAGCGCCCTGTGGATCTCGGTCGCGTCGGGGCTGGTCGGACTCACCCTTGGTCCCGCCAGTGCGCTGCTCGTTGGCCTCGTCCAGGTCACCACCGACCGGGACTACATCGGCCGGGTGATGAGCGTGGTCGGGTTCGCATCCATAGGCCTGACGCCCGTGTCGTACCTGCTCTTCTCACTGGTCGCTGACCTTGCGGGGCTCGGGACCGCGTTCGTAGCCAGCGGAACGCTGGAACTGTTGGTCCTGGTGATGCTGGCGGCGTCGCCGGTGCTCCGGACCACGACGCTCACCGGAACTACCGGCGGGGGCGACCGGCAACCATCCGGCGGCACACTCGCGGAGGAGACACCCTGAAACGTGCAGCCGACTCCGTTCGCTCCAGGGCACGCTCGAGCCATTCGCGGGTGCAGCGGCGCGGACGAATACCAGGTCGGGATGAGCCTCCCCCGCTGCGCGGGAGGTGCTACCGCCTGAACCTGGCGAGAAGGTAGGCACGCGCCCGCCTCCTGCACCTCGCCGCTGAACTCGCCCGCCTCGCCGGCTTCGCCAGCTTCGACGCCGGATTCCACTGCGCCGCTCAGCGGTACTGGACCACCGGCCTGCGTGCGGCCGACACCGCCGGCGACCGGGCGCTCGGCGCCAACATCCTCAAGTCGCTCAGCCACCAGTGCTACGACCACGGCCTCACCGGCGCCGCGCTCGCGCTCGCCCGCGCCGCCAGGGCCCGGGCCATGCTGCTGCGACAGGCCCGCGCCGAAGCCGCCTGCAACAACCGAGGCGCCTGCGAACGCCTGCTCGCCGAAGCCGAAACCCAGATGGCCCGCTCTGCCGCCAGCGACGACGTCCGGCCTGGACCGGCTACTTCGACGCGGCGGAGTTCCACGCCCAGCCCGCCACCTGCTATGCGGACCTGTGCCGTCCCCGGTCGACCTTCGCGAACGTCCGTCTGCGGACGAAGGTCACCAAGGGCGCCGGATCCCGGGTCACCGCCCTGGCGATGGTCTTCAAGCTCGTCGAGTCCGCCCAGGCCCGCTGGCGAGCCGTGAATGCACCCCGCCTCGTTGCCCTCGTCCGCGCCGGGGCCCGCTTCGAACGCGGCAAGCTCGTTGAACGGCCGCAGACGACCGCGGGCGTGAATAGGGTGGCGGACCTGCCTCGAAGTCCGAGAACATCCGGTCATGTTGGATGGCATGGCAGGACAGGACCTTCCGGCCGGCTTCGGGTTCCGGCCGTATCGCGGCGACGAAGACCACGGCGCCATGGCTGCGGTGCGGCTGGGATGTGTTGAACGGGACCGGGTCGATGTCCATTCGGTTGTGGAAGGGCTCCCGACAGCGGCCGAGATCGCCGAAGCTTCCGCCAAGTTGGAGGAGCCGTCCAAGAACCAGATCCTGGTGGTGCTCAACGGGAGCGTCGTCGGCTACTCGACGATCCGGTGGTGGCAGGAGCGGGACGATACGTGGCTGTACCTGCACCGCGGCTCCCTCTTGCCCGAACATCGCGGCCAGGGCATCGGCTCAGCCATGGTGAGCTGGGCCGAAGAGCGGATCCGCCAGCTCGTCAAACAGCATGGAACGGCGCGGACGGCAGTGATCGGCGCGAACGCCATGGCCTCCGAGCAGGACGCCACGGCGCTGCTGCGCGCAACCGGCTACCGACGTGTCTTCAGCCTGGTCGAGCTGGAGCTGGGCGATCTGCAGCAGGTACCCGACCCGGGCAGCGGACTGCCGGCCGGGATACGGACGGGGCCGATCGGGACAAGCCACTACCGTGCAGCCTGGAGGACGGTCGTCGATTCGTACGCGGACACAGGCTTCGCTCAGAAATGGCCTTTCCAGGACTTCGTCGACACCGCCGACCCGGCATGCTGGAGGGCTGCCTGGAACGGGCAGGACATGGTCGGCGTCGCCCTCTGCTCCATCCGCCGTCACGACCACACCGTGGGCGAGGTGGAAGAGCTGAGTGTCCGGACGGACCAGCGACGCCTCGGAATCGGCCGGGTCCTACTGCTGGACGGGCTGCAGAGCCTTCGCGAGCAGGGCGCAACGACCGCCCGGCTGTTCACGGGCACGGAAAACCCGCACCGGTCCTACGACCTTTACGAGAGTGTCGGGTTCCGGCGGCAGAACGAGTACGTCCGCTACCGCAAGCCGCTTGCTTGATCGACCGGCCGTCGGGCTGTCAGGTCATCCACAGGATTTGACAATAGCTCCACTTCGTCTTCGACACGGCGTGTGGCCTTGAGTGTGTCTTCGCCGACCGACTTCTGGCGTACGCGGCACCTCGCAGCCCAGCTGGTAGCGACGGTCGACGGTCGACGGTCGACAGCTGAGTTGGTGCCGCCGACGCGTCGGGCCGTTGCCGTCCGACGTCCGCGGGTTCAATCCGCCCGACGCGGCAAGCAGGTGATCATCTGGTCCGCGACGGCGTGGAGCGCTTCACGCGGCACACCCGAGGCGGCCTGAACGGCGAGCCCTTGGACGAGCGCGACCAGGAGCCGCGCGAGGGCCGAGGGGTCAGAGCCGGAAGGCAGGCCGTCGGCGGCGGAGAAGGGCCTCAGCCGGTCGGCCAGGCACGTCACCCCCTCCTCCCGGAGCCTGGCGAGGTACTTCCGGACCTCGGCCGAGCGAGGACTCACGGCGAGTGCGCCCTGCACGACCAGGCAGCCGTGCGGGGTGCTCTCCCCGGCGACCGCCTCCACGGCAGAGTGCAGGAGAGTGCGCACCAGCGCCTCGGTGGTCGGCTGGTCGAGGGCTGCCTGCAGATAGGCCCCCGGCCCCGCCATGTAGCGTTCGACGGCCTTCCGGAAGAGGGCCTCCTTGTCCCCGAACGCGGCGTAGATGCTGGGGGCGCTCATCCCCATGGCCGCCGTGAGCTCGGCCATGGCGGTGCCCTCGTAGCCCCGGGCCCAGAAGGTCAGCATGGCCGCTTCCAGCGCGAGTTCGGAGTCGTAGCCGCGAGGCCGACCACCCGGCATGAATCTCCCCTGCCCTTCTTCCGCCGACCGGGGGCGCGGTGACCCCGCGGAGTGCGGGGTTCTCGCTCAGCCTGTCGACGGTGCTGTTGACACGTGCCCACGGGCGCGGAATAGTTTAATAACGATCGCTAGGATACTCCGCTCGGCAACGAAGGAGCAGCCATGAGCCTGATCGGTCCCTACGCGACGGACCCCCGGTACACCAGGCGCAACGCGGTCTAACGTGCCCAGCGGGCAGGGGCAGACGGCCTGACACCTACACCCTCAAGGTCGGCGGCCGGGAGACCAACGGGGCGCTGACGTTCCTGGAGGCGACGGTGCCGCCCGAGGGCGGACCCGCGCCGCACGTCCACAACGACCACGACGAGGCGTTCTACGTGATCTCCGGGGAGCTGGAGTTCCGCAACGGCGACGAGACCGTGACCGCCGGGCCCGGCGGATTCTTCTTCGTCCCGCACGGCACCCGGCACGCCTTCCGCAACCGCGGCTACCACGCAGCCAAGATGATCTTCTTCTTCACTCCGGGTGGCATCGAGGAGCTCCTCCTCGCCGACGCCACCCCGGCCGAGCCCGGATCCGCCCCGCCCGTCCGGCAGCTCAGCATCGCGGAACCCGCGACCGAGCTGATGGAGCGCTACGCCACCGAGATCCTCCCCGACCCCGCGCCTTGATCTGCTGGGCAACGACGGCCCCGCGATCAGCGGCCACTCGGCAAGCCGGCGTGGTTCAGCTCCTCGGCGACGCTGCGAAGTACCGCAGTTGGCGCGTTCACGCCCGGCCCGCGGCACATCAGGCGGCTGACCGTGAACAGCCTCGGCTCCTTCCTGATGCGGGTCAGCCAAGGTTCCGGTCTGTTATGGACATACCGGGTCGGAGCACCCCGACAGTCTGGACGTGCGGGCGGGGCGTCCGTGTGGCCGGTGTGGCGCTTTCCTCGCGAACGGCTCATCCGTGGTGCGGCGCTCATCGCCGCGTGTCACGGTGATCACGCAGGGCAACGGGTGTCGGTCGGGTCCGGTAGCCGCGCGAGGGCATCAGCCCCCGGCCCGCCGCCTGCCCGTCCAGACGCGCCTTCGAAGGGCACGCCTGGACAGGGCGGAGCGCGCGTTCCTGCGCGCAGGACAGTCACCGCTGTCGCCGTACCTCGGCGGCCGCATCGCACCGGCAGGCGCGGGCCGTGGCCCGCGTGTCGGGTTCATCGGAGAGGAAGAGCTGTGAAGGTTCGCTTCGGCACACGCCGTGGAATGGTCCTCGGGGTCGCCGCACTGGCCGCGGTCGTCGCCTCGGCTGTCCCGGGAGGGGCGACCGCGAACGCGGTCACGGTCCCGGACGAGAGCGCGCTCACGTCCGCGATCACGGACTTCATCGCGTCCGTGCTCGCGGGTGTCACGCAGGCCACCGACGGGGCGCGGTCGGAGAACTGGGGCGTGATCACCCGAAACACCATCGGCTCCCCCGTCGCGGCCCTGCGCAACGGTCCCTTCGGTTCGTACGGTGCAACCGGGGACAACTCCAGGCCGCCGTACGGGAACGGCAGCCTCGGCATCGAGGTGGCGGACGCCGCCACCTCGCAGACCCCGGGCGCCGAGAAGGTCGACTTCGGCAACGAGGTCGACTTCTTCGGCCAGTCGGTGCAGGACCTGGACGAGGTCGGGTTCCACGTCTTCCAGACCACCGAGAACGTCGGCTACGGCGGTGGCAGGAACCTGCCGAACATCAGGTTCGAGATCGACCCGAACCTGGGCGGCACCCAGAGCGACAACTACTCGGTGCTGGTGTGGCAGCCCGACGCCGTCCCGGTCGCCTCCCTGAACCGCTGGAGCCCGTACCTCGACGCCACCACGACCGGCTCGTGGTACCTGACGGGCGGCGAGACCTCCTGCACCCAGGCCACTCCGTGCAGCTTCACCGACGTCAAGCGGTCGCTCAACGACGGCGGCAACGACGCCACGATCCTGACGGCCGCGGTCAGCAAGGGCCGCGACTACCTGTGGGTCGGGGCCGTCGACGGACTGCGGATCAACCAGTTCGTCTACGACTTCGAAGCCAACGGCGTCAACGCCCGCCGTGTCGACCGCACCTGACGCCGACGGGAGGAGCCTACTGACTTCGGCGTGCCAGGGTGAACTGTCCCGGTTTGCCTGATGAGCGCGTTGTGGTGGCCGTATCCGAGGTTGTGTGAGATATGCGGATGGGGGTGGGATGGCCGCCGCGGGACGGCTGCGCCGGGAATCGGTGCGGATGCAGGCGGCCGAGCTGTTCGAGCAGGAGGTCAGACCGACGGAGGTGGCCCGGCGCCTGCGGGTGAGCGGGAAGTCGGCCCGTCAGTGGCACCGGTTGTGGCCCGAGGGCCGGGCCGAGGCGCTGGCGTCGCGCCCCAGAGGTGAATGGTCATCTGCGTGACCCCGGCCGGAACCGTGAACATGGCGAGGCCGCGCGTGAAGCCCTGCTCGCCGTGAGGCGCCGCGACGGGAGCGTGCGGCATCGCCATGGCCGTGCCGCACACGAGGACGGCCATCACGGCCACTACCCCCGGCCAATGGCCGCGCGGGAGCGGATCCGGCTGCACGCCGTGGCACGCTTCGAGGGCGGGAAGAAGAACCGGGAGGTCGCCACCGCGCCGCGGGTGGGCGAGCGGTCGGTGGAGCGTTGGCGCCGGCCTTGGCGTGAGCGCGGCGAGGCCGGGGTCCTTTCGAAGGGCCCACCCGGTCGCCCGAGGCTCGGCGAGCGGCAGATCGCTGGGCTGGAGCGCGAGTTGGAGCGAGGTTCGCTCGCACACGGCTGGGAGGACCAGCGTCGGAGGGCAGCTGGGCCCTGGTCGAACGGGGCATCGGCAACCTCTCTGTCGCCAACGTCGAGAGCGTCCCCGGGGCATCACCCAGTCCGACGGGGTCCCGCCGCGGTCGGCGGCCCTGCCCCTGCCCCTGCCCCTGCCCCTGCCCCTGCCCGGCCAGGAATCACACAACCGCGGCCTGCCCATCATCACAGAACCTGATTTGCGGTCAGATAGGTCAGCAAAGTGTCAGCATCAGTCCGATCAAACCTTGCGGTTTCCGCCCCCTCCTGGGATCAAGGACCTGGCGCCAGCGTGCAGCCGGACACCACCTGTACCGCGTCTGCGCAGGTCAGCGCTCCCGTCCCCGGGCCTTGAGGGGAATGTCGGGCAGGGCCGGGGCGCGGAGGCGGGCGCCGTCGTAGCCGTGGACCTGGCCGAAGCGGGTGCCGGTTTCCCAGTCGTTGCGGGCCTGGAGGATCTCGTCGCCGGTGCGGCCGATGAAGTTCCACCACATACCACGCGTTTCACGGTTCTTCCCAGGTCAGAGGCCTGATCGACCATCCGGGGTCAGCGAAAGGTCAGCAAGACGCCCGGGAGTCGACACCATGGCCACCATCAACCTCGTCCGCGGCATGGGCAGCTTCTTCAAGGAGTGCGAGCACCCCGAGAGCCGGTGGCCGAGGTGCCCGCACGAGTACAAGATCCGCTACCGCAACGCGGCCGGACGGCAGACCGAGGAGTCCGGCTTCGCCACCCAGGACAAGGCGAAGTCCCGCCTCGCCGAGGTCTACCAGGCCCGCAAGAACAACCCGCAGAGCCAGCACAAGGCCGCCCGCGTCCAGCAGTACAGCCCGATGCAGTTCCACGAGTACGTCACCGAGTGGAAGGCCGGCCAGCGCGACCTCAGCCCCAGCTCCCTCCGCCACCTCGACTCACTGCTCGTCCACCACCTCTACCCCGCCTTCCGCAGCCGCCGGATGGGCACCTTCGACCACAAGGTCGTCGAGGCCTTCATCCAGACCATGGAGCGCAACGGCGTCGGCCTCGCCACCCAGTCCAACGCCTTCGACAAGCTCAAGTCGATCCTGCTGGACGCCCACCGCCTCGGCCTCTACGACGACAGCCCGCTCGACGGCGTCAAGCCCCCGCAGTACGACCCCAAGCGCGCCGTCATCCCCTCCGCCCCGCAGATCCGGGACATACGCACCGCCGGCGACGACACCTTCCGCCTCGTCGCCGACCTCATGAGCGGTTGCGGCATGCGCAACGGCGAGGCCCTGGCCGTCAACATCAACAACATCGTCGCCGACGATGTCTACCGCATCACCGAGCAGGTCAACCAGACCACCAAGACCTACGCGCCCCTCAAGCACCGCAAGGCCGGCGACTACCGCGACGTCCCCCTCGCCGCCCGCGTCCGGCACTCCATCGAGTCGTACGCCGACACCTACGGCACCATCGACGGCTACCTTCTCCGGCACCCACGCGACCTGACCAAGCCGATGCCCAACCACTACATCGCGAACCAGTGGAAGCGGATCAAGAACGACGGCCTCGTCGAGATCCCCGACGGCATGGTCGTCTACGGCCTCCGCCACTTCTTCGCCTCGAACTGCCTCGGCCACAACCTCCCCATCACCGACGTGGCCGAGTGGATGGGCCACAAGAGCATCGACGTCACCTTCAAGATCTACCGCCACCTCATGCCCGGCTCCATCAGCCGCGCCGCCGAACTCCTCGACCTCGGCCTCGCCGCCTGAAAGCGCGGAGGCCCTGTCCCGGACCGGGACAGGGCCTCCGCACGCCAGTCACGCGACCTCAACCACCGGACAGCCGCTGCTGCTTCACCCACGCCTGAACCTCGGACACCTTGAACTGCAACTTGGCGTTCCGCCCGCACCCGAACCTGTACGGCACGAGACCCGCGCGACCAGCATCGCGGTACACCCACGCCACCGACATGTTCAGGTACTCCGCAGTCTCCTTGACACTCATGAAGTGCTGGATCACTGGACCCCTCCCTACGACAACCGGCAACTACCCCGGAGAGTGACACGCGGGGAGCCGTTTGACCGGGCCGGAGTCCCGTGCTACCGACCTCGGCGCTTCAGGGGGATGGCGGCGGGAGGACGAGGGAAAGTCCGATTCCGGCAAGGAAACCGTCGAGGATGTCAGCGCGCTGCAGTTGCAACGTCAATGATGCTTTGTCAGTGGCTCGTTGTAGCGTCGCAGACTCGCAGCGAGCGGCGGGAGTGACATTGAGCAAGATCGACCCGATAGCCAGGGCGCAGGAGATGCGAGACCGCGGCACCGATCCGCAGGTACCGTACCCGGGGTCCGACAAGCCGTGGGCCGGCATCTGCCACAAGGCCGGCCACTTGACCACATCCTCCTATTCCAGTGTGGTCACCAAGAGGCAAGGCCCATGCTTCATTTGCGGTCAGATCGCGAGCTCGCGAGCGGCGGCCGAGAAGCGTCGGGTGAAGCCCGAGACGGCCATAGCAAATATCCGGAAGGCCGATGTCGAGCCGTTGGAGCCGTTCCCGGGAACGGACAAGACGTGGCGGTGCCGCTGCAACAACTGTCATCGAGAGCTCGATGTTTGGTACAGCAGCGTTGCCCACCGGGGCAACGGTGCCTGCTTCCACTGCTCGGGCACGGCCCCGTTGGACGCCAACGAGGCTCGTGACGAGATGCTGTCGTTTGGGCTGCTACCGCTGGTGCCGTACCCGGGGGTGAACGAGAACTGGCGCAGCCGCTGCACGACGTGCCGGCTGATTGTCGACCCGACCCTGACCAACGCCCGCAAGACGAAGTACAAATGCCGATTCTGCGCGCAGCGGGCGACTGATCCCGACACCGCCGTGACAATCATGGAGAATGCGGGGCTTCGGCCGCTCAAAGGCTTCCCGGGCGGCGTTAAGAAGCCGTGGAGGGCCGAGCATCTGGTCTGTGGCGAGATCGTCAGCCGACTCTGGACAAGGTGATCCAACGGCACCGCGCCCCTTGCATCCACTGCGCACAACACGGCTTTCAGCCGGACAAGCCGGGCTATCTCTACCTGGTGATCCACGCTGGCCTAGCTGCCGGGAAGATCGGGATCTGCAACGAGAGCAGTGACCGATTGACCGAGCACAAGCGCCACGGTTGGACGCTGATAGCGAAGGAACTACTCCCGGGACATCTCGCGACGAAGGCCGAGCGCCTGGTCTTGGACCGCTGGTCGGACCTCAACCTTCCGGAAGGCGCGACGCGGGCAGACATGCCGCAGGGCGGATGGACCGAGACGGTTGCCCTGGTCGATCGCGGCATGGACGAGCTGATGAACGACTTCACGTGGACAGTGGAGACATGCCGCTGATTGCCAGCCTCCGCGCTGCAACTCCCCGCTGGCGGTCCGTGGTGTGTTCCCACCGACCGCTCATCAGGAGGGCACCCTCTACGTCCTCCGCGCCCGAGTCGGGGAAGGCTCCCAATCGACCCTAGCACCGTACCTGGCAATCGGCTTGCGGAAGGGCCGCTGACCTGCGGTGGTTCATGGAATCCGGCTGCTGATTCACATGCGTCCGACTGCCTGGGTGGGCGATCCCCCGACGACTGGACAGCGAGCGGCCGCGACGTCGGAGAGGCGTCCACGCACCCGTCTCCGGTCGCCTGGCCAGGTGACCGGAGCGACGCCCTTCCGGTTGTCCCGGTCGTCGCACAGCCGACATCATCGAGGGTGGAGCCGGTCGCGTCGGCGACCGTCCTGTCCGATCAGGAAGGCGACGAGCGATGGACGCCACGCCGCAACAGCCGCTGCGATACGCCGTCGGGCTGCCCAACAGGCGCGAGTACGCGGATCCCCGTCTGCTGCGCGACCTGGGAGTGCTCGCGGAGCGGTCCGGCTGGGACGGCTTCTTCCTCTTGGGACGGCCAGGTCGCGGAACACCCGGACGAACATGTCACCGACTCGTGGACCACCCTGGCCACGATCGCCGCCGACACCGAGCGCCTGCGGCTGGGCGTCATGGTGAACGTGCTCGCCCTCAAGCATCCCGCCGAAGTCGCCCGCGCGACCGTCACGCTGGACCTCCTCAGCGGCGGACGGCTGGTCTTCGGCGCCGGCCTGGGGTCCTCCGCCGCCGAGTTCCAGGCGCTGGGCCACGATCCGGACCCACGGGTGCGTGCGGAGAAGCTGGACGAGGCCCTCCAGGTCCTCGACGGCCTGTGGGCGGGCCACCCGTTCACCTTCCACGGCCGCTGGTTCACCGTCACGGACCTCGCCTTCCAGCCGGTGAGCCCGCAACGTCCCCGCATCCCGGTGTGGATCGCCGGCACCTGGCCCTCGCGACGCCCCATGCGGCGGGCCGCACGCTGGGACGGCGCCTTCCCCACCCGGGCGGGGCTGGGCCACACCCAGATGATGCCCCCTTCCGACCTGGAAGCCGTGGTCTCCTACGTCCACGCCCAACAGAGCATCCGGAACAGGCCGTTCGACGTCGTCATGGAGGGCCTGACCTCCGGGTCCCAGCAGGACACCGACGCGATGGTCGTCGCCCCGTACCGGGCGGCCGGCCTCACCTGGTGGGTGGAGAAGCTGGGCTGGTTCCGGGGCCCGGTCGAGCTCGTCCGCGCCCGGATCGGATCCGGGCCCCCTCGTCCCGCCAATCCGAGAGCCGATGTCGCCTGAACCACTTCCTTCAGCCGTCGTCCGTGACCTCAGCCCGCCGCCCCGGACCAGGCGGGCGAACTGCCGGGCTGCTCAGTGGCGATGGGGCCCATGCGGCTGTCGATTGCGACCGTATGGCAACTGTTGAAGCGGCACGGCCGGTCCTGGCAAGCTCCGGACCGCAGGGAGCTGGAGCGGGACGAGCACGCAGTGGAACTGCCGAAGCGGGAGGTGTGGCCCGACGCATCGGGCCACTGCCGTCCGACGTCCGCGGGTTCAATCCGCCCGACGCGGCAAGCAGGTGATCATCTGCTCCGCGACGGCGTGGAGCGCTTCACGCGGCACACCCGAGGCGGCCTGAACGGCGAGCCCTTGGACGAGCGCGACCAGGAGCCGCGCGAGGGCCGAGGGGTCGGAGCCGGAAGGCAGGCCGTCGGCCGCGGGGAAGGACCTCAGCCGGTCGGCCAGGCACGTCACCCCCTCCTCCCGGAGCCTGGCGAGGTACTTCCGGACCTCGGCCGAGCGAGGACCCGCAGCGAGTGCGCCCTGCACGACCAGGCAGCCGTGCGGGGTGTGCTCCCCGGCGACCGCCTCCACGGCGGAGTGCAGGAGAGTGCGCACCAGCGCCTCGGTGGTCGGCTGGTCGAGGGCTGCCTGCAGATAGGCCCCCGGCCCCGCCATGTAGCGTTCGACGGCCTTCCGGAAGAGGGCCTCCTTGTCCCCGAACGCGGCGTAGATGCTGGGGGCGCTCATCCCCATGGCCGCCGTGAGTTCGGCCATGGCGGTGCCCTCGTAGCCCCGGGCCCAGAAGGTCAGCATGGCCGCTTCCAGCGCGAGTTCGGCGTCGTAGCCGCGAGGCCGACCACCCGGCATGAACGTCCCCTGTTCTTCCTGCGCCGACCGGAGTCGCGGTGACCCTACGGAGAGCGGGGTTCTCCCTCGGCCTGTCGACGGCCCTGTTGACACGTCCCCACGGCCGCGGAATAGTTTAATAACGATCGTTAGGATACTCCGCTCGGAAACGAAGGAGAAGCCATGAGCCTGATCGATCCCTACGCGACGGACCCCCGGTACACGAGGCGCGACGCGGTCTACGTGCCCAGCGGACAGGGGGAGACGGCCTGGGTGTACGCCGACACCTACACCCTCAAGGTCGGCGGCCGGGAGACCAACGGGGCACTGACGTTCCTGGAGGCGACGGTGCCGCCCGAGGGCGGGCCCGCGCCGCACGTCCACAACGACCACGACGAGGCGTTCTACGTGATCTCCGGCGAGCTGGAGTTCCTCAACGGCGACGAGACCGTGACCGCCGGGCCCGGCGGATTCTTCTTCGTCCCGCGCGGCACCCGGCACCGCTTCCGCAACCGCGGCTACCACGCAGCCAAGATGATCTTCTTCTTCACTCCGGGTGGCATCGAGGAGCTCCTCCTCGCCGACGCCACCCCGGCCGAGCCCGGAACCGCCCCGCCCGTCCGGCAGCTCAGCATCGCGGAACCCCCGACGGAGCTGATGGAGCGCTACGCCACCGAGATCCTCCCCGACCCCGCGCCTTGATCTGCTGGGCAACGACGGCCCCGCGATCATCGGCCACTCGGCAAGCCGGCGTGGTTCAGCTCCTCGGCGACGCTGCGAAGTACCGCGGTTGGCGCGTTCACGCCCGGCCCGCGGCACATCAGGCGGCTGACCGTGAACAACCTCGGCTCCTTCCTGATGCGGGTCGGCCAAGGTTCCGGTCTGATATGGACATACCGGGTCGGAGCACCCGCGCACGCACGCGCAGAGAGGCTCCAGCCGTGACAGCCTCGGTCCCCGTCGTCCTCGTTCACGGACGCGCGGGCCGGCACGACAGACCGTGGAGACCTTGCGATGACCCCTTCCACACCGTCGCGAGCGGCAGGGCCCGGTGACGACGACGGTCTGGCCGGCCAGACGGTCGTCGTCACCGGGGCCGGGCGCGGCATCGGGCTCTCGATCACCGAGGGGTTCCTCGCGGCGGGATGCCACGTCGTCGCGGGATCTCGGGCACGCACCGAGGCCCTCGACGCGCACGTGGAGCAGGGCGCGGACCTCACCGTCGTGGAAGTCGATCTCGCGACGCCGGGCGGTCCGGCCGAGCTGATCACCAGGGCCGCCGGGCTCCAAGGAGGGATCGACGTGCTGGTGAACAACGTCGGAGCGGTGCGCCCGAGGGTGGACGGCTTCCTGAGCGTGACGGACGAGGACTGGGACTGGGCCCTGAGCGTCAACCTCCTGGCCGCCGTCCGCGCCACCCGGGCCGCCCTGCCGCACCTGCTCGCCTCCGGTGCGGGACGCATCATCACCGTCTCCTCGGTCAATGCCCGGCTGCCGGACCCTCTGGTCATCGATTACGGCGCTGCCAAGGCGGCGTTGACCAACTTCTGCAAGGCCCTGTCCAAGGAGGTGGGGCCGCGAGGCGTACGGGTGAACACGATCGGCCCCGGCCCGGTGGAGACCGCACTGTGGCAGGGCGCCGATGGCGTCGCCGCCACGGTCGGACGGTCCCGTGGTGTCGGCTCCGACGATGTGGCCCGCGCCGCCGCGGCCCAGTCCGCGACCGGCCGCTTCACCCGCCCGGCGGAGGTCGCGGACCTCGTCCTGTTCCTCGCCGGTCCCGGCGCCGCGAACATCACGGGCGCCGACTTCGTCATCGACGGCGGGCTCGTGGACTCCCTGTGAGGGGGGTCAGGGCTCCCGGTCGGGCATGATCGTCACCTGGTGCCTGGCCAGCTCCGCCGTGAGGGCCATGAGGTCCTCCGGAGTCAGGGGAGGCGCCGCCTTACCGGGCTCCGGGTCGATGCCGTTGTCGAGCCAGAAGCCCTCGTGGCCGCCGGGCATGATGAAGGTGAGCAGTCGGCCGGGCAGGTCACCGGTGTTGGTGAAACCGTGCCGGTTTCCCCGGGGGACGAAGAGGAGGTCCCCAGGGCCCGCCTTGACGATCTCGTCGCCGTTGACGAAGTCGAAGTCCCCGGAGAGCACGTAGAACGCCTCCTCCTCGCGGCCGTGGGCGTGCGGGATCGCACCGCCGCCAGGCGGCACGGATGTCTCCAGGACGCCCAGCGCGCCGCCGGTCTGCGCCGAGCTGATCTTGACGGTGGTGGTGTCGCCGATCATCCACTTGGTGACGCCCTCGTCGCGGCGGACGAAGACGCCATTGCGGCGGGTCCAGCGGGGGTCGTCCTGGTCGGGCACGGCCGGGATTCCGAACGTCATGGCCACTCTCTCCTTCTCTTCAGGGTTGGACCGGGACCGCTCAGAACGAGGCGAGGCGCAGGACGAGCGTCGCCACGGCCACGAGCAGGAGCACGGCCGAGGACTGGATCCGCCAGTCACGGACCCGCAGGTGGGAGGCGACGGCGCCGGTGAAGTACCCGATGAGCCCGAGGGCTGCGGCCACGCCCAGCGGCGGCCAGGCGAGGCCGATGAGGATCCCCGCGGCGCCGGCGGTCTCCGCCGCCGCCAGCAGGGGCACCCACCGCGCCGGGAATCCGACGTGGTCGAGTGTCCTCATCTGCTGGGGGTCCCGGACGAGCTTGCCGTACGCGGAGAAGAACAGGACCAGGGCGAACAGGGTGGTGACGATCAGGGTGGCGATGAACATCGAAGGCTCCTGTCAGTCCTCGGGAAGGATCGTCACGTTCTCCGCGAGGAGCCCGTCGACCAGGGCGGCGTACCGCTCGGGACCCCAGGGAAGTGACGTCTCGCCCTCGACGGGCGCGTCCCCGTTCCTGAGGAAGAACCGCTCGTGGCCTCCCGGGGTGTACAGGAACAGGAAGGTCGCGTCCTGGTCGCCCACGTTCTTGAACCGGTGGCGCGTGTTGCGCGGGACGAAGACGAAGTCCCCGCTGGTGACCGTGAAGGTCCTCGCGCCCAGGAGGAACTCCAGTTCGCCGTCGAGGAGGTAGAACGCCTCGTCCTCGTTGCCGTGGGCGTGCGCGACCGGTCCGCCGCCCGGCGGGACGACGGCCTTGGCGAAGCCCAGGGCGCCGTTGGTATCGTCGGCAGTCGCCATGATCGTGTAGGTGTCGCCGGCGAGCCAGCGCGCGGTGCCCTCGCCGCGGCGGACGTGGACGCCGCCCTCGCGCGTCCAGCGCGGGTCGCTCTCGTCGGGGACGGGGAAGGGGAAGCTCACTGTTCTCTCCTTGGTGCTCAGGGCGCGGGGCGCAGGATGCCGTCGGGGTCGTAGCGGTTCCACAGGCCGGCGACGCGGGTGCCGGTCGGTCCGGGGTAGGCGCGGGCGAAGGCGGCTTCGTCGCGGGCGCTCTCGAAGTTCACGTAGGCGCCCTCGGTGTGCGGGGCGACCGGGGCCCACGCGGCGTGCAGCGTGCTGCGCTGGTTCGGCGGGAAGGCCGAGGCGATGACGAGGGTGTTCTGGTGGCGGTGGGCGAACGCCGTCGCCGAGGGGTCGGGGTCGTGGCTCGCGCCGCCGAGCGAGCGCAGCTGGATCAGGACGGGATCGGGGGCGGCCGACGCCGTGACCAGAGCGCGCGCGGCGTCCGGGGTCATCCCGGTGAGCAGTCCGTTGGTCGTGCTGGACGGCATCCGTCCGGTGTTGGCGTGCAAGTGCTGGGCGGGGACCAGCGCCGTGTAGGGGGCCACGTGGGCTTCCTGGGCCGTCACGTCCCCGATGCCGAGCAGCGGTTCGACGGCGTCGCGGATGACGGCAGGGCTGTCCGAGGCCACGACCGCGGTGATGAACGCCGTGGTGCCGGTGCCCCGCGAGGCGAGCGTCACCGCAGTCGACAGCTCGCGCGGAGCCCGTTCCATGACCTCGGCCCAGCGCCGCAGCGTCTCCCCGGCCGGGTCGACGGCTGCGGCCAACTGCGCGTAGCCGACGTCACCAAGCTCCATGGCCTCGATCTCGAAGGCCACCGCGATCCCGGCTCCCGCGCCGGCCCCGCGCATCACCCACCACAGTTCGGGCTCGATCGCGGCGTCGGCGCGGACGAACGTCCCGTCCGGCAGGACGACCTCGACGGCGCGGACGTGGTCGATGGTGAGTCCGTACCGCCGCACCAGCCAGCCGACCCCTCCCCCGGTGGCGATGCCGCCGACGCCGACGTTGCCGTGGTCGCCCGAGCTGATGGCGAGCCCGTGCGGGGCGAGCGCCTGGGCGACCCGGGCCCAGCGGGCGCCCGCCTCGACGCGGACCAGCCGGGAGGCGCGGTCGAGGACCTCGACCTGGTGCAGGGCGCCCAGGTCGGTGACGAGCCCTCCGTCGTTGGTGCCGCTGCCGGACAGGCCGTGCCCGCCGCTGCGGACCGCCACCCGCAGCCCCGTCTCCCGCGCGAGCCGCAGCGCGGCGGCTATGTCGCCCGGGGACTGCGGCCTGACGACGGCGGCCGGGCTGCCGACGGTGGTGTAGGTGGAGCGGAGCAGCGGGTAGCGCCGGTCGTCGGGGGTGACCACCTTCCCGGCCAGGGCCGCCGGAAGGGTCCCCAGGGCGCTCTTCACCGCCCGCTCCGCTCGGCGTCGACGCGCTCGCGCACGGCGGGCACGACCTCGTCGGTGAAGGGCGCGAGCTGGTGCTCGGGGTCGGCGGCCGGCCAGAACACGTAGGTGTCGAAGCCGAGTTCCACGGTCCACTCGGTGAGGGTGTCCACCCACTGGCGAACCTCGCCCACGAGCCCGTGGCCGGTCCGGTGCGCGCCGAGCGAGCCGATCGCGCCGGTCACGTTGTAGACGCGGCGCAGTGTGCTCGGGTCGCGGCCCGCCGCCACGGCCGCCTCGTCGATGATCCGCTGGCGGGACGGCACCTCCTGCGGCGGGACGTAGATGTTCAGCGGGGAGATCCAGCCGTCGGCCGCCCGGCCGGCCAGCGCGAGCATCTTCGGTCCCTGGGCGCCGAGCCAGAGCCCGACGGGCTCCGGGGGCACCGGCCCGGCCTGGTAGCCGCCGACCGCGTGGTAGGGGCTGTCGAGCCGGACGGCGCCGCCGGCCAGGGCGGTGCGCAGCAGTCCGAGGGACTCCTCGGCGTACGCCACCATGTCCTGGCCGCGCCGCGCCGGGCCGCCCATCGAGGCGATGGCGTCGGGGATCCCGCCGCCGCCGACACCGAGATGGACCCGTCCGCCGGTGAGCACGCTCAGCGAGGCGGCGGCCTTGGCGAGCATCACCGGCGGCCGCAGCTGGAGGTCGGCGACGTCGGTGAGGAAGGAGATCTGGTCGGTGAGGGCGGCCATGTGGGAGATCAGGGTCCAGGCGTCCAGGTGGCCGGGCTGGTAGGGGTGGTCCTGGACGGCGATGTGGTCGAGGCCCGCGTCCTCCGCCCGGCGGGCCAGGAGCCGGGTCAAGGGCCATGCCACGGCGGCGGGTTCGAGGCTCACTCCGAAGGAGAGCGGCCGTTGGTAGTCGGTCATGGGTCTACGGTCCTCCGGATCGCTTCAAAGCCGAAGCGACGGGTAAGGTGCTAATCTTTGGTAAGTGGATGCCATTCATGACGACACCTGCCCGAGCTTCGCGGGCACCCTCGAACTGATCGGGCGCCGCTGGACCGGCTCGGTCCTTCAGGCCGCCGCCCAGGGCGCCCGCCGCTTCGGCGAGTACCGGGCCCTGATCACCGGAGTCTCCGACCGGCTGCTCTCCCAGCGCCTGAAGGAACTGGAGGCGGCGGGCCTCGTCGAACGCACCGTCATCCCCACCACGCCGGTCCAGATCCTCTACCAACTGTCGCCGGACGGCCAGGAGTTGGTGGACGCCCTGCGGCCGCTCGCGGCGTGGAACACACGGCGCGGCGCGCACCCCCGGGGCGCCGGGCGGGTCCCGGCGGCGTGACCAACCGGCATCGGGCCGCGCACGCGCGGGACGGCTCCGGCCACTCAGGCGGGAGAGTCGTAGCCGGTGGACAGGGAGAGTCCGCGCCAGACGGCGAGCTCATCGGCGACCGCCGCGAGTTTGGCCTCGACCCGGGCCACGCAGTCCGCGCCGAGCTGCAGGCGCAGCGGCGGCTCCTCGGCCCGGGCGAGCGCGACGATGGCGGCGGCGGCCTTGGCCGGGTCGCCGGGCTGCGCGTGGTTGGTCTGCCGGGCCCAGTCGCGGGTCTGGCCGGCCGAACCGGAGTAGTCCTCGATCGTCTGCCGGGTGTGGTGCAGGGAGCTGCCGTCGAGGAAGTCGGTGCGGAACACGCCGGGCTCCACCACCGTGGTGAGGATGCCCAGGGGCAGGAGTTCCGCCCGCATCGCCTCGCTGATGCCCTCCACGGCGAACTTGGTCCCGGCGTAGACGCCCCAGCCCGCGCCGGCCGTGAAGCCTCCGACCGAGCTGATGTTGATGACGCGGCCGGAGCGCCGGCGGCGCATGACGGGCAGGACGGCCCGGCTGACGGCCAGCAGTCCGAAGACGTTGGTGTCGAACACGGCCCGGGCCTCCTCGTCGGAGGCCTCCTCCACCGCGCCGACGAGGCCCCGGCCGGCGTTGTTGACGAGGACGTCGATCCGCCCGAAGCGTTCCACCGCCGCCGCGACCGCCTCCCGGACGCCGGCCTCGTCGGTCACGTCGAGGGCGACGGCCAGCAGCCGCTCCCCGGCGTCGGGCAGCGCCTCGCGGACCGCCTTCGGGTCACGTGCCGTGGCGACGACGGCGTCGCCGTCGGCCAGTGCCCGGCGGGCGATCTCCAGGCCGAATCCACGGGACGCCCCGGTGATGAACCACACCTGCACAACAGCCTCCGATGATCGTTGATGCCCGGACGGACCCCCTGTCCGCCGGGTGCCGGCGCCGGCCCCGCTGTCCGTCACCGGTCACGCGGACCGGTGGGCGGCGGTGGACGCCACCGGCCGGGGACGGGGCGGCGGAAGCCGTTCCCCGTCCCGGTGGATGGGCAGGCGCGTGCCCGTCAGGGGCAGCCCGGTGCCCCCGTGCCGCTCGGCGATGATCTCCGCCACGATGGACACGGCCGTCCCTTCCGGGGTGCGCGCGCCGAGATCCAGACCGATCGGCGAGCGCAGCCGGCCGATCTCACGCTCCGAGAGACCGGACTCGCGCAGCCTCGCCAGGCGGTCCTCGTGGGTACGCCGGGACCCCATGGCCCCGACGTAGGCGACCGGCGACCGCAGCGCCCGTTCGAGCAGCGGCACGTCGAACCTGGCGTCGTGCGTCAGGACGCACAGCACCGTCCGGTGGTCGACCTCGGTGGCCTCCAGATAGCGGTGCGGCCAGTCGGCGACCACGTCGTCGGCCTCCGGGAAGCGCGCACGGGTCGCGAACACCGGGCGCGCGTCGCACACGGTGACGTGGTAGCCGAGGTACTTGCCCAGCCGGACGAGCGCTGCGGCGAAGTCGACGGCGCCGAACACGATCATTCGCGGCGGCGTGACACGAACCTCGACCAGGAGGGTGAGCGGCCGACCGGGGTTTGTCTCGTCCCCGCCCAGCACGACCGTGCCGGTGCGCCCGGCGTCGAGCATGGCCCGGGCCTGCGCCGACGCGCTGCGGGTGAGCGGGCCCTGACCGTCCAGGGTGCCTTCGTACGATCCGTCGGGGCGGACGACCAGCCCGTGTCCCAGCAGCTCAGCCGGCCCGTCGACGACCCGGGCGAGCGCGACCGGCTCGCCCGAGCGGACGGCGGACAGGGCCGAGGCGACCACCGTCCGCTCCGGTCCGCCGGCCCGGACGGGTACCACGAGGACGTCGATGACGCCGCCGCAGGTCAGGCCCACCGCGAACGCGGTCTCATCGCTGTAGCCGAAGCTCTCGCGCACGGGCCGGCCGTCCTCCAGGGCCTGCCGGCACAGCTCGTACACGGCGCCCTCGACACACCCGCCGGAGACCGACCCGACGGCGGCGCCCTCGCGGTCCACGGCCAGCGCGGCGCCGGGTTCCCGGGGCGCGCTTCCGCTGACCCCGACGACGGTCGCCACGGCGAAGTCCCGGCCCTGCCCGAGCCACCCGTCGACGGAGCCGGCGATGTCCAGCAATGTCTTCCTCCTTACGGTTCCCCGCGGTTCGGAGCACGAACGCGGCTCAGAGCATGAGCTGGTCGATGGTGAAGGGCAGGGAGCGCAGGCGCCGGCCCGTGGCGTGGCGGACGGCGTTGCCGATGGCCGCGGCGAGCCCGACCAGACCGATCTCGCCGACGCCCTTGGTGCCGACGGCCGTCGCGCGGTCGGGACCGCCCACGAACAGCACGTCCATGTCGGGCACGTCCGCGTTGACGGGCATGAGGTAGTCGCCGAAGGTGGCGTTGGCGATGCGCCCGGTGCCCTGGTCGGTGAGGGTCTCCTCGAACAGGGCCTGGCTGATGCCGCCGACCGTGCCGCCGATGATCTGGCCTGCGGCGGTCCTCTCGTTGAGGATCCGCCCGCCGTCGATCGCGGACACCACCCGGGCGACGCGCAGCAGGCCGAGCGCCGGGTCGACGCGCACCTCGACGAACTTCGCTCCGAAGGCACCCGCGAGGGCCATCCCCAGGTCCTCGGACCGGGGAGGTGTGCTCCTGCCGTCGGCGCTCAGCTCCTCCAGTCCGTGGCGGGCCAGGATGTCGACGAAGGACTCTCCCCCGGTCGGGTCCCCGGTGCGGTGGAGGCGTCCCCCGGCGATGGTGACGTCGCCGGGCACCGCCCCCCGCAGCGGGGAGGCGGGGTCGTCGGCCACCACGTCCAGGAACTCCCGCACCAGCCGCCGGCACGCCGCGTGGACGGCGTTGGCGAGCGCGCCGGTGAGGCCGGAGCCGCCCGCCTGGGGCGCGTACGGCATGTCGGAGTCGCCGAGGTCGAAGCGGACCCGGTCGATCTCCAGGCCGAGGAGCCCGGCCGCCAGCTGGGTCATCACCGTGTACGTACCGGTGCCGATGTCGACGGCGGCGCTGCGCACATAGGCCGAGCCGTCCCGGCGCACCGAGACGCGTGCCTGGCAGGGCACCTGGTAGAAGGGGTAGGAGACACCGGCCACGCCGTATCCGACGAGCCAGCGGCCGTCCCGCATCGAACCGGGTTCCGGAGTGCGCCGGGACCAGCCGAAGCGCTCGGCGCCCCGCAGGTAGCACTCCCGCAGCGCGTTGCTCGACCAGGGCAGGCCCGACAGCGGGTGCTCCTGGGCGAGGTTGCGCAGCCGGAACTCCACGGGGTCCATGCCGACGGCGTGGGCGACGTCGTCGATGGCCGACTCCAGGGCGAAGTTGCCCTGGCCCTCGGCCGGTGCCCGCATGGAGCCGGGGCAGGGGATGTTGAGCCGCGCCTGCTTGTCCTCGGTGAGCACATGGGGACAGGCGTAGGCGACGGCCGAGCCGAACGACACCGGTTCGTAGTCGTCGTCCTCCATGGCCACCGAGGACAGGCCGTGGTGCTCGATGGCGAGGAGGTCGCCGTCGCGCGTGGCACCGATCCTGATCCGCTGGACGCTGTTCGGCCGGTGTCCCACCGAGGTGAACATCTGGGGGCGGGTCAGGACGAGCTTGACGGGCCGCCCGACCTGCCGGGCCGCCAGCGCGGTGAGGATGACGTGCGGCCACACCCGCAGTCCGGCTCCGAAGCCGCCGCCGACGAACGGCGCGAGGACCCGGATGCCGCTCTCGGGCACCTTGAAGACGACGGCCAGCGTGGTGCGGACGTTGTGCGGCCACTGGGTGGAGTCGTGAACCGTGAGCGCGTCGCCGTGCCACGACGCCAGCGTGGTCATCAGCCCCAGCGGGTTGTTGGTGTTGTCGGGGGTGGTGTACGTGCCCTCGACGACGACGTCGGCCCGGGCGAAGCCGGCGGCGACGTCGCCCTTGCGGGTGTCCAGTCCCCACGGATCGTCCACGATCTCGGCCCGGGGGTCGTCGAGGTCGAGCACGGCCTTGGTCGCCTCGTAGTCGACATGCACCAGCCGCGCCGCGTGCCGCGCCTGCTCGGCGCTCTCGGCGACGACGACGGCGACGTGCTGGCCGTGGTGGAGGATCCGGTCGTCCTGCAGCGGCGCCGGCGGCGATCCGCCCAAGAGCGTCAGCGGACCGCGCGCCAGCTCGGGCGCGGTAAGGTGGGTGATGACCGCCAGCACGCCCGGGGCCGCCCCGGCCCGCGACACGTCGATGTCCCGGATGCGTCCGGCGGCGACGGTGCTGCCCACCAGGGCGGCGTGGACCATGCCGGGCAGGGAGAAGTCGTTGGGGTAGCGCGCCCCCCCGGTCACTTTCAGCGGGGCGTCCACGCGCTCGATGCCCGCGCCGACGATGCCACCGGTCCCGAGGGTCGTCATGATCGTGCTCCTGCCACCGTCTCGAGGGTGCGGACGAGGGTGCGCTCGGCCAGGTCCACCTTGAACGCGGTGCCCGGCAGCGGCCGGGCGCCTTCCAGTGCGGCCCGCCCCGCCGCGCGGAACACCTCCGCGGTCGCGCGGGAGCCGCGCAGCACCTCCTCGGCGCCCCAGGCACGCCAGGGCACGGTGCCCACGCCGCCGAGCGCGACGCGCGCCTCCCGGACGAGCCCGTCCTCCAGGACGAGGGCCACGCCGGCCGAGGTCAGGGCGAACTCGTACGAGGCTCGGTCGCGGACCTTGAGGTAGTGCGAGCGCGCGGCGGCCGGAAGGAGCGGGATCTCGACCGCGGTGATCAGCTCGCCGTGCCGCAGCACGTTCTCGACGTGCGGGGAGTCTCCCGGCGGGAGGTGGAACCGGGTGAGCGGGACCGACCGCGGGCCGTCGGTGCCCTGGAGGTGGACGACGGTGTCGAGGGCCGCCAGGGGCACCGCCAGGTCCGAGGCGTGCAGGGCGATGCAGTGGTCGCTGGTGCCGAGGACGGCGTGCATGCGGTGCATGCCGTCGACGGCGGCGCAGCCGGACCCGGGTGCGCGCTTGTTGCAGGCGGGGACCGTGGGGTCCCGGAAGTAGCGGCAGCGGGCCCGCTGGAGCAGGTTGCCGCCGATCGTGGCCATGTTGCGCAGCTGGGTCGACGCCCCGAGCAGCAGGGCCTCCCGGACGAACGGCAGGCGTTCGCGCACGACGGTGTCGGCGGCGAGTTCCTCCATCGTCGTCAGCGCGCCGACCCGGATCGTGGTCCCGGTGTGCGTGATGCCGCCGAGCGGGAGGCGGGTGATGTCGAGGAGCCGCCCGGGCCTCAGCACCCCGTCCTTCATGAGGTCCAGCTGCGTGGTCCCGCCGGCGAGGTACGAGGTGTGCGGGTCGGCGGTGGCCTCGGCGACCGCCTGGGCGACGTCGGTGGCCCGGGCATAGGCGAAGGGATGCACGATCAGCGCTCCCCGGTGACGTCGCGGATGGCCGCGCGGATGTTCGGATAGGCGCCGCAACGGCAGAGGTTGCCGCTCATGAACTCGCGGATGTCCTCGTCGGTGCCGGCCCGTCCCTCGGCGAGGAGGCAGACCGCGGACATGATCTGTCCCGGAGTACAGTAGCCGCACTGGAACGCGTCATGGCGCGCGAAGGCGGCCTGCACGGGGTGCGGCCCGCCGTCCGGGGACAGCCCCTCGACGGTGGTGACCTCCCGGCCCTCGCACTGGGCGGCCAGGACGAGGCAGGCGACCACGCGCTTCCCGTCGACCATGACCGTGCAGGCACCGCAGGCGCCCTGGTCGCACCCCTTCTTCGCGCCGGTGAGGCCCAGGTGGTCACGGAGCGCGTCGAGGAGGGTGACGCGAGCATCGACCCGGAGGGCGTGCGCGGTGCCGTTGACGGTGAGCGTGACGTCGACGTGCGGCACGACGGGAGGCGACTGCCCGGAGCGGCGTGCCTCGGTCGCTGGGTGCTTCATGGCGCCTCGATTTCTTGAGCCCCGGGGAGACCCTGGGGAAGGACATGCATGACTATTCCCTGGGAGCGGGGCCCACGTACCAGGGGTGACCCCTGGTCGAGCCCCTGGGGTACCCGCGCCACCCGCCGTCTCGCCGTCTCGCCGTCTCGCCGCAGGGCTCGCTGTCGCACAATGTGCGTCAGCGCCCGACGGCGAATCAGCTCGGCCTCCGCGAAGAGAAAGGGCCAAACGGACGGTGTCACCGCCTCATGTGCTGGGACGAAGCGCCGAGTGCGCGCTGCTCGACGACCTGCTCTCGGCGGTTTCGCGCGGCGAGAGCCGGTCCCTGGTCGTCCGCGGTGAAGCGGGCGTGGGAAAAACGACTCTGCTCGACCACCTCGTCGCCGGCGCGCTGGGCTTTCAGGTCGTCCGCGTCACCGGTGTGCAGGCCGAGATGGAGCTGGCCTACGCGGGCCTCCACCAGCTGTGTTCCTCGATGGCCGAGCAGGTCGCCGTGCTGCCGGCCGGTCAACGCGATGCCCTGCAGGGGGCGCTCGGCCTCGGTTCGGTGCGTCCCCCGGACGGCTTCCAGGTCGCCCTGGCCACGCTCGGCATCCTGTCCGAGGCCGCCCGTGAGCGGCCGCTGCTCTGCGTCGTGGACGACGCGCAGTGGCTCGACCGCGCCTCGATGCAGGCCCTGGCGTTCACCGCGCGAAGGCTGCGGGCCGAATCGGTCGCCCTCGTCTTCGGCGTACGGACCCCGGACGGCGTGGAGGACGGGGACAGCCGGGCGAGCGGAATCCCCGAGCTCCTCGTGGAGGGGCTGCCCGATGAAGCGGCGCGCTCGCTCCTCATGTCGCTGCTGCCCGGCCGCTGGGACGAGCAGGTCGTCGACCGGATCGTCGCCGAGGCCCGTGGAATCCCGCTCGCCCTGGTGGAGCTGCCCAAGGAGTCGACGCCGACGGAGTACGCGGGCGGCTTCGGCCTGCCGCGCGCGACCCCGGCCGGCGACCGCGTCCGGGCCGCCCATGCCGGCCGCATCGCGGGACTGCCGCCCGAGACCCGCCGCCTGCTCCTCGCGGCCGCCGCGGAGCCGACCGGCGATCCGGTCCTGCTCTGGCGCGCGGCCGAGCGACTCGGCTTGAGCGCGGCCGCCGCCTCACCCGCCGTCGCCCTCGGGCTCCTCGTGATCTCCGACCGGGTCGGCTTCTCGCACCCCACCGTCCGCTCCACCGTCTACTGGCAGGCGACCCACGACGAACGCTGCGCCGCGCACCGCGCGCTCGCGGACGTCACCGACCCGCTGACGGACCCCGACCGCCGTGCCTGGCACGCGGCGCGGGGCGCCGAGGGCCCTGACGAAAGGATCGCCGCGGACCTGGAACAGTCCGCGGCGCGGGCGCGGGTCCGCGGGGGCCTGGCCGCCGCGGCGGCGTTCATGTCCCGGTCGGCCGAACTCACCCCCGACCCGGTCCGCCGTCGGGAACGGGCCTTGCGGGCCGCGCGGGCGGCCCGTTCCGCGGGAAGCCCCGACGATGCCCTGCGACTGCTCTCCATGGTCGAAGCGGGCCCCGTCGACGAGCGCCGCCAGGGCGAACTCGACCTGCTGCGGGCCCAGATCGCCTTCGCCACCAAGCGCGGCCGCGACAGCGCCTCCCTGTTCCTGCGGGCCGCCCGCCGGCTCGAACCACACGACGTCGAACTGGCCCGCGACACCTATCTCGAAGCGATCAGCGCCGCCATGTTCGCCGGGCCGCAGGACGCCGGCGGCCAGGCCGAGATGAGCCGGGCGGCCCTCGACGCCCCGCCCGCCCCTCACCCGCCACGCCCCGTCGACCTCCTGCTCGACGGTACGGCGACCCGGATCGCCCTCGGGCACGCCGCCGGCGTCGACACCCTCAGGACGGCGCTCGCCGCCTTCCGCGACCCGGCACTCCCCGAGCCGGACGGGCTGCGGTGGCTGTGGATGGCCGGCGCGACGGCGGTCGGCCTGTGGGACCAGGAGGGCTGGGACGACCTCTCCGGCACGTACCTCAGGCTCACCAGGCGGACCGGCCAGACCGCCGCGCTGCCACTCGCCCTGACGATGCGTACCGTCATGCACACCTGCGTCGGCGAGCTGGACCTCGCGTCCGCCCTGGTGGAGGAGGTGCAGCTGGTCTCGGAGGCCGTCGGCACCCCGCCGCCGCTGTACGGGGCCCTGCTGCTCTCCGCGTGGCGGGGCCATGAGGCCGAGGTCGCCCGGCTGAGCAGGACCGCGGAGGCCGAGGCATCACGTCGGGGCGAGGGCAACGGGCCCGTGATGGGCAACCTCGCGCGGGCCATCGTCGCCAACAGCATCGGCCGCTACCAGGACGCGCTGGCGGCGGCGCGCGAAGCGTGCCGGGGAAGCCGGCCGCTGGAGGTGGGCGGAGCGACCTGGGCGCTGTCGGAGTTCATCGAGGCCGCCGCCCGCGCGGGGGCACCCGGCGAGGCGGCGGACGCCCTGCGGCGCCTGACCGAGGTGACCGGCCCCAGCGGCACGGACTGGGCCCTGGGCGTCGAAGCCCGCGCCCGGGCCCTCGTCGGCGGCTCGGGCGAAGCCGAGGACCGGTACCGGGAGGCCGTCGACCGGCTCTCCCGGACCCGGATCCGCGGCGACCTCGCCCGTACGCACCTCCTGTACGGCGAGTGGCTCCGCCGCAAGCGCCGCCGCCAGGCGGCCCGGACGCAGTTGCGGACCGCGTACGACCTGTTCACCGCCATGGGCATGACGGCGTTCGCGGCCCGATCCGCGCGCGAGCTCCAAGCCGCCGGGATGACCGTGACCATGCCCACGGCCGTCGCCGCGAGCGAACTCACGGCTCAGGAGAGCCAGATCGTCCGGCTGGTCCGCGAGGGACTCACCAACGCCGAGATCGGGACCCGGCTGTTCATCAGCCCCCGCACCGTCGAATGGCACCTGCGGAAGATCTTCGGGAAGCAGGGCCTCTCCTCCCGCCGTCAGCTACGGAACCCCGCGAACCACGGCAGGGGCTGACGGCGTCGGCCTACGACCGCAGGCCGGGGGTGTTCCCGATGAAGTGGTCGAACCCCAGCGGGGGGCGTCCGAGCAGCTCGGCAATGTCGTTCGTGGCCCGGTCGTACCGGTTCTCGCCGTGCAGCCGTGCCATCGTGGCGATGTGCTCGAAGACGTGGGGCGGCAGGTCCTGGGCCCTGAGGTCGCGGTCCAGCCACTCCTCGTACGGCACGTCGACGTAGGTGACGGCATGGCCCAGGGCGGCGGAGAACTCGGCCGCGACGGCCGTCATGTCACGCGAGCGCGCCCCGGTCAGTTCGTAGACGCGGCGGGCCGGCGGCGCCGGATCGAGCAGGAGCCGGGCGACGACCTCCGCGACGTCGGCCGCGGCGACCGGTGAGGTCCGGGCCGAGCCGAACGGCAGGCGGATCGTGCGGTCCCGCAGGATCGAGGCGACGGCGATCCGCGCGAACAGCGGATTCTCCATGAACACCGTGGGCCGGACATGGACGACCGGCACGCCCGACCAGTCGAGGACCTGCTCGGCCAGCCAGTGCAGCCGCTGCTGGCGGGACTCGGCACCACTGGTGAGGTCCATCTGCGAGACCGTCATCTGCGAGATGCTCACCAGCAGATCGAGGCCCTCGCCGTCCCGCGCGGCCGCGGCGACCGTCGTCGCGGCCTCCAGGTACGCCGGCGACACACCCATCCCGAAGTAGGCCCGGCGGCAGCCCGCCAACGCCCCCACCACGTCGGCGCCACGGGTGAGGTCACCGACCACCACCTCGACGCCGTCCACCGCCCGCAGCGCCGAGGCCCGCTCGTCGTCGTGGTGCACGAGCGCCCGGACCGGCACTCCCCCGGCCCGCAACCGGTCGAGGACCGCTCGTCCGACTCCGCCGACGCGCCCACCGACACCAGTGACGAGGACAGGTTCGATCCCCACCGCGACCACCTCCTGCCCTCCGGACCGGGCAGCCACTCCGCTCGGCCGTTCGGGACGACCCTACGGCCGGCGGGTCGTCCACGCAGCCACCTTCGGCAGGAACCGCCCGCTCTCGGTTGGATGACCCGCACCTGTGCACGGTGCGGGCCGCGGTGACGCCGACAGGCGTGGACCGCCCTGCGCCGACCGGCCCCGCTTCGTCTGCGGCGCAGCGGGTGGTCTCAGCTGTGGCCGACGATGACGGAGATGCCCCAGCCGATCGACGCGAGCACCACCGCGAAGAGCAGGCCGGCCAGGGCGTAGCCGACCGGGCCGGGGGTGGTCCGTCCGGTCGACGGGCCGTCGGCGGGGCCGGGCGGGTTGAGCAGGCGCAGGCCGAGGGCGAACAGTGCGGGCAGTCCGGCGCCGGTGAGCAGGCCCACCACGACGATCCTCCACACGGCGTCCAGGTTGATCCAGGAGTTCACGAGCCCACCTCGTCCTTGGCCTTGCCCTTCGCCTTGGCTGCGGCGGACTCCGGGATCACCGAGCCGGTCCACGCGGCGTTGACGTTCTCGGGTGTCACCGCCGGGTAGCGGGAGGCGGCGAAGAAGGCGACCGACGCCAGCACCAGCACCACGAAGATCACCACCACGCCGGCCGTCCCGCCGATCCCGTTCGCGACCCAGTAGGCCGCCGCGCCGACCAGCGCCGCAGCCGGGAGGGTGAACAGCCAGGCCGTCACCATCCGGCGGGCGAGCTGCCAGCGGACCACGGCGCCCTTCCAGCCGACTCCCGAGCCCAGGATCGATCCGGTGGCCACGTGCGTGGTGGAGAGCGAGTAGCCGAAGTCGGTGGAGCAGAGGATCACGGCGGCCGACGCCGACTCGGCGGCCATCCCCTGGGGCGGCGCGATCTCCACCAATCCCTTGCCCAGCGCCCGGATCACCCGCCAGCCGCCGGCGTACGTGCCCAGGGCGATGGCCACCGCGCAGGAGAGGATCACCCAGTCGGGGGCCTTCGCCCCGGCCGGCAGGGTGCCGTTGGCGATCAGGGCGAGGGTGATGACGCCCATGGTCTTCTGCGCGTCGTTGGTGCCGTGGGCGAGCGAGACCATGGAGGCCGAGCCGATCTGGCCCAGCCGGAACCCGCGCTCGCGCGGGAGCTCGGACACGTCCCGGGTGATGCGGGCGACCAGCAGGGTGCCGGCCACGGCCACCAGACCGGCGATGAACGGCGACAGCGCCGCCGGCACGATCACCTTGGAGACCAGGCCCTGCCACTTGACGGCCGAGGAGCCGGCCGCCGCCACCGTCGCCCCGATCACCCCGCCGATCAGCGCGTGCGAAGAACTGGAGGGAATACCCAGGTACCAGGTGGCCAGGTTCCACAGGATGCTGCCGGTCAGACCGGCACACACCACCGTCAGGGTCACCTCCCCGCTGGCGACCAGGCCGTTGGCGATGGTCGCCGCCACCGCGGTCGACAGGAACGCGCCGACCAGGTTCAGCACCGCCGAGACCGCGACCGCGACGCGCGGCGGCAGGGCCCCGGTGACGATCGAGGTCGCCATCGCGTTGCCGGTGTCGTGGAAGCCGTTGGTGAAGTCGAAGCCCAGCGCCGTGACGACCATCAACGCCAGGACCGCGTCGTTGCCGGTCACGCACCCGAACCTAACCCGCCCGGCGGAGCCGTCCCGGTCCCGTACCGCCCCGGCACGCCGGACGGCGGCGGCCCGCCATCCGGTCGGACCAGCACCGGGGCACCATGGCACGCTGCGCTCCGGGACGGCCTACCGGCCCTGCGACAACAGGTCGCACGGGGCATCCGTACTCGAACACCAGGTCGTCCGCCAACAGTGGCGGCTCACCCGATCGGGTCACTTTCACCACCGGTACAGGACGGTGACGATTCGGGTGCGGAACACTCGGGTCCCTCCCGCCCGGGGCGCTGTGCGGCGATGGCGGGCCGGGGCGCACCGATACCGGAGGGTGGCATGACCGTTCAGGACCCCTCGGATGACGGGCCCGCCCGGCGCGACGAGTTCACCGAGCTGTACCGGCGGGTGGCAGCGGCCGGTCTGCTGCGTCGGCGCCCGCTGTACTACGCCTGCCGCGCCACGGTGCTGTTCGCCGCGCTGGCGGGGCTGCTGGCCGGCTTCGTCGCGCTCGGCGCGAGCTGGTGGCAGCTCGGCCTGGCGCCGCTGTTCGCCCTGCTGTTCGGCCAGTTGGCGCTGCTCGGCCACGATGTGGCGCACCGCGCGGTGTTCGCCGACCGCCGGGCCACCGACCTGGCGGGCATCGTGCTGGGCAACCTGGTGGTCGGCATGAGCTACGGCTGGTGGGTCGACGACCACAACCGGCACCACGCCCATCCGAACCGGGTGGGCCACGACCCCGCCGCCGACTCCCTGCTCTTCGTCCGCAGCACCGAACAGGCCCGGCGGACCAGGGGGTTGCGGCGGCTGGTGGCGCGCCACCAGGCGGAGCTGTTCTTCCCGCTGCTGTCCCTTCAGGCGCTCGGCCTGCTGGTCGCCACCGGCGTGACCCTCGTCCGCGGCACCGTGCGCCACCCGGTCCTGGAGCGCACCCTCGCCGCCCTGCACCACGTCCTCGCCGCGGCCCTCACGGCCGTCGTCCTCGCTCCGCTCCAGGCGTTCGCCTTCACCGTCCTGTTCGCGGCACTGCTCGGCGTCTACCTGGGCTGCGTCTTCGCCCCCAACCACAAGGGCATGCCGCTGACCGGCCCGGACGCCGGGCACGCCGGCTTCCTCCGGCGGCAGGTGCTGCCCTCCCGCAACCTGCGGGCGGGCCGGGCCGTCCACGTCCTCTTCGGCGGCCTCGGGTACCAGATCGAGCACCACCTCTTCCCGGCCATGCCGGCGGCGGCGCTGCGCCCGGCCTCGCACCTGGTGCGCGCCTACTGCGCGGAGATCGGCGTGCCGTACGCCGAGGCCGGCCTGACCAGCAGCTTCCGGGAGATCCTGCGGGACCTGCGTGCGGTCGGCCGCTCCGTCCCGGCCCGCCCGGGGGCCGCGGCCGCGGCGGAGACCGCCCGGTGAGCGGGCTGCTGCCCCGGCCGGTGGCACCCGCCGGGGCCGGTCCGGCCGCGGCAGGCGGGCGGCTGCGGGTGGTGATCGTCGCCGAGGCCTTCGCCCCGCAGCTCAACGGCGTGGCCCACAGCGTGCTGCGGACCGCCGAGCACCTGCTGGCCCGGGGCCACTCCCCGCTCGTGGTGGCACCGGCAAGCCGCGGCGCGCCCCGGCACCGCGCCGGCTCCGACGACCGGGCGTACGGCTACCCGGTGGTCCGCGTCCCGTCGCTGCCGCTGCCCGGCTACCCGGAGGTGCGGATCGCCGTCCCCGGGCGCCGGGTGGCCGACGCCCTCCAACGGCACCGCCCGCACGTGGTGCACCTGGCCGGCCCGTTCGCGCTCGGGGCCGCCGGCTCCGCCGCAGCCCGGCGCGCGGGCGTCCCGGTCGTGGCGGTGTACCAGACCGACCTCGCCGCCTACGCCCGGACCTACCTCCCCGTCGCCGGAGCGGCCGGGGAACGGCTGGCCTGGCACCGGCTGCGGCGCATCCACGCGGCGGCCGCACGGACCCTCGCGCCGTCCCGGTCCTCGCTCGCCGCCCTGACCGCCCACGGGATCCCCCGGATCCACCTGTGGCCGCGCGGCGTCGACCGCGACCGGTTCCACCCCGGCCACCGCGACGAGGGGCTGCGCCGGCGCCTCGGCGCGCCCGGCGACGTCCTGGTCGGCTACGTCGGACGCCTGGCGCCGGAGAAGCAGGTCCACCGGCTGGCCGAGGTCTCCCGCCTCCCGGGCGTCCGGCTGGTGGTCGTCGGCGACGGCCCCTGCCGGGCCCGACTGGCCGCCGCCATGCCGGACGCGCTGTTCCTGGGCCCCCGCACCGGGCCGGAACTCGCCCGGCTCTACGCCTCGTTCGACCTCTTCGCGCACCCCGGTCCGTTCGAGACCTTCGGCCAGACCCTCCAGGAGGCGATGGCCAGCGGCCTGCCCGTCATCGCCCCGGCGGCCGGCGGACCGCTCGACCTCGTCCTCCCCGGCCGCACCGGCTTCCTCGTCCCGCCCGGACCGGGGCCCGGTTTCCGGGAGGCGGTGGAGCGGCTCGCCCACGACGCGGACCTCCGCGGGACGTTCGGCCGGGCCGGCCGGGCCGCGGTGGCGGAACGCGGCTGGGAGGCGGTGGGCGACCGGCTCGTCGACCACTACCGGCTCGTGGTCGCGGAGTCCTCCGCGACAGAGCGCACCTGAGACCGCGGAACGGACCGTCATGAACCAGCAGCTCGCCGCCGCCTACGTACCCGGCGCCCGTCCGGACGCCGAGACCGCCGTGTTCCTGCACGGGCTGGGCGGCTGGACCCACAACTGGGCCGCGCTGATCGACCGCCTCCGGGCGTCGGTGCACTGCCTGGCCCTCGACCTCCCCGGCTTCGGCCGCTCCGCTCCCCCGCCCGACGGCCGGGTCACCGTCGGGCGCCAGGCCGCGGCCGTTGCCGGCCACCTCGCGCGCGCAGGGCACCGCCGCGTCCACCTGGTCGGCAACTCCCTCGGCGGCCTGACCGCCCTCCACCTCGCCGACCGCCACCCGGAGCTGGTCGCCACGCTGACCCTCGTCTCTCCGGTCCTGCCCGCCCTCCCGCCGCTCCAGGCCCTGCGGATCGCCCTGCTCGGCCTGCCGGGCGCCTCCCGCCTGCACACCCGGCGGCTCGCCGCGCGCGGCCCCGACCGGGACCTCGACGACCTCTACACCCTGATCTACGCCGACCCGTCCCGCGTCGACGCCGCGCAGCGCGCCACCGAGGCCCGCGAACGGACGCGCCGGGCCGCGCTCCCCCATGCCCAGGACATGCTGGCCGAGGGCGTGCGCGCGGTCGTCCGCGCCCACCTGCGGCCCGGCGGGGCGTCACCCTGGCGCCAGGCCACCCGGGTGACCGCCCCCACCCTGCTCGTCTACGGCCGCGACGACCGCCTCGTCCCGTTCCGCACCGCGGCCCGGGCCTACGCCGCGTTCCCCGACGCCCGGCTGCTCACCCTGCCCGGCGTCGGCCACGTCGCCATGCAGGAACGCCCCGACGCCGTGGCGGCGGCCTTCCGCACCCTGATCGCCCGGTCCCCCGCCGCCCACCGGTGACTGTCGCACCGCCGGACCGTCCGGTTCCGGGGGCGCGCGGAGCCGGTGCACTCCTGCTCGTGTCGGGCAGCGCGAGGATCGGGAGGCGTGCCTACCGGTCGAACGGCCGTGGTCATCGGTACGCTCCTCGACACGACGCTTCCTGACGGGAAGCAGACTCCTTTGACGGTGGCTACCGCCCCGCGCGACACGGTCGGCAGCGACCGGGGCGGACGCCGGCGCCCCGGCGCTTTCGCCGCCGGCCACGGCGGAACAACAACTCAGGAGGGCATCGCATGGACAAGAAGGCCCTGCCGCTCGTCCTCGTGGGCGCCGCACTCGCCATGGTCGTGGCTGCCGGGGCAGCGGGGGCGAGCACGAACGCGGTGACGGCCACGCCGCGATCGTTGAAGTGGGGCCCGTGCCCGCCGGAGGCCGCCACGTCCCCCCGGCTTGAGTGCACGACGCTCGACGTACCGCTGGACTACCGCGATCCCGACGGCCGGCAGATCGAGATCGCCGTCTCCCGACTGGCGAGCGAGGCTCCTTCGAAGCGCCGCGGTGTGCTGCTGACCAACCCGGGCGGCCCCGGCAGCGCCGGGCTCGACTACCCGGCCCTGCTCGCCGGCGCCGGGCTGCCGGAGGACGTCCTCGACTCCTACGACGTGATCGGCTTCGACCCGCGCGGCATCGGCCGCAGCACGCCGGTCACCTGCGACCTGACACCGCAGCAGCGGGCACGCGGCAACTTCCCGCCGTACGCGCACACCTCGGCCGACGTCGCCCGGGAGGCGCCGTTCGCGCGGGCCGTCGCCGAACAGTGCGCCACGTCGCGGACCGCGTGGATGCTGCCGTACACCACCACCGCGAACACCGCGCGCGACATGGACCGGATCCGGGCGGCACTGGGCGAGCCGAAGGTCTCCTACCTCGGCGCCTCCTACGGCAGCTACCTCGGCGCGGTGTACACGACGCTGTTCCCCGCACGCGGCGACCGGATCGTGCTCGACAGCAACATGGGCCCCGACGGCTACGGCCTGGAGAACTTCCGCCTGCTCGGCCGCGGCATGGAGGACCGGTTCCCGGACTTCGCCGCGTACGCGGCCGCGCACCCCGAGTACGGCCTGGGCACCACACCGAAGCAGGTGAGCGCCAAGTTCTTCGAACTCGCGCAGCGGCTTGACGCCGAACCGGTCGGCGGCATCGACGGCAGCCTGTTCCGCGGGGTGACGTTCGAGCGCCTCTACGTCGAGGCCCTCCTGCCCACACTGGCCACGGAATGGCAGGCGCTGGACCAGGGCGAACCGCTTCCGACTTCCCCGCCGCCGATCCCGGAGAACTTCCTGGCCGGCCACCTGTACGTGACCTGCGGTGACTCGCGCTGGCCCGGCGAGGTCCGCGACTACCAGCGCAACGCCGCGATCGACCGGCTGAGGTACCCGATGCTCGGCGGGATCACCGGAAACATCAAGCCCTGCGCGTACTGGCCGGACAACCGGGTCGAGCCCCCGGTGCGGATCGGCGACCACGGCCCGTCGAACATCCTGATGGCGCAGAACGAACGCGACCCGGGGACACCACTGGTCGGTGCCCTGAAGCTGCGTCGGGCACTCGGGGCCCGGGCCACGATGGTGACCGTCGACCAGGGCGGACACGGCGTCTACCCGTTCGGCCGCAACATGTGCGCGAACACCGTCGTGACGGCGTTCCTGGCCGACGGGCAGCGCCCGGCCGAGGACCTCGCCTGCACGGCGGAGCCGAACAGGTGACGCGAGCGGACGGGTTCCCCGTGCGCGGCCGGCCGGACGGCCGCCTGCCGCCCCTTCGGGCGTGCGGCCGTCCCGGCGGTGTTCCTCCCGGACCGGGGAACCCCGGTCGTCACCGGTCGTCCGGGCCCCCGCCGGCGGCCTCCTGCTCCCTCCTGGAGACCTGGTAGAAGGCGATGGCCCAATCGGCGGCGGTCCGCTTCAGCAGCACACCGAGGTGGACGTGGATCGCAGGGCGGTCGATGAAGGAGAAGTCGGCGTTCAGGTAGCCGAGGACGAGGTCGTCGGCGAGGCGCCTGGTCTCCAGGACGCGGTACTCGGCGGTCATGCCCAGGGGCTGGGAGTCGTAGTAGGCGGCGATGCCGGGGCGTCCGACGCTGTAGGGGTGCAGGCCCTGGAAGACGGCGTCGTCGGTGAAGTGGGCGGCCGCCCGGTCGGGCTGGTGCTCGTCGACGGCGGCCTTCCAGCCGTCGAGGACGCCGCGCAGGATCGTCTCGCCGTCCGCGGTGCGCTGGCTCATAGCGTTTCTCCCGGGGGGGGGGCGGGTGCGGGTGGTCAGTGGCCGGCGCTCATGCCACCGTCGACGTGGAGGATCTCGCCGGTGACGAACGGCGCGTTCTCCAGGAAGACGACCGCCTCGACGATGTCGCCGATCTCGCCCAGGCGGCCGACGGGGTGCAGGCCGGCGAGGAACCGGTGGGTCTGCGGGTCGTGCATCGGGGTGCGGATGGTGCCCGGGGAGACGGCGTTGACGCGGATGCCGCGGGTCGCGTACTCGATGGCGAGGGACTTGGTGGCGGACTGCAGGCCGCCCTTGGTGAGCGAGGCGAGGACGGACGGGACGCGGGCGTCGGCGTTGTCGACCAGGCTGGTGGTGATGTTGACGATGTGTCCGCCGCCCTGGGCGAGCATCTGGCCGACGGCGAGCTGGGTGAGGCGGAAGAACCCGGCCAGGTTGATGCCGGTGACGGCGGCGAAGTCCTCGGCGGTGTAGTCCGTGAACGGCTTGGCGACGAACACGCCCGCGTTGTTGACCAGGGTGTCGACGCGGCCGAAGCGCTCGACGGCGGCGGAGATCACCCGTTCGGCGGTGGCCGGGTCCGCGATGTCGCCCCGGACGGCCAGGACGCCCGCGTCGTCGGCGGGGGCGATGGTGCGCGAGGTGGCGACGACCGCGTGGCCGAGCTTGCGGTAGGCCTCGACCAGGCCGGCGCCGATGCCTTGCGAGGCGCCCGTGATGACGGCGACCTTCTGAGCGTTCATGCCCATGACATACCTCCGGAGGGGTGACCGAGCGCGAGCTCGGCGGTTGGGGGGCGGGACTCCTCGACCTCGGCTTCCGCCGCCGGTCGACTCCTCGACGGTAGGCCGCATCCGGCGCGCGCAACAAGGCGAAACCGCCCCGGCGCCGCGACCGGCTTCCTCCCTGCTGGAAGGCCACGCCTCCCAGCCCTGCTCAGCGCCCCTCACGCGTCCCGGGGCGGTACGGGTCGCCGGCCGGCAGCCAGACCTCCCCGCCGCGCAGGCCGAGGTCTCCGACGCCGTCACAGAGCGCGTCGACCGCGGCCAGCACCGCGGCCCGCCGCTCGTCCGCGCGCCGCACCAGCGACCACGTCCAGTGGACCTCCGGCGCCACCACCGGGCGCCGCACCAGGTCCGGCGGCAGCGCCGAACCTTGTCCCTTGGGCGAGTTGACGACAGGTCGGCCGAGCCGGCGGACGTGGTCGAAGAACCCCGGGCCGGTCACCCCGCCGTCCGCGATCCGCTCCGCCCGCGCACCCGCCTCCCGCGCCAGCTCCTCGGCGAAGACGTTCCAGGACGCCCAGGAGGTGGCGTCCTCGTCCACCAGCACCACCGCCTCGCCCGCCCGCACCGCACCGGCGCCCGGCCCCGGGGACACGGCGTACAGCCGGTCCGCACCCACCAGCCGCGCCACCAGGCCCAACCGCTCCAGGTCCTCCTCCCGCACCCAGCACACCGCCAGGTCCAGACCCCCGTCCGCCACCCGCACGGCCTGGGTGTGCGAGGGCGCGACCCAGGCGTCCACGTGCACCCGCGCCACCGCCGCCGTCCGGGCGGACAGGTCCGGCGGCAGCCAGTTGACGTACCCCAGCCGCACGGGCTGCGCATCCGACAGCCGCCCGGCCCGCCGCCGCAGGTCCTCGGCCCGCTCCAGCAGGGCGCGCGCGTGCGGCAGCAGCGCGGTCCCCGCCGGCGTGAGCGCCACCGAACGCCGGTCCCGGTCGAACAGCACCACCCCGAGATCGCGCTCCAGCGCCTTGACCTGCTGGGACAGGGACGGCCCGGCGATCAGCAACCGGGCGGCGGCCCGGCCGAAGTTCAGCTCCTCGGCGACCGCGACGAAGTACCGCAACTGGCGCAACTCCACGCCCCCATGCTACGGCGGTAGGAGCCTGCGCCTACCAGCAACGAGCACACCGGTCGTGGCGCCGCACCGGCATCGGACGCACGATGGGCAGAGCGAGAAAGGAGCAGAACCCATGAACGAGTTCCTGGTCGAGATCACCACCACCGTGCCCGAGGGAACCACCCCCGAGGAGGTCGACCGCCGCCGGGCCGCCGAGGCCGCCCGCGCCCGCGAGCTGGCCGCCGCCGGCCACCTCACCCGCCTGTGGCGCCCGGTCGGCGAAGCCCGCAGCATCGGCATCTGGCGGGCCGCCGACGAGGACGAACTCCACGAGAAGATCCTGGGCACCCTCCCCCTGCGCCCCTGGATGACCATCACCGTGACCGCGCTCGAACCCCACCCCAACGACCCCGCACGGAAGTGAGGCCCAGTCGGCATTCGGCGTCGGCGCGTCCTCCTCCACGACTGTTTCCGGACATCCCGAATGCATGATCGGCCGTCCCGCCCGAAGGTTGATCATCCGCCGCGGGGAATGGGTAGCTTGTCGCGCATGCGAGAGATACCCGACGCTGGGCATCGGGAAATGGTGATGGAGGTCCTGAAGGAAGACTTCCTCGGGATCCCCGTCGCCGAGGCCGCGAAGTGCGTTCCGCGCATCGACCGGCCACAGGCCGAATTCTGCGCCATCACGATCGACAATGAGCTGCGGAACGCCGGATTCCACTGCCCACCCTCCCTGATTCACGACCTCGTGGCGATGCAGCAACTGCTGGTCCCCGCCCCCGACGATGCACTGGCATTGGCACTGGCGCGCGCATACGTCTTCTGGGTCCACCTGGACGACACATGCGGCCGCAGCAGGAGCGGCGTGCTGGACCTCTTCGCGGACATCGGGACCGGCCCGAGGCCGCCGGGCCGGCACGCGTCCCGCTTCAGCGACTACGCCGAGCTGGTGTTCGCCGACCTGGCGGGCTTCTGCAGCCCCGCGTTCCTGGGTATATACCGGTCATTCATCCACGAAGCGCTGACCGGCGTCCTCCTGGAGACGGAGTGCGGGACGGATCGTCATCGCTTTCTGGACACCGGATACATTCGCTCCCGGTCCGGATTCTGCGAGGCGTACGCCACGGCCCTGCAGTTCGTCGACCCTTGTATGGATTTCGTGGAAAACCTGGCCTTCTGGGGCGCCGCCATGGGCCAGCTCGTGGTGTTCCTCAACGACATCAACGATGTCCTCTCCTTCTACAAGGAGGCCCTTGACGGTCGGGATTTCACCGTCAGCAGCATCTACGGTGAATCGGTCCGGAACGGGATCCCTTACCGCGACGCCTATCGCGCGAAGCTCGACAGCGGCCTGCGTGCGCAACGGCGCATCATCGAGCTGGCCGGCCCCGAGCGGACACCGCATGTCGAGAACTACCTGCACGGGTACTGGTACTGGCACCTGCACGTCGACCGATACGGCTGGGGCGACCTGATCCCGGGCTTGGAGCGAATCGAAATCTGACAGGAGCCGCCATGGCCTCGGCCTCCGCACCAACCCCGCCCCGACCGCCGCTCGCCCCGCGCGCGCTGCCGATACTGGGGCACAGTCTCGCCCTGGTGAGCGATCCGCTGGCATGGCTCCGGGAGTGCGACAGCACCGAACCCGTACGCACCGTCAGAACCGGTACGCGCGAGGCGTTCCTGGTCTGCCACCCCGAACTCGTCCACCGCATGCTCGTCACCCACGTCGACGCCTTCGACAAGGGCGGACCGTTCTTCAGCCGGGTCAGGGAACTCCTCGGCGACGGTCTGGCGTCGGCCTCGCACAGCGATCACCAGAAGCAGCGGCGGATCGTCCAGCCCGCCTTCGCGTCCGACCATCTCGCACGCTACGAACAGGCCTTCCGCGAGGAGTCCGAGGCGCTGACGGCGTCGTGGCAGCCGGGCGAGACCGTCGATCTCCTGGCCGACGCACAGGCGATGATGACGAGGGTGCTGTGCCGGACCGTCGTCCCCGGCATCGAATCCGCCGAAGCCGCGCTGATCGCCGCGCAGTTCCCGGTGCTGATCGCCGGACTCTTCACCCGGACCGTCGTCCCGTACCGCTGGATCAACAGCCTGCCGACACCCGGCAACCGCCGGTTCTCCCGCGCTCGTGACGGGGTGTGGGCCGCGGCCGACCGCATCGTGGCCGCCGCACGCACGGACCCCGAGGCCGAGGGAATGCTCGCCGCTCTCGTCGCCGCCAGTGCCGACAACCCCGACCTGGCGATCACCGACGAGAACCTCCGCCACCAGATAGGCACGTTCTTCCTGGCGGGCATCGAGACCACCGCAAGCCTCGTCGCCTGGACGTTCTTCCTCCTGACCGGGCACCCCGCCGTCGAGCAGCGGCTGTACGGGGAGATCGATGCGGCGCCCGAAGCCTCCACCCGCCGACCCGGAGGACTCCGCGGCCTTCCCCACCTGCGCAACGTGCTCACCGAGGCGCTGCGCCTCTACCCGCCGGTCCCCATGCTCACCCGGGCCTCCACCGCGCAGGTGACCCTGGACCGCTACACGTTCCCGCCCGGGACGGACTTCTACTTCAGCGCCTACCAGCTCCAGCACGACGAATCCGTCTTCGCGGAGGCCGAACGCTTCCTCCCCGACCGCTGGAACGCCCCACCGACCGCCGCCCAGCGCCAGGCGTTCATCCCGTTCGTCGCGGGGAAGCGCAAGTGCATCGGGGACACCTTCGCCCTGACCGCCGCCACCCATCTGGTCGCCGCCATCTGCACGCGCTGGCGCCTGCGCGCTCGCCCCGGGAGCACCGTCCGGCCCGTGATGCGTGCCAGCCTCACCCCCGCCGGCCTGCGCCTGATCGCCGAAGCACGATGACCGACGACTCCCTACACCGGCCCGGCGTGCGCCTCGCGGTGCTGGACGTGGACGGCACGCTGCTGCCGCAGAGCCCCGGAGCCGAACTGCCGGGCAGGCTGGCGGCCGCACGGCTGGTCCGGGACGACGGGTGGCAAGCACTGTCGGACTTCCTGAGCACCCTGCCGGAGGGCGCCTTGGAACAGTCGGCGACCGCGGCAACGGCCTACTCCCTGTTCGGAGCCATGCTGAAGGGAGCGTCGGCGGCCGCGGTCGAGCAGGTGACGGCCCGGCTCTGGGCGTCACGCCGCGATCAGGTGTTCGCGTTCGCCCACCCCTTGGTACAGACCCTCCGCGCCCGGGGATTCGTCCCGGCACTGGTGTCCGTCGGCCCGCACGGGCTCGTCGCCGCACTGGCACGGGAACTGGGCATCGCCCTGTACCGGGGCACCCGGCTGGACGTCGCAACCGGCCGCTGCACGGGCCGGGTCCAGGACGTGGCGGGCCGAAAGCCCGAGGTGGCGGAGGAACTCGTGGCCGAGGCCGGGGACGGCACGGTCGACTGGCCCGGATCGCTCGCGATCGGGAACTCCCTCGCCGACGCCCGGCTCCTGGAACGCGTCGGCACCCCGTTGGCCTTCGAACCGACCCCGGCGCTGCGGAGCCGCGCGCAGGCACGTGGATGGCCCGTGGTGGACCGCACCACGCTGCTCCCCCGCCTGCGCCGGCCGGGCCTGCGACCGGCCACCCGGCCAGAGCGGAACCTCGACGACGGACCCGCCGCCGGGGCCCGCGCACGGCTGGTGGAACACGTCAGCCGTCAGGTCGGTGCCGACGGCGCGGTGGCCGGCCGCTGCCGCAGCCGGGTCATCGAGTCTGCGCTGATGCTGGAACTGCTCCGCCGGGAGGACGCCGAACCCCTCGCGCGCCGGAATCTGACCGGCTTCCTGACCCGGGCGGCCTCGGCACCCGCCGCCGGCCCGACGGGCGAGTTCGACACCGCCCTCGTCGCGGCCGTCCTGGACGGCAGGCCGGTCCGTGAGCCGGCCGCGCTGATCCGACGCGTCCTGGAGGGATTCGAGCACGGCACCTCGGCCCGCAAGACCGCGGCCCTGCACGCGATCCTCGCCGTCACCGGCGCCGCTCCCTGGCCCCGCCCCCTCACCGTCCCGCACGACACGGCGACCGAGGCCGGCTGGACCCGGCTGCTGCTCGCCGCGCTGGCCGTGCTCGCCGAGCCGCACGCCCCGGCCCCCTCCTCCCCCGCCGCGACCCGGCTGCTGGGGCTGCTGGAATCGCGGCCGGACGCCGTGTGGGAGCAGAACGTCCTCGCGCACCTGGTCGCCCTCCTGGCCGTCCACCGGATCCGGCCCGGCCACCCCGTCGTGCGCCGCGGCATCGCCGCGCTGCTGGCCTGCCGCAACACCGACGGCGGACTGCCGTTCATCGCCGCGGAGGAGGTGTTCTGCACCGCCACCGCCGGGCTGGCCCTCGCACGGTCCGGCGCCGCCGACCCGGCGCTGCTGCGCACGATGGGCGACCAGCTGGCCGGGCTCCAGGCCCCGGCCGGCGGCTGGGGCTACGCCCGCGGTGTCACGCAGACGGACGCGGACGACACCGCCTACGCGATGCAGTTCCTGCACACGCTCGACCCCGCGCGCTACCGCGAACCCCTCACCCGGGCCCGCGCCCACCTCGCCACGCTGCCCGGCCCGGACGGCGGTGTGCCCACCTTCCTGCCCGGCGGGCCGTCCGAAGCCGCCATGACCGCCGCCACGATCACCGCCCTCGCCCCCTACCACCGCCATCACCGGGAACTCCTCACCCGCGCCACCGCCCACCTCCTCTCCGCACAACACCCCGACGGCACCTACGAACGCAGCTGGAGCCTCGCCGAAGCCAACGCCGTGTTCCGCGCGCACCTGGCCCTGCGCACCGCACAACGCCTGAACACCGGCCCCGCGAACCGCACGGCCGAAGCGATCCGCCGCACGCACGAAAGGCTGATCCGGACCCAGCACCCGGACGGCGGCTGGGGCCACACGCCCGAGCGCCCCAGCGACGCCACGAGCACCGCGTACAGCCTGATCGCGCTGGCCGACTCCGGCCACACCACGGCGTGCGCCCGCGCCGTGGCCCACCTCGTCGAACGACAGGATCCGGATGGGGGCTTCACCGACATCACCGACCAGGCGGCCCCTCGTCCCCTGCCCTACGCCGTCCCCGTCCTCACCGGCAACTTCGTCCTCCTCGCCCTGAGCTGCATGCCATGACCGGCCCGGCCCCTGATCCGGCCGCGCGACCCTCGAACGGCACTGCGCGTCGCCCCGCCGCCGTCGGCCGTCGGAGCGCCGCTCAAATATGACCGGCCGTCTTGATAAGTTCAAGGAACTCCGCCGCGGGCTCGCGCGGCGGCTCCGGGCCACAACTGCCCGGCGTCCGTGAACCGTTGGGAGTCAACATGGGCTTCGACCACCCCTCGATCCGCACCCGATCGGAAGGCGGTGTCCTGTTCGCCACCCTCGACGCCGGCCCGCTCAACCTGATCGGCGTCGACCTGGTCCGCGACCTGGCCGGGCTCATCGACACGCTGTACACGGACGTCAGCGACGTGCGGGTCGTCGTCTTCGACAGCGCCTCCCCCGAGTACTTCTCGGCACATGTGGACCTTGCGGCCGTTCCGCAGTACACCGCCGAGGCCGCGAAGGCCGGCGGCCCGGGCGACGCCTCGCTCGGCATGCTCCTGCACAGGCTGGCGCGGGTCCCGGTGATCACCATCGCCAAGGTGCGCGGTCGGGCCCGCGGCGGCGGCAACGAGCTGGCCCTGGCCTGCGACATGGTCTTCGCCTCTCGACAGAACGCGGTCTTCGGGCAGTTCGAGGTCGGCACCGGCGCCCTGCCCGGCGCCGGCGGCATCCAGCACCTGACCCGGCGGCTGGGCCGGGCGCGGGCCGTCGAGGCCATCGTGGGCGCGGAGGACTTCGACGCGGACCTCGCCGAGCGATACGGCTGGATCAACCGCGCCCTGCCCGACGACGAGCTGGACGGCTTCGTCGAGCGACTGGCCCAGCGCATCGCCGGCTTCCCGCCCGAGGGGGTCAGGGCCGCCAAGCGCGCCATCGGCGATCTCACGCTGGCGGACCCCGCGCAGGTCCGCTCCGACGCCGCCGTCTTCCAGAGCCTCGTCGCCCTGCCGCAGACGCGCGAGCGCCTGGACCGTCTCTCGCGCCGGGGCCTCCAGACACCCGGCGACCTTGAGGCCGACCTGGGCAAGGCCGTGGGACGGCTCCCCCACCGGCCCGACGCCGGAAGCACTGCTTGACAAATCGAAAGACGACCGGCCATATTGCAAGCAGTAGAAGGAGTGTGCACCATGCCGCGACCCAGCATGCGCGAACACCTGATCGAAGCCGCGCACGATCGCTTCCACGAGTACGGCTTCAACGGCATCGGCATCAAGGACATCACCGACACCGCCGGCACGCCGAAGGGTTCATTCTACAACCACTTCGACAGCAAGGAGGCCATGGCCGTCGAGGTCATGCGCCGCTACGCCGACTCGCGCGGCATGGACATGCTCGCCGACAAGTCCGTACCTCCCGTCGAGCGCATCCGCGAACACTTCGCCTACCTGATGGCGGACTTGGAGCGGTACGACTACGCCCGGGGCTGCATGTTCGGCAACTTCGGGGTGGAGCTGTCCACACAGAGCCCCGCGATCCGGGACGAGGTGGGCGACCGGCTCGGGCGGTGGGCCTCCGCGCTCGCCTCGGCGCTGGACGAGGCCCGCGCGGCCGGGACTCTGGCAAGCGACGTGGACAGCTCGGCCCTGGCCCGATTCCTGGTGAGCGCGTGGGAGGGGGCGTCCATGCAGGCGAAGGTCGTCCGCGGCAGCGCACCGCTGGACGACTTCTTCACCGTGTTCGATTCGCTGACCACCTGACCCGGCGACCGGCACCGGAGACGGACGCCGGCCGCCCCCGGATCGGTTCTGCGGAACGTCGACGGCCGAGCCGATGACCTCGGGGCCGAAGCAGTCGGGAACGGGCCGGGCCGGCAGCACGGATCAATGGACGCCCCGAGGGGACGGCCCCAGGTGAGGCGCGCACGGCCTCCCGTGGGGCGGCGCCTAGTTCGCCCGCCACCACCGGGTGATGACGTCGGCGTAGTCGTCGGCGTTCTCCTCCCAGGCGAAGTGGCCGGCGTCGATGATGTCGAGCCTGCTGTGGGGCAGGTTCGCGTGGAGGTACTCGGCGTTCTCCGGCGGCACGACCGCGTCGTCGCGTCCGGCGAGAATCTGGACCGGCGTCTCCAGAGTGGGCAGCAGTTCGCGCAGGACCGGCAGCTCGGCCGGATAGGCGCGGACGTAGGGCAACTGCTCGACGAAACGCTGACCGACATAGGAGGCGAGGTAGTCCTCCCGCACCACATCCGGCAGCCGGTAGCCGTTGATGGTCTGGATCGCGACGGTGACGGCCGCCTTGGCGCCCATGGCCCGGTACGGGGCCAGGTCCTCGGCCAGCACCCAGTCCTTCAGGGGGTTTCCCAGCGCCAGGGGGACGGCCGTCCCGCCCGTGCCCACGACCAGGGTCCGGAACCGGCCGGGATGCCGCGCGGCGGCGAACAAGGACGCGGCCGTACCGATGTCCGGGCCCACGACATGCGGGCTCACCAGTCCGAACTCATCGGCGATCCGGACGATGAACTCGCCCATCGCCGTGGGCGAGAGCAGGTCGGCGCGGAGCTCGGAGTGCCCGAACCCCGGCAGGTCCACCGCGACCAGGCGAGCGTACCGGGCCAGCTTCGACCAGGTCGCGTCATAGGAGTAGAGGCTCTCCGGCCAGGGGCTCAGCAGCAGCGCCTCGCGCTCGTGCGGCTCGTCGCTCTCGGCATACCTGATCGACAGCCCGTCGATCGTGCGGAACCTGGGCTTGATCTCGGTCATCGCGTTGCCCTTCCTCTGTTGCGTTCTAGGCATCCAGCAAATCTAAGATGACCGGTCATATTCACTCTGTCAACCCTGGCACGAATGAGCCCGTGGCCGATGGGGCCTCGGGCGCCCCGCCGAGGCGGATCGCAATCGCCACCGCCCCGGAGACCGAAGCCCATCGACACAACGCCCGCCCCGGCCTCAGCCGAGCCGCACGGCAGCACGACCGGCCGCCGGCCCGACCGGCCCCGCCGGAGAAGCCACCGGCCCGAACCCGGCTGCGGCCGTCGCCGATCGCACTGATCATTGCCGCTACCTCCACCGGCAAGCCGGCAAGCCCCTCAGCACCTTCCTCGGCGCGGCGGGCACCCCCGTCCCCACCCCGCTGCGTGCCCAAGGCCTGTCCGATAGTTGATCTTGTGGCGGATCGAGATGAGCTGACGGACACGGCGTGGGGGCGGAAAGAGCCGCCCTCGGCCGGTCGCGAGGAGGACTGACCACCAAGCTCCACCTCGCCGTCGACGGGCGGGGCACTTCGCTGTCGATCGTGCTCACCCCGGGCAACGTCAACGACACCACCGCGTTCGCGGACGTCCTCGACGGGTTCCGGGTCGCACGCGCCGACACAGGCCGCCCACGCACGACACCGGACCGCGCGCTGGGCGACAGGGCCTGCTCCGGCGCCGGGGCATCGCCATAACGATCCCCGAACGCCTCGACCAGGCGGCCGACCGACGACGCCGAGGGCGTACCGGCGGCCATCCACCCACCGGTGCGAGGCCTCCTTGCATGCTGGTGTCGTCGCCGTGTGTGACAGCGGCGGGATCGCGCCTGCCACGATAGGTGCCCGTTCACGGCGCCGAGACCGTCGCCGACCTGGTCGAGATCCTGCCGGGTGGGCCGAGCACCGAGTCGACCGTCGAGTCCGTCAACGGACGTGCCGGCCCGGCCGTGCACCACGGACGCCGTGCCATCGCGGTGATCGGCTTCGAAGTGGCCAGGGCAGCGTCACCAGCCTGTGGATCGTGCTCAACCCGGCCAAAATGCACGACTGGCATCGTCCACTGACGGGCCCGGGCGAACATCCGCCGCGCGGGCCCGTCGGGTCAGCGCGCGAGCCAGTCCTGATAGGCAGTCCCGGCGATGACGGCGCCGTCCTTGGCGATGAGGGCCTTGCCCCGGGCGGCGGCGAACATACCGGCCGTGTCGTCGGTGACGACGGTGCGGTGGTCGCCGTGGGCGACGAGAGTGATCCTGCCCAGTTCGTCGAGCCGGAAGACCTCGGGGCCGGCAACGTTACGGGTGCCCCGCAGCGGGACACCCACGCTGACGTCGGCCACGGCCTGGGCGACGTCAGCCGAGGCCATCGGCTGGACGAGCGTGGGGGGCAGGCGGACGCTGTGCTCGTCGGAGGTCCAGGACAGCGCCGGGTCGATGAACTCGAAGAACTGCGTGGCGCGGACAATCGAGTACGGCACGGGGCCGGCCTTGAGGATATCCTCCTGCAGCACCTTGGCGCGGTAGTACACCAGGTCCGGCACCAAGTCGGCGCCCACGATCGAGAGGATGACCGCGTGGCCGACGCCGGCGGCCTCGGCGGCTGTCAGCAGGTTGTCCATGGTCTGCTGGAAGAACGCGGGTGAGGCTTCGTCGAAGGTCGGCGAGTTCGTCACGTTGACGACGACGTCGGCGCCGTTCAGTGCCTCCGCCAGGCCCTCCCCGCTGAGCAGGTCCAGACCGGTGGACGGAGAATGCGGCACTGCCTCGTGCCCGTTCGCCTTGAGGATCGTGACGACCTGCGATCCGATCAGCCCGGTCCCACCGATGACTGCGATCTTCATTTCTTCACCCTTTCTTGCCGACTTTTTTTAGGAGTAGAGCAACGGCTTCTACACCTCGACGAATCCGACCGTCTCGTCGAGCGGCGCCCGGCCGGTACGGGGGTGACTTACCGTGACATCCTCGAATCCGATCGACATTCCGCAGAAGAGGATCAGTTCGTCCGGCGGTGACAGGATCTCGGCGACGGTCCCGTGAAACTTCGCCCACGCCATCTGCGCGCAACTGTGAAGCCCTTCGGCGCGCAGCAGCAGCATCACGGTCTGCAGATACATGCCAAGGTCGGACCACTGGGGTCGACCCAGGTCGCGGTCGACGTAGCAGAACAGGGCGGCGGGTGCACCGAAGCAGTTCCAGTTCTCGGACGCGGCCCTCTGTCGCGCCTCCACGTCCTCGCGCGAGATGCCGAGCGCGCCGTAGCGCTGCTTGCCGAAATCGGATCGGCGCTCGTGGTACGGGGATTTCAGTGTGGGCGGGTACATCTCGTACTCCGGCTCGTCCCAGGGATCGCCCGCGGCGAGGCGCTCGCCTGCGCGCTTCTTGAGCGCTGCCAGCGGGGCGCCGGTCAGCAGGTAGGCGTGCCACGGCTGGAGGTTCGATCCGGATGGCGCCCAAGCCGCCGCGGACAGCACGCGCGTCAGTACCTCCCTCGGGACTGGTCGGTCGGTGAATCCACGAACCGCCCGTCGGCTCATGACTGCCTCGTAGACGTCCAAAGTCTCCTACCTTCCGAGCGGATCAGCATGTCCGCCGGCTGCTGGGAAGTCCTGTTCCTGGCTGGCCGTCTCGTGCGGCGGACTGCCGCAGCACGTGGTGGAGCGCGGCCTCTTCTGTTGCGGTCAGGGGCGAGGCGCGCGATGATCCCGCCGCGGTGCGACTTCCTCCGCACTGACGGGGACGCGCATCGGCAGCCCTGCCCGGGTACTCATCCGCCGAGGGCCGCCTCGCCCCGGTGCCGGATCGGGATGTCGGCTCCGGCCGGAGTCGGTCAGTAGTCCCAGACGGCCGGCACGAAACGGAAGGCGTCGCCGGCGACCGCCACGTGGCAGACGGACGGGAACGGCACGTGGGCCGCCAGCAATTGTTCGCCGGTCGCCGCCATCTCTGTCAGGAGACGGACCCGGACGCGGGCCGATTCCTCGGGGTCGTGCTCGAAGCCGTTGTACCAGCCGGGTTTGTCGAACCCGCACTGGAACACGGCGTCGCCGACGAATGTGAGCCGGTCGCCGCCGGACTCCAGGCGGACGATGCTGTGGCCGGGGGTGTGGCCGCCGGTACGAACGACCCTCACTCCTGGCGCCACCTCGTGCTCCTTCTCGAACGGCTCGAGCCGGCCGCGGTACAGCTCCAGGAACTTCGAGGCGGTCGTACGCAGTACCTTCGGCACCGCTTCCGGCATGGCGGTGCGGGAGAAGTCGGGCGCTTCCCAGAACTCGGCCTCGGCGGACGCCAGGTGGACCCGCAGGTTCGTGCGCAGCCGGCCCCTCAACCCCTCGACGAGCAGCCCGCCGATGTGGTCCATGTGCAGGTGGGTGAGTACCACGTCGGTCACGGATGCCGGATCGATCCCGGCCGCGTCGAGTCGCATGGCCAACTGCCCGGCCCGCGGGAAGCCGGGGAATTCCGTCCCCAGCCCGGAATCGATGAGGATGGTTCGGCCACCGCTGCGGACGACGGCCACATTCACCGGATAGACGAGCATCTCCGGCAGGAAGTTCTCGCCGAGCCAGGCGGACAGGTCGGCCTCGGCGGCGTTGGTGGCCAACGTCTCGGCCGCAATCTGCAGTGTTCCGTCGCTGATCACCATCACATCGATGTCGCCGACCTTCAGCGCATAGCGGGACGGCACCAGTTCGCCGTGCACCGGCGAGTCCGGGTGTGTGGGCTTCATGGTGTTCTCCTCGTGAAGAGCGTCGACCGAAGCACCGACGGCGCCATGGGGTACGCCGTCCTGTCATTCCCTATGACCGGACAGCAGCCCGATCCGTGACAGCCGCTGTGGCCCTCGCCCCCGCCCCGCCCTCACGATCACATCCGGGGTCGGCCCAAGCGATTCCGCGACGCGGAGACATCGGTGATGTCTCGCTGACACGCTCAGTAGCAGTGTCGGTGTCGGAGTCAGGTGGGTCAACTCGCGACGGTTGAATACCCGAGCCCACCAGTACCTCGGCCGGTCTACGGCCACACCCCTCGGGCACCGCGGTCGACACGCCGGACGCGCTGCTGTTCGCGGCCCGTACGGGGGTGCGCGCCCTGGAGCGAGGAGGTACCACTGGAGGAGACTGTTCAGGTGGTGGCGAAGGCGGCCTCGGGCCGAGTGCGGTTCCGCATGGTCGTCACCACCGGCGGCTGAATGGCCTCCGCCATCCGGCGCCCGACACGAAGGAGCCGAGATGCAGGTAGCAGTGGTCACGTTCGACGGGTTCAACGAGCTCGACAGCTTCATCGCCTCAGCCCTGATCAACCGGTGCCGGGAGGACGGCCTGGAGGCCTTCATCACGACGCCGACACCGGTGATCAGGTCGATGAACGGCGTGGAGGTGACCGGTCAGCGCCCGATCGAGTTCGCGGCCGAGGCCGACGCCGTGCTGATCGGCAGCGGTATCCGGACCCGCGACGTGGTCGCGGACGACCGGCTGATCTCGATGCTGCCGCTCGACCCCACGCGGCAGTTGATCGGCTCGCAGTGCTCCGGCGCGCTGGTCCTGGCCCGTCTCGGGCTCCTGGCCGGCATGCCGGCCTGCACGGACCGCACCAGCCGCCCCTTCGTCGAGGCCGGCGGCCTCACCGTGCTCGACGCGCCCTTCCACGCCGAGGGCAACATCGCCACCGCCGGTGGCTGCCTGGCCTCCCAGTACCTCGCCACCTGGGTCATCACCCGCACCCTCGGCGAGGGCGCCGCCCGCGACGTCCTCGACTACGTCGCCCCCGTCGGCGAGAACCGGGAGACCGTCGACCGCGCCCTGCACGCCATCCGCACCGGCCGGCCGGCCCTCCGCTGACCGGCACCCCCGTGAACGTCCTCACCACGGCGGCTCGCACGGTCACCCACACGTCCGGTGCCTCGGTCCCTTCGCCCCCGAGCCGCCGGGTTGGATAGGGACTGCGGTCAGGTCACGCGTAGTGCCGCCACCACAGGTTCCACATCCCGTCCGACGACCGCTGGGCGCAGTAGTAGTACTGGACGCCGTCACCGTAGGGGTTGCCGTACGTGTTCTGGTTCTCCTGCTGCGCAACCCAGTTGCACGTGGACTGCGAGACGTACGCGGCCCCCGTGTAGTCGTTGACGATGGACACGCTCGGTGCCGCCGAGGCGGACCCCTCCCCCGCCACGACCAGGCCGGCCGTCGCGGCCCCGGCCAGGAAGACGGCAGCCGACGCCCGCTTGATTCGATCGTTCAACAATGTGCTGATCCCCTCGGTTCGGCAGCTGGTTCAGGAGCTGACGCGCGAGCTGGACACGAATGGCGTCAGCCAGGTGTGCATGCCCGACCTCGGCTCGGCGAAACCATCCTCCTCGAAGGTGCCCCTCGTGGCGCCGAAGCCGAGTTGGCGGCCGAACAGTGCGGCGATCTCGTCATTCTGGCAAGTCCCGGCGCTTCCTGACCTCCCGTCGTGCCGCCACGGTGCCGCGAGTGCGACACGGGACAACTACCACCGAGATGGTGAGGGTGTGTCAAGGGCACCCCCGCGCCCACCTGGTTCAGCCGGGAGCTCACAGGGACAACCAACCCCGCTCTCAGAGGCCACAATGTCCAACCGCAAGCACCCACGCACTACTCGACGCGGTCTTCAGTGCGAGCGCCGTCGCGACGGGCTGGTTCGAGCCGCTGTCGTGGCATTCTCGACCACCGCGCCCGCAGCCCTGGTCGGCCTCACCGTACGGCTTCTCCATCTCCGATGACCGGAGGCCGGGCAATCGGCACAGGCCAACCCAGGGTGGTTCAGCCAAGGAACCCGATCCTATCCGGAATAGCACGCTCCTCTTCATGATTGACCTATCCGTATGGTCACAGGAAGGGGGCGAGGGTGACCGACCTGAAGGTGTTCCGGCGGAACGCCGGCGGCCGTGAGGTCGAGCTGCGGGGCTCGACGGTGACACGGGAGCGCGATCTGCAGCGGCGGGTCGAGGAGGCGCTGGAGGCGATGCTGGGGGTGCGGCTCCTGGCCTCGGAGTATCCGACCGGGCCGTGGCACCAGGGGCGGATCGACACGCTTGGCCTGGACGAGAACGACACCCCGGTGGTGATCGAGTTCAAGCGAGGTCGCGACGCCGGGGTGATCACGCAGGCGACGTCCTACCTGGTCTGGTTGACGGCCCACCGGCACGAGTTCGAGGCGCTGGTGTGCAGACAGCTGGGGTCCGAGGCGGCGGAGGCGGTCGACTGGCGCCGGCCCCGGGTGATCTGCGTGGCGGGCGAGTTCTCCCGCCACGACCGGGCTGCCGCATCCCTCCACCAGCGGGATCGCCGGGTCGACCTCGTGCGGTACCGGCTCTTCGGCCCCGACTTGCTGACACTGCAGTTGGTCGAGACGGTTCCCGGGTTCGCCGGGTCGGCACAGTCGGCACCGTCGGTGCCGACCGAGCCGGTCGTCGAGGTCGACCGCACGCCGGAGGGGGCGGGGGCGCCGGCGAACGAGCAGGTGGCGGTGCCCGAGTGCCTGCGGGAGCTGTACCGCGAGCTGGACGAGGCGCTGACCGCGGCCGGCGAGCTGGAGGTGGTACCACTCAAGCACTACATCGCCTACAAGCGGCTGCTGAACGTGGCCTCCGTGATCTTCCGCTCGTCGCCGTCGCACCGGGCGATTCTGCTGTACCTGCGGCTGGACCCCGACACGGTGGAGCTGGAGGAAGGCTTCACGCGGAACGTGCGCAACAAGGGCCACCTTGGTACGGGCGACCTGGAGGTGCGCATCGCCTCGTCGGAAGACGTCGAGAAGGCGGTGCCGCTGATCCGGCGGGCGGTCGAGGAGTCCTAACCCGAGTGGAAGGGGCGGCTGGAGCCTGGTGCTCCGGCCGCCCCTTTACGTCTACAGCCGGTCGGCCGGGTGGTCTCGGTCATGTCACATCTCCGGCCCGGCGAGTTCGAAGTCGTCCTGGGACAGCTCTGCCCGCAGCCGCCGCTCGGCGATCTCGGCGTAGTGCGGTGAGAGTTCGACGCCGACGAAGCGCCGGCCTTCGCGCAGGGCGGCAATGCCGGTCGATCCGCTGCCGGTGAAGGGGTCGAGGACGGTGCCGTCCTCGGGGCAGATCCGGACGAGCTGCTGCATGACCTCCAGCGGCTTCTGAGTGATGTGGACCCGGTCCTTGCGAGGCTGGCTGGCCGTGAAGTGGCCTGGCAGGTAGAGGTCCCGGGTGTTGTCGAGGGTGCCCTTGACGCCCCAGGTGATGAACTCGGCGGACTGCTTGAAGCCGCCCTTCCTCGGCCGGCTGGCGGGCTTGATCCACGGGATGGTGCCCTGCCAGGTCCACCCGGCCATCTGGAGAGCGTCGACTGTGGTGGGCTCCTGCCTCCAGTCGGTGAAGACCATCGCGACGGCGTGCTCGGTGCTCGCCCGGTAAGCCTCGGTGAGCAGTTCGGTGAGCCAGGAGCGGTAGGAGCGCTGGTCGCGGTTCTCTCCGGGGAAGGTCTTCAGGTCGTGGGCGGAATTGGACGTCACGTACTTGGCGCGGGCGTCGCGGCCGGTGCGCTCGGAGCTGGTGCGCCCACCGCTGTTGTACGGCGGGTCAGTGATGACCGCGTTGACGGACTCGTCGGGCAGGGTCTTCAGCACGGTGAGGGCATCGCCTCGGTGGAGGGTGAAGCGGCTCATGGTGGCCTTCCTCGGAGCAGGGTGAACCCGCTCCGGGCGGCGCCCTGCGGCAGCCGCGGGGAGCGGGGATGCAGGGGAAGGTAGTCGCGATCGGCGGCCGTGCCTAACGGGCGGCGTTGCGTATTCCCGCTGGTCCGGCGTTGTTTGGTGCGGCCGGGATCGGGCTCTACTGTCTCGCCATGCCAACCGGGCAGCGGGCCAAGCCGGCCGCATCCGACGCGTTGGTCTGTCGTGTCCCCCGTCTGGTGGGCCTGCGGCTTCTCCCCTTGCGCATTCCGAGGAGCGATTCGTGTTCCGCCTGAGATTACGAGCGCGGCCGGCTGCCGCGCGTGACCCGAGACCGGCGTCCGGGAGCTACCAACTCCTCTGACCCGGGCCCGCCCTGAGAGGCGGATTCACCACCGGTGCGGTGCCGGCGACTTCTTCGCACGAGGGGCCGGCACCGCGTCTCCTACGAACCCCGAGGAGCCGCTGCGATGCAGCACGCCCTGGCACAGCCATGCCTCGACCCGCCGGCCCCGGTCGTCCCGGCCGGCCGCCCCGCCGAACGGCGGCGACGATGAGGAAGTCCGCGGGCGCCCTCGTCAGCCTCATTGCCGTCGGCCCGCTGGTCCTGGCCCTGCCGATCGTGGTCGCCGCCGGGAGCGCCTCCGCCACCTGCCTTCCCGGCGGCGATGCGCAGGCGGTGGACACCGCCGTCGTCGCCCAGCAGGTCAAGGCGATCCTGAACGGCTCCAGCCCGCTCAGCGGACCGGGCGTGGCCGGGCTGGACAAGCCGGACGAACAGGTCCCCAACGCCCAGGCCATCCAGGCCACCGGTGTCGCGATGCACATCCCCGTACGCGGGCAGGTCGTCGCGCTGGCGACCGCGCTCCAGGAGAGCGGACTGCGCAACATCAACTACGGAGACCGCGACTCGCTGGGGCTGTTCCAGCAGCGGCCTTCGCAGGGCTGGGGCACGGCCGAGCAGATCATGCAGCCGGTGTACGCCTCGACGAAGTTCTACGAGGGACTCAAGCGGGTCTCCGGCTGGGATTCGATGACGACTACCCAGGCCGCGCAGGCGGTGCAGCGTTCCGGCTTCCCGGACGCGTACGCCAAGTGGGAGCCGTTGGCGACGGCGCTCCAGCAGGCGATCGCCCCGCTACTGGCCGATCCTGGCACCGGCCCGGCCTCGTCGCCCGGGCCCAGCGCGAGCCAGTCTCCCACCGGCCCCTCCACCGCGAGTCCGCCGGCGAGCGGTGGCTGCTCGACGTCGGGCGGCGACGGCAGCAACTTCGGGGCGATCCCGCCCGGCACCCTCCCCGAGGGGTACTCGATCCCGGCCGACGCACCACCCCAGGTGCAGACCGCGATCCGCTGGGCGCTCGGCCAGCTCGGCACGCCCTACCAGTGGGGCGGTTCCTGCGCCGACTCGCACGGCGCCGACCCGATGGGCCGCTGCGACTGCTCCTCGCTCATGCAGATGGCCTACCGGGCGGCCGGGGCCACGTTGACCCGGACGACCTACACACAGGTCAGCGAGGGCACGGCCGTCTCGGCCAGCGCCCTGAAGCCCGGCGATCTGCTATTCACCCGGGGCAACGCCCTGCGGCCCGAGCACGTCGGGATGTTCATCGGCGGCGGGCTCGTCGTGCACGCCCCCAAGACCGGCGACGTGGTCAAGATCTCGACCCTCGCCGAGTGGCAGCCGCAGGTTCTCGCGGCCCGCCGAGTCGTCTGACCGGCGCTTCTCCCCCCTCCCCTTTCTGCTCCGCCCTGGCACGTTCTTTGCGCGCCTGAAATCGAACTGAGGTTCCCCTTTTGCTTCTCGCCAACGCGGCCACGCTGCTCGCCTACGACCCTGGGATCACCCCTAACGAGGGCGGCCTGCCCGGCCTCACCGTCCTCAAGCAGGTCATGGGCAGCCTGAACCTGTTCGGCATCATCGCGGTCGTCGGCGCGCTCGCGGTCAGCGCCGGAGTGTGGGCCTGGGGCCACCACTCCGGCGGCCACCAGGCCGAGGCCAACGGCAAGAAGGGCGTCCTCGTGAGCGCGGGTGCCGCCCTACTCCTCGGCGCGGCCAACGGCGTCGTTGCCTTCTTCAGCGGACTCGGCAGCCAGGTCAAGTAGCCATGCAGAAACGTTCCTTCTCTTCTGTCTGGCGCAGCGGCACCTCCGGCGGTGCCCTGGTGCGCTGCCGGGTGCTGCTGGGCACCGTCGTCCTGGTGGCGCTCGTCGCCCTGGCCGGCCTGCTCTCCTACGCCACCCGCGAGAGCCGTACGCCGTCCAGCCGTCCTGCTGCGGCTTCGAGCTCGCCCGCTCTGCCCACTTCGTCCCCATCTGCGTCTGCGGCGGCGGGGAGCCGGGCGGCGGCGCTACCGGTGCCGCCGGACACCCGCGACCCGATCGCCTTCGGGAAGGCCGCGGCGGTGGCCCTGTGGTCGTACGACACCCGGTCGTACTCGCAGCCCGAGTTGGCGGCCGCGCTCCACCGGTGGCTGACGGCCGAGGGACAGTACGTCGACGCCGACTCGGTCGAGCGCCAGGTGCCCTCGCCGCTGCTGTGGGGGCGGATGGCCGACTCCGGCCAGTTCGCCACCGCGACCGCGGCCGAAGCCCACTTCCCGGGGGCCTTCACCCGGGCGCTGCAGTCCGATCCGGGGGCGATCACCCGGGCGTACGTCTACGCCGTGACCGTGTCCGGCAAGCAGTCGATCTCGTGGAACGGCGCGCCCGAGGGCGGCGCCGAGGACCGCTCGACCACCCTCGCCGTGCAGTGCCGCCCCGACCGTCCCTGCGCCCTGGTCGGCGTGATGCCGTCCGTCGCGCCGTAGCTCCGACCCGAGAAAGGAGGTACCCCTCGTGGGTGTCTGCGACATCCCCCTGATGAGCCAGGTCTGCACCGTGGTCGACGCGGTCAGCTTCGCCTCGAACCCCGGCAAGTCCATCACCGACGGCATCGGCGCGTGGATCGCCAAGAGCATGGGTGAGCTGGCGGCCAGTGCCGTCGACCTCGCCGCCAAGGCGGTCGACCAGACCACCGCCATCGACCTGTCCGCCCCCTGGTTCCGGGACAACTACCAGCTCATCCTGCCCATCGGTCTGATTCTGACCGTCGGCACGTTCTGCGCGCAGCTGATCCTGGCCGCCTGGCGACGGGACGAGCGCGCTCTCGCCCAGGCTGCCTGGGGCACCATGACCGGTGTCCTGTTCTCCTTCGGCGCGATCAGCTTGACCGCCGTGGCCGTCACCGTGGTCGACGCGCTGTCCGCCGGGCTGTTCAAAGCCGCGAACACGAGCGTCGACGACGCGATCCGGCGTCTGGTGAAGGTGTCCCAGCTGGGGGCGATGTTCCCCCTCGGCTGGGCGATCCCCTCGCTCGTCGCGGTCGGCTGCGCGGTCGGCGCGTTCCTCTACTGGGCGGTGATGGTCGCCCGCAAGGTCGGTGTCCTGGTCCTGGTCGCGCTCGCCGCGTTCGCGGGTGCCGGCGGAGGCTGGGAGGTCGCCAAGCGCTGGCGACGCGGCTGGATCGAGGCCACCGCCACCCTGGTCGTGTCGAAACTGCTGATGACCGTGGTGTTCCTCGTCGGCGTCTCCGCGATCGGCAAGACGGACGCCAAGGACGGGCTCGGCGCGCTGTCCGACGCCATGGCCGGCATCGTGATCATGGCTCTGGTGCTCCTGTGCCCTTACGCGGTCTACAAGTTCGTCCACTGGGCGACCGACAGCGGCGGCCACGACGACCTCCACCGCACCGGCGTCGCGGGCATGGCGGTCGCCGCCGGCGCGGCCAAGACCGCCGGCAGCCTTGCGATGCAGGCGGGCACCGGGGTTCCCGCGCCGCAGGGCCCCAGCGAGGTCCCCGGCGTGGACGGCGGAGGTGTCTCCTCCGGCATCGACCCGACCGGACGGATCAGCAAGGAGGGCATCGACGCCGGCCCCGCGCAGCAGCCGACGACCTTCCGATTCGGCGAAGACCCGAGCGCGCCCGGCGACCGCGGCCGGTCCCTGGTCACCCGGCCCGGCCTCGCGGCCCTGGTCACCCGCCCCTCCTCCGAGGGCGACGGCGGGCAGCCGCAGGCCGACGGCGACGCGGCGCAGAACGCCGCGTCCGCCCCGAGCACCCGGGGTTTCTTCAACGCTGGGACGGTCACGCCGCCAAGCTCGGGTTCGCCGGCCCCCTCGGTCCCGGCCACGCCGTCCGCATCAGCGGCCACCCCGAGTCCGGAGAGGCCGCCTGCCGACGGGCCACCGCCGGCCGGGATGTCCACGCCGGATCCGGTCCGGTTCATCTACCCGAACGACCCACCCGCGTCCGGTTCCTGACCGGACCGCCACCCGGGGCGGGCCGATTCCTCCGGCCCGCCCCGGCCCCACCCCCCTGTGCCCACTGCCCGCACGCTCACAGGCTGGATCGCCCCATGCCCTCCGCACCGAAGTCCGACGCCGCTCCTGCGACGGTCAAGTTCCCCCACCGCTCCAGGCGCGGCATCCTCCTCGGCCTCAGCGCCTCGCAGTTGATCGCCGTCTCGGCGACCGGACTGCTCCTGCTCGCCGTGCTCGTCGCCCGCGGTGTCGTCGGCGCCCTGCAGCTTGTCCCGCTGTGGGCGTCCGTGGCCGCGTTCGTCTTCGTCCGCTACCGGGGCCGCACGCTCGCCGACTGGGCGCCGATCGCCGTCCGCTACGCGCTCCGCCGCTTCCGGGGCCAGCTGGTCTGGCTCGCCCGTCCCTCCCGCCGGCCGGTGCGCGAGGGTCTGCTGCACCTGCCCGGCAGCGCGGCCAGCCTGCGCGTGGTCACCGCCCCGGACCGCCGGTACGGCGCCGTCCACGACCCGCACGCCGGCACCCTCACCGCGGTCGTCAAGGTCTCCTCCCGTGCCTACGCCCTGCTCGACCCCGGCACCCAGAACGCCAACGTCAACGGCTGGGGCCGCGCGCTGGCGGCGCTCGCCCGCACCGGGCACGTCGCCCGTATCCAGGTGATCGAGCGCACCGTCCCCGACTCCGGCAACGCGCTACGCCGGTACTGGGAGGAGCACGGCGCCCGGGACGCCCCGCTGGCCGGTGCCCTCTACGGCGAGCTGATCCGCAACGCCGGACCGGCCGCCGCCCCGCACGAGTCCTACGTCGCCATCGCGCTGGACTTCAAGGCCGCCCGGCGCCTGATCAACCAGGCCGGCGGCGGCCTCGCCGGAGGCTTCAGCGTGTTGGCTCAGCTGACCTCCGCGTTCGAGCAGGCCGCCCGCACCGCGGGCCTCAACTCGAACGGCTGGCTGTCCGCCAACGAGATCGCCGCCGTCGCGCGCACCGCCTACGACCCCAAGTCGCTCGCAGCGCTGGACCGCTGGTCCGAGGACGGCCGCCCGGCCGCCGACCCGGCGGCCGCGGGCCCGGTGGTCGTGGTGGAGAAGGCCGACCACATCTCGACAGACTCCGCCCACCACTCCACCTACTGGGTGGAGAACTGGCCGCGCACCGAGACGTCACCGGGCTTCCTGCACCAGGTGATGTTCGCCTCAGGGGTGCGCCGCACCGTCTCCCTGTCCTACGAGCCGAAGGACCTGGACGCCGCGATGCGCGACGTCCAGCGGAAGAAGGCGAGCGTGATCGCCGACTCGGCCGAGCGCGCCCGCAAGGGCCAGGTCGTCTCCGAGGCCGACTCGGTGGAGTACCAGGACATCCAGGCCCGCGAGCGGCAGCTGATCGCCGGGCACGCCGACGTCGCCCTGACCGGCCTGCTGACCGTCTCCGCCGACACCGAGGACGAACTGCGCTCCGCCTGCGCGGTGGTGGAGACCGCCGCTGTCGGCGCCCAGCTCGACCTTCGTCCGCTCACCTGGCAGCAGGCCGAGGCGTTCACCGCCTCCGCCCTGCCGTTCGCCCTCGCCGCCTGATGCCGGTTCCCCTCCCTGCTGAAAGAGCACCCCGATGCCGGCCACCACCCCGACCGCGCAGGACTTCGTCCCCTACGCGACCGCCGCGATCGACTTCCACCGCGCGCTGAACGTCCCCACCGGTCCGCTCGTCGCTTCCCGGGCCGAGCTGGACTCCCTGCACGCCCACCTCGTCGCCCTGCACGGCCTGCTCGACGCCCACGCCCAGCGCACTTCCCCGCTGCTGCCGGGCGAGGGCGACCACCTGAAGGCCACCCGCACCCGCTTGTGGCAGGCCGCCGAGCACCTGCACGCCGCCTACCACTCCTCGCCCCGGCCGGGCAGCGGCGAGGTCCCCGACGCCGAAGCGTGCCGCGCCCGCCGGCCCGAGGGCGCGCCAGAGCTGACCATCTGCCGCCGCCACCAGGAGGCCGCCCGGCTGGTCCGCCGCCGTGCCACTCCCGCCGACCTCCACTCCCCCTTCACCGGCCTCGTCCGCCGCTGACCCCGGAATCCGTGATCATGCCCAGGAACCGCGCCACCGCCAGCCCCCTGTTCGTCCCCCAAAAGACCACCCGCACCCAACAGCGCGCCGCCCGAGCCGAGTTCGCCAAAGCCCGCTCCAAGGCCCGCCGCGCCCAAGCCCCGGCCAAACGCCGCGTCATCGAAGGCGTCGACCCCGAACTCCAGGCCACCTACCCCGCCTCCGGCCGGCCGGGCCGTGCCTCCGCCCGCGGCGGCAGGCTCCGCCTGCCCAAGCACCGCATGACCACCGCCGTCGCCGGCGGCGCCTACCCCTTCCTGGCGGAGGCCGGACTCGGCGCCGAGGGGATCTTCATCGGCCGCGACCTCCACGCCGAAGGCTCCTTCTGCTACGACCCGTTCACCCTCTACAACTCCGGCCGCATAGAGGGCTTCACGAACCCCAACGCGGTCCTGTGCGGCGTGATCGGCATGGGCAAGTCCGCCCTCGCCAAATCCATCGCCACCCGGGCCGTCGCCCACGGCTACAAGATCTACATCCCGTCCGACCCGAAGGGCGAGTGGAGCGGCCTGGCCGAGGCACTCGGCGGCCAGACCATCGCGCTCGGCCCCGGCCTGCCCGGGAAACTCAACCCGCTGGACGCACCCGCGCGTCCGGACGGCGTCGCAGAGGACGACTGGACCGGCGAGGTCCGCAAGCGGCGCCTCCTGCTGCTGGCGAGCCTCGCGGCCACCGTCCTCAAGCGCGACCTGCTACCCATGGAGCACACTGGCCTCGACGTCGCACTCGACCTGGTCGTGGCCGAAGCCGAAGCGTCGCGGACGGTGCCGCTACTGAGCGACGTTGCCCAAGTCCTCGGCCATCCCGAGCGCCTGGACACGGCGCTCGGCACGGACGCCGGCGGCCTCGGCCGCGCCGTCGACGACCTGGCGCACGCCCTTCGCCGGCTCGTCCACGGCGACCTCAGCGGCATGTTCGACGCGCCCTCCACGGTGATGTTCGACCCGAACGCGCCGATGCTGTCGATCGACCTCTCGCGGCTCGGCAGCAGCGGCGACGACACGGCCCTGGTGCTGGCCATGACCTGCGCGAGCGCGTGGATGGAGTCCGCGCTCGCCGACCCCGGCGGCGGCCGGCGCTGGGTGATCTACGACGAGGCGTGGCGGATCATGCGGCACGTCGGCCTCCTGGAGCGCATGCAGCAGCAGTGGAAGCTCAGCCGAGGCCTCGGCATCGCCAACCTGCTGATCCTGCACCGGCTTTCCGACCTACTGTCGGCCGGTGACGCCGGATCGCGCGGGCGCGTCCTCGCCGAGGGCCTCCTCGCCGACTGCAGCACCCGGATCATCTATCGGCAGGAGCCGGACCAGGTCTCGGCGTCCATGGTCCTGCTCGGCCTCACGGGCGTCGAAGCCCAGGCCATCGCGGCGCTTCCCCGCGGCCGGGGCCTGTGGAAGGTCGCGGGCCTGTCCTTCATCGTCCAGCACCTCCTCCACCCCGCCGAACGGCCGCTCTACGACACCGACTTCCGTATGGCCGCCTGATGGAGGACGCGATCTGCCACTCCACGGGCAGACTGCGTTCCTGGGCTTACGAGGGCGGCCAACGCCGGCCCCTGCCCGGTCGCAACCGACGTCCGGCTCGCCGCGCAGGCGACCTCCCGGTCGGTCAACCCCCGCCCTCACCGGCCAACCCGCGGAAGCCGTCCAGCCTGCCTCCGTCATCTCGATCCGCTCAACGGGACCGGGCCGCTGACCTCCGGAAGGAGCCCTCCCTGCTCCGCCCAAGCAGACCCCGCTTCGCCGAAGCCCATCGTCCACCGCCCGAAGCGGAGTCCCATCATGCCAGCCGAAGCCCCCCGCAACCTGCCCGACGTCGCCGTCGGACACCATCCCGACCACGGCATCGTCGCCGCCCTGCCAACCCAGTCAGCCGCCGCCCAGTGGATGCTGGAACGGCTGGAGTTCCAGCGCGTCCCCGACCATCCGAGCCTGTACGCGCTGACCGACCAACACCGCCAGGCCTCCGAGCGGGCCGCCTGGGCCGTCAAGCTGCTCAACGGCGCCGGCTACCGCGTCGACACCGACATGTCCCTGGCTCCCGAGAACACCGACAGGCGAGAACGGACGCAGACGCGGCCAACCGCCGTCGAACCAGAGCACGCCCAGGCGCCGGACACCGGTCCGGACGTCGCTTTCGCCGAGCACCCGACCCTGGGCATCGTCGCTGCCGTCGGAAACCACTACCCCTTCAGCCCGGGCATCTTCCTGGACACCGACGGCTGGCGCCACCACCGGGACCTGGACGTCTACCTCTCCCCGCCGGCCGCCACCCGAGCGGAGTCGCTCGACGCCGTGGCCCGCACCGTCACGGGGCTGCGGCGCGGGAGCTTCCAGGTCGCAATGGAGCCCCGGCTCGCTCGGGACATCGCTGCTCGACGTGACCCGGTCAGCAGCGCGTTCACCACCCACAAGTTCCGCGTCGACGGGGCCGCCCTCGCCGACAGCCCCGGCGTCCGGCCGGCCTCCACCGCGAAGTCCGCCGGCCCCGCCGCGCCACCCCCTGCCCCGGTAGACCCGCGCATCGCGTTTGTGCGCGCCCGATAGACACCGCCCCCATGAGCAAGGAGCAGACAATGGCCGTGAAGAAGGTTTGGACGATCGCCCACACGTGCGGCCACGAAGACGAGAGGGACCTCGGCGACCGCCCGGCCGACCGCCGGGCCGGTTTCGCCGACTGGCTCTCCCGGCAGGACTGCATCGACTGCTGGCGCGCCGCGAGGGACGGCGGTGAGGCGGACAAGGCCGCCTGGCTGGCCGCGAAGCGCACCGCCGAGCAGGTCGAGTCGGAGGCCTGGTCCGCGCAGTACCGGATGCCGCCGCTTGAGGGCACCGAGCGGGGCATTGCCTGGGGCGTGCGCTGCCGCCACCAGGTCCTGGCCGCCGCCTACACCACCCTCGTCCTGGAGGGCGGGATGCCGGAGGCCGAGTGGGAGCAGGTCGAGGTGCGGGCCCGCACCGTCACCCGCGCAGGCTGGTGGATCGACCAGCGCTCCTCCGAACCCGGCGACCTGGAGGAGCTGCTGGAAGCTGCTGCGGACGCGGACCGGCCGACCGAGAACCCCTTCGTATGACCGCCTGGTGCCCTGCCCCAGCAGGCAGCGCACCAGACCAGTTCCCCTCCGCCAGTCCCCGTAGCGGGAAGTTCTCGCTGCTTCTCGTACGTCTGCCGCACGTTCGGTCGAGGCGGTCGTGGAGGGCCTCCCGCTGCTCCCAGCTGAGGTACGTCCCAGCCGAGGGTCGTCCCGCAGGGCGCCCGTGCCCCGGATGGAGCGGAGTGAGACAGCCGCTCGGCGCGCTCACAGGGCCAGGGCGGGCTTGGTTGCCCACGTCTCATCATGATTACTTCGTTGCGCCGCGGAGTTCAGTCGTCCTAGCGTGCCGGTACGAGAAGTGGCGGCTGTCGGGAGCGGCCTGAAAGCACTAGAGGGGTCCATGTATCTGGCACGCGTGCAGGCCGAAAACTTCCGTATCTTCGGCGGGCCCGCCACCGGCTCGGATCCCGGGTCGGCTCTGGACCTCACTCTTCGGCCGGGCCTCAGTGTCCTGGTCGGGGAGAACGACAGCGGCAAGAGCGCCGTGGTCGACGCGATCCGGCTGTGCCTGACGTCGAACGCCGACTTCACCCGCGTCACAGCGGACGACCTCCACTATGGTCCTGGGGGCAGGGCCGACTACCTGCAGATCAGCTGCACGTTCGAAGGCCTCGACGAAAGCGAGCTCGGCTCCTTCGGGGAGTTCTTGACCTCACTGCCGGGTGAGGCCCCCCGGCTGACCGTGACCCTGCGGGCCGAGCCGTTCGACGCGGATGCGCCCCACCGCCTGTCGGTCAGGGTCCGCGCAGGCGACACGCCGCTCGACGGCGAAGTCCGCGAGCGACTGCGCGCGACCTACCTGCGGCCGCTGCGCGACGCCGAAGGAGAGATGAGGGCCGGCCGCAACTCCCGGCTGTCGCAGATCCTCACTCAGTACCCCGGGATGAAGGAGCAGCGCGCGGACGACTTCAAGCCCGCCGAGGACAGTGCCGGCACCCTGGTGGGCATCCTTCAGCGCGCCGACCACCACATCAACGCCAACGCGTTGGTGCAGAAAGCCCGCAACGAACTCAACAGCGGATACATGAGCCGATTCACCATCGGCCAGGACACCCTCTCCGGCGCGATCAGCATCGCCACGACCGCATCGCTCCAGAGCGTCCTCGAACGCCTCGAGCTGGCCTTCGCACCCGATCCCGGCCTCACCGAGTCCACCCGTCACGGTCTCGGCTACAACAACGCCCTGTTCATGGCCGCCGAACTCCTCCTGCTGGGCCGGGAGAGTACCTCCCCGATCCTCCTCATCGAGGAGCCCGAGGCCCACATGCACCCGCAGTTGCAGACCCGCGTCGTCGACCTGCTCCAGGAACGCAGCCGGGGCGAGTCCCCGGTCCAGATCGTCGCCACCACTCACAGCCCGCACATCGCCTCCAGCGTGCCGGTGGAACGCCTGACTCTCGTGGCCCAGGGACAGACCTTCCCTCTCCGGCCAGAATGCACCGAACTGGACCCCTCGGACTACGCGTTCCTCAGCCGGTTCCTGGACGCCACCAAAGCAAACCTCTTCTTCGCCCGGGCCGTCGCCATGGTCGAGGGAGACGCGGAGGTACTGCTCCTGCCAGCTCTCGCCCGCGCTGCTGGCCACTCGTTCGCCGAGAACGGCGTGAGCATCGTGAACGTCGGCAGCACCCGTCTGTTCAGATATTCCCGGATCTTCCAACGCAAGGACTCCGTCCTCCCCCCGGTCCGCGTGGCCTGCGTCACGGACATGGATCTGGCCCCCGACAGAGCGGACGACAAGATGGCCAAGGGACTCAAGCGGTGGAGCGATCTCACCGAGGCCCAGCGGAGCGAACTGATCGTCGAGAAGCAGGAGCATGACGGCGGGGTTGTCCGGACTTTCGTGTCGAACTGGTGGACCCTCGAATATGACCTGGCCCGTGCATCGTGGCCGATGGCGACGCTGATGCACCAGGCGATCAGTGCGGCTAAGGGCACTACGTGGCCGACTGCGGAGGACCTCGTAGGGATCGAGGAGACCGCTGCGACGGAGGTGAGAAAGTGGCGGGAAGACGAGCTCACCCTGGAGCAGTGCGCGCTCAGAATCTACCGTCCGCTGCGTGTGGGGGGCACCAGCAAGCCGATCGCGGCCCAGCATGCTGCCCGCCTGCTGGAGACCTCAGGCATCACGTCCAATGACCTGCCGGCCTACCTGGTAGAGGCGGTCGGCTACCTGTGCGGGAGCACCCAGCCGTGACGCTGCCTCTGTCCCTCACGGCCCTGGATCGCGCCAGCATCGAGGCCACGGCCCGGAGCATGGGCCTCGTCCTGGCGCTTCCCGAACAGTTCGCATTCTTGGAGGCCCGCGGCCCGCTGCACCTGCAGGCAGCCCCAGGCTCGGGCAAGACCACCCTGGTCGCGCTGAAACTCGCGCTGGTGGCGGACGGCTGGTCGTCCGACCGCCAGGGCATCTGCGTCCTGTCCCATACCAACACCGCCACCCAGGAGATCACGAGCCGGCTGACCGGGCGGGCACGGCGGCTGGAGCACTACCCGCACTTCGTCGGGACGATCCAGTCGTTCGTCCACACCTTCCTCGCGCTCCCGGCCCTGCGTTCGCTGAAGATCTCCACCCGCAGCGTCGACGACCGCGCCTTCGCCGCCCAGGCCCGCAGGCTTCTGGACCTGGGTCGGTTCAGAACGCTCAGGACGTTCACACGGCAACGGGAGGCCGACGGGCTCAGAATTGTCACCGAGGCCACCTACCTCTTTGACCCTGCCGAGCCGGAACTGCAGATCCAGGTCGACAACCTCAACCGCGGCACAGCCAGCTACAAGCAGCTGATGAAGCTGAAGAAGGACCTCTCCCTGCGCGGTGTCTTCCGCTACGCCGACATGTACGCGATCGCCGCGCGCCACCTGCACCAGCACCCCCGCCTGGCCGCCGGCCTGCGCTCCCGGTTCCCCTTCGTCCTGATCGACGAGATGCAGGACACCGGCGAGGAGCAGCTCCGCCTACTGGAGGCGGTGTTCGGGGAGGGCGCCGTCGTGCAGTGCGTGGGAGACGTCAACCAGCGCATCCTCGGCGCGGACGGCGACGGGCCGGCGGCAGGAGGGTTTCCCTGCGAGGAGGCGATGGAGCTCCCGGTGAGCCTGCGTTTCGGCGCGGGTCCGGCGAGAGTGGCGAGCAGGTTGGCGGTCCACCGACCGCAGGAGATCCGCGGCCACGGCCCGGAGAGCGCTCTGGCCGTCATCACCTTCACCGAGGACAGCATCGCCCGCGTTGTGCCCGCCTTCGGTGAGCTCGTCCGGCAGACAGTGCCGGACGAAGCCGCCGCCTCGTACCCGCCGAAGGTCCTCGGCGCCCGCGCGAGCCCGGGAACCTCACAGCTCTTTCCCCGCGCGCTCGGCTGCTACCTGCCACGGCCGGACACCGGAGCGACAGTGGAGGTGAGCCGGCTGCTGCACGCCTACCGCAGCGCCAGGACGGTCCTGCTGAACACCGGCCACACCGGCCCCGCGATCACGGTCCTGTGGGGAGCCGTCCGCGCATTGCTCTGGGAGCTGCAGCCGCCGACCACCGCCCCGACGCTGCCCGACAGCCTGCCGCCGTTCCCTCAGCTCGACCGCACCCCCGGCACAACCGGCCACCGCCTGCGCGTGCTCCTGGTCAAAGCGCTGCACCGCGACTGCGACGACCCCGCAACCTGGCGTGCCTTCCTCGACCGCCTCGGGGAACTCATCCAGGAGGCTGTCGGCGCCGGTGTCTGGATGAACGACGACACCCGAGCCCGCTGGCTGGCCTACACGCCGGCTCCGGCTGCCCCGGACGGGTCTCCGCCGCCGATGCTCACGGCCACCGTCGCAAGTGCGAAGGGCGAGACGCACTGCGCGACTCTTGTCCTCGAGTGCGCCACCAAGAACGGGAGAGGCCACGATCTGGGCAGCCTTCTCCCCGTGATCACCGGGGAGAATCCCGCCAGCGCACTCAAGGCCACCGGCCGGCACGCCGCGATGACCACCTTCGTCGCGGCCACCCGCGCCAGACACCTGCTCGCACTCGCCGTCCACGAGGACCGCGCGAACCCCCACCTTGGAGCCCTGGCACGCGACGGCTGGTCCATAATCAGCCTCTGAGGGGGCACGTAACGCGGGCAATCAACCTGACCAGAAGTGGCAGCAGCGTGGCGCCACGCTCCACAGCCACGAGAAGCTGCCACATGGTTCCGACCCCCGGGGTCGGAACCCTATCTCCGGAAGTAATAGCGGATCGCCAACCTCCGCAGCCACGCCGGACATTCCCGAGCAATCGGCGCCGCCATCCGTACCGGGCTGGCGTGTGGCAAGTCCGAAGGGGAGACCGCCGCAAGGGTTCGGGTGGCAACCAAATGACGCCCATCGAGCGTCTGGTGACCGCGGCACCCGCGCCCGTCTATCGGACACAACGAGTGTTGTAGCACCCTGCGGAGGACGCCTACCCGCGTTGCCCGGCGGATGAAGCCATCCCCCTCCAAGAAGAACTGTCGAAGTGCGAAGTTCAGTCCCAGCCACGACTTCTACCGCGCTGGCGCCTGCGCCCTTCTCCGGGCCTGGCCGCCCCTTGGATACCACCGATCCTCGGCCGGGCCAAACCGCCAGCTCTGCGGACCCTCTCCCTATCAGCCCGCCCGCCGGGCCCCGCCGCCCGTCCGAGAGGCTCGCCGTGATCGCCCATCTGCAGCGTGCCACCACCACCGGCGCGCTGATTCCCGCCCTCTACGGGCAGGACGATCCCCGCTACCGGCTGCGGCCCCGGCTGATCACCGCGGACTACCGGGGCGCCGACAAGCAGCTCCCCCTCTTCCCCGACCCGCAGGAGGTCCTCGGCCGCGGTGTCCTCGACGCCTCGGCCGCACGGATCGGCGCCCGGGCACCCGAGCGGCCGGTGTGGATGTGCTCCGTCCGCTCCGATCCCCGTCACCCGGACCTAACCGACGCGCAGTGGGCCGATGTCTCACGGCGGCTGGTCGCCGCAACCGGGCTCGCCCCCGAAGACGACCCGGACGGCTGCCGGTGGGCCGCGATCCGCAACCTCGACCGTTCCGTGCACATCGTCGCCACCGTCGTACGCAAGGACGGTGGCGTCCACAACACCTACCGGGACGCCTTCCACGCGCAGGCCGAATGCAACCGCATCGCCGCCGAATTCGGGCACCTCACCCGATCCGTCCCCTCCGTCACCACCGCCAAGGACTACCGCATGCCCACCCCAGTGATCAGCATCAATATCGAGCCGAGCGGCAGCGCCGTCGCGAAGGGCTCCAGCGACAACCTGTCGGCCGCTCTGCTCAAGCACGCGGGCTTCCAGGAGAAGGCGGACTGGTACGGACGCCGCCACCGGCTGCCGTCCACCACCGCTGCGGCCGACCGCGCGGCCATCGCCACGCACGCCACCGAGATGCTGCGCGCCGCCCGCTACAGCGTCGACCTCGACCCCCGGCTCGACACCGCCCTACCGGCCGCCACCGCCGCCCGACACGGACTCGCCACCGCCGGCGAACAGATCCTCCAGCTCACCGATCAGATCCGCGGCGCCACCGACTTCGCGGAGTTCTCCGAGGTCCTCGACCAGCTGCTCGACCCGGACGACGGTGTGCTCCTCCGGGTCCACGAGGCCTTGGAGGCCGCGTCCGAGCAGATCACCGACCTCGATCCCGACCAGTTCGCGCTGTCCGACCGCTTCGGCGTCGCGTCCGACTTGGTCGCCGCCGCCCAAGGCGAGCTGGGCGAAGCGCTCGACGAGGTACAGCGCGCCCGGTCCCACGAGACCCGCTTCGACAGCGCCTGGGCCGCTACGCCCTACTCCGCTGCCGCCACCAACGCGGCCCGCGCCACCTCGCCCGCCGTCGCCGCCCGCGGCGTGAACGCTGCCGCACTGCCCGCCGCCGCACCATCGTCCGCAGCACGCCCCGCCGGCCGCAGCCGCTGACCCGCCTTCTCTCAACGCACAGGAGCAGAACCGTGATCCGCGCAAGAGCCGAGCGCGCCTCACCCCCGCCCGCTCGACACCTCAGGAACCGCCTTGCCCTCCCCGCGCACCAGCGCGCCGTCAACGGCCACCGGGTCCGACGCGCTCCTCTACCTCCTCTTTGGCATCCTCGGCGCCGCACTCGCCTTCGGCTCCCTTGCCTGGCTGACCGGCAACCTCGCCAACTCCTTCGTCGGCAGCGGACCGTGGGCCCCGTTCCGTGCCACCGATGCCCTCCTGCACCCCGACGTACTGTGGCCGAACCTGAGCGACATCGCGCTGCTGGTCGGTGCCCGCGTCGTCCCCGGTCTGCTCACCCTGGTTCTGAGCACGACCGGCCTGGTGCTGTGGATTCGCTGGCGCGGCGGCGCCCGGACCGGACTCGCCCGCAAGGCCGACCTCGCCCCGCTGCTGGACAAGGAAGTCACCGCGAAGGCCCGCAGCCTGCGCCCGAGCCTGAACGACCGGGAGTGCAAAAGAGGTCGCGCCGAACGACCGGGGCATCCTGGTCGGCACGCTCTCCCCCGGTAGGGCCAAGGTGCGCGCGTCCTGGGAGGACGTCCTCGTCGCCATCATGGCGCCGCGCTCCGGGAAGACGTCCGGCCTGGCGATCCCGGCGATCCTCGCCGCACCCGGCCCCGTCCTGCTCACCAGCAACAAGGCCGCGAACGACGCCTACACCACCACGGTCGACGCTCGGGCGCAGGTGGGCACGGTGTGGACGCTCGACCCGCAGCAGATCGCCCACCACCCGCGCGAGATGTGGTGGGACATCCTCGCCGACGCCCGTGACCTCGCCGGTGCAAAGCGGCTCGCCGGACACTTCGTGACCGCCTCGGTGGACGAGTCCAGCGGCTCGGACTTCTGGTCGACCGCGGCGAGCAACACCCTGGGCGCGCTGTTCCTCGCCGCCGCCAGCCACCGGCGCCCGATCACCGACGTCCTCGGCTGGCTCGCGTCCCCCGCCGACCGCACCCCCGTCGACCTGCTGTCCGACGCCGGCCACCACGCCGTCGCCGCCCAGCTCCAGGGCACCGTCAGCGGCGCGACCGAGACTCGTGACGGCATCTACGAGACCGCGCGGCAGTACGCGAGCTGCCTGCTGGACCCGGAGATCGCCGCGTGGGTGACCCCAGCGGACGGCCTGCCCGAGTTCAAGCCGTTCGACTTCGCCACCTCCCGCGACACCCTGTACCTCCTCAGCAAGGACGGCGGCGGCTCCGCCAGCGCGATCATCGCGGCGGCGGCCGACGCCGTGATGCGGGCAGCCGTGATCGTCGCCGAGCGCTCCGGCGGCCGCCTCGACCCGCCCGCGCTGTGCATACTCGACGAGGCCGCCAACGTCTGCCGCATCAGCGACCTCCCGGACCTCTACTCCCACCTGGGAAGCCGGGGCGTCATCCCGATGACCATCCTGCAGTCCTACCGGCAGGGCCAGCGCTGCTGGGGCGAGGCCGGCATGGATGCCCTGTGGTCCGCCGCCACCGTGAAGGTGATCGGCAGCGGCATCGACGACGCCGACTTCGCGGACAAGCTATCCCGGCAGATCGGCGAACACGACATCCAGACCACCTCGGTCTCGACGAGCGACGGCGGTAAGTCCACGTCGGTGTCGATGCGAACCGAGCGGATCCTGCCGCCGGACCGGATCCGCGCCCTGCCCAAGGGCAAGATCCTGCTGTTCGCCACCGGCATGCGGGTCGCGATGCTCGACCTCAAGCCCTGGTACAAGGAGCCGTCGGCGAAGACGATCGCCCCGGCCTCCACCCGCGCCACCAAGGCCATCACCGCGCGTGCCCTCGCCAAGGCCGCCAACCGCGACGACTTCGGACTCGCATCGTGAGCCTCGCCGCCGGCCGTGCCACCGCCATGCGCGGGCAGGCCCGCCGCTTCTCCCCATCCATATCCGCCGAAGGGCCGTCCCACATGTCCGCTTCCGTCCCTCCCATCACCCCTGGCCACCCGACTTCCGCCGTCGGTCGGCCGGCCCTCCGGGTCCTCTCCCTGGGCGCCGGGGTCCAGAGCACCTCGCTGCTGCTCCTGGCCGCCGATGGGCATCTGCCCGGTCTCGACCTCGCGATCTTCGCCGACACCGGGTGGGAACCCCAGGCCGTCTACGACCACCTCGACCGGGTCGAGCGGGAGATCGCCGGACCGGCCGGCATCCCGATCCTGCGGGTCTCCTCCGGCAACATCCGCGATGACGCGCTCGACCCGACCAAGCGCTTCGCCTCGATGCCGCTGCACATCCTCAACCCCGACGGCGGCGAAGGCATGTCGCGAAGGCAGTGCACGGGCCAGTACAAGATCCGGCCGATCAAGGAGAAGGTCCGGGAGCTGCTCGGCCATCCGCACCCGCAGCGGATCCCGGCCGAAGTGTTCGTCGAGCAGTGGATCGGCATCAGCGTGGACGAATTCCACCGGGCGAAGGACGCCGACGTCGCCTACATGAAGAATCGATTCCCCTTGATCGAGGAGGGCTTCTCCCGGTCGGACTGTCTGCGGCTGCTGCGCTCACGCGGCTTCGGCTCGACGCCCAAGAGCAGCTGCCTGGGCTGCCCGTACCACGGCAATGCCCAGTGGCGCGCCCTGCGTGACGATTCGCCCGAGGAGTGGGCCGACGTCGTGGCGTTCGACCACGCGATCCGCGCGGGCAATGCCAGGGCAACGGCGGAGGGCACCCCGCTGCTCGGGCAGGCGTACCTGCACCGCAGCCGCCGCCCGCTCGACGAGGCGCCGGTCGACCGGGTCACCGCCCACGAATGGTCCGGCCGCCAGGGGGACATCTTCGACGCCATCGCCGACGCCGAACTGGAGAACGGCGAGGCGGACGGCTGCTCCCCGTGGGCCTGCCGCTCCGGCACTCCGATAACAGCCGATCTCACTCTTGCCGCCTGAATTCCTATCCAGCCTAGAGGAGTTGGCAATGCCCGAGCGCATCCCTTCATTCCGCCCACCGCCCTCCGAGCGCTTGGCGGGCTCCCCGGCCGTCCGCCGGGGCGGCCAGTGGTGGCTCGTCACCGGCACCGGGTCGATCCTCGCGACCGACCCAACGTTCACCGGTGAGCTGGATCGCTTCGCCGCCGCGATGGCCGCCGCCGACCGCCAGGTCACCCGCATCCGCGACGAACGGGCCGCCAGCCTCAAGGACAGGCGGTGATGGACGCGCTGTTCAAGGGCGAGCAGGCCGTCCTCGGCGCGGTCCTGCTCGACCCGGCCCAACTCCACACGCTGTCCTGGCTGGAGCCCACCGACTTCTACCGACCGGCCCACCAGGCCCTCTTCGCCGCGATGCGGACGCTCAGCGCCCAGGAGCGGCCGACCCGCGGGGCCGACGGCAGCGTGCCGCTGTCCTGGGTGACCGACACCGTGTCCGAGGCCGGTCACCGCGTGCGCGGGCTGAGCGCCTCGTACGCGCACACCCTGATCGCCGCGTGTCCGCGCCCGCAGAACGCCCCGGTATACGGCCGGATGGTGCTCGAAGGGTCCATACACCGAACGGTGACGGAGCACGCCGTCCGACTGGAGCACATCGCCCGGACCGACGCCGAGCAGCACCAGGTCGACGACGTCCTCCACCACGCCGATTTCCTGGCGGGCGTACTCGGCGACCTTGCAAGCCGCTGGGGCATCGAGCCCCGGCTCATCCTGCCACCGACGAGCCGGAGGATCGCGACGCCGTCCGCGCCGCAGGTCGGGCCCGAGCACACCGAGGACGAGCGGTTCCTGCTGGCCGTTCTCATCGACCAGCCCGCGGCGATGGCGGAGGTCTACGACTGGCTGCGGCCCGGCGACTTCGCCGACGCCGGCCACGGCCAGATCTACCGCTGCCTTGGCGCCCTTCACCACCGGGGAGAGCCGATCGACGAGGTGACCGCCCTGTGGGAGATCCAGCGGCGCGGCCTGCTGGCCGACGGCTCGCTCTCACGCGAACACGTCGAGAGCCTCTTCGGGGGACCAGGCGCGGGCTCGGCCGAGTGGCTGGGTGACCAGGTCATCCGCGCCTCCGTCGTCCGCACCGCCGCCGCAGCCGCCACCGCGATCAGGGCTCTCGCCGAGAGCGAGGCCGTGGCGCCCGGCCGTCTCATCGGCCACGCCCTGCACGCCTTCGGGCCGCTGGACGACGTGCGAGCCCGCTGGAACAAGGCTGTTCGTCCACCACAAGCGCCCCCGCCCGAAGCCGACCGCGCCGTCCAGGTAACCGCCGCGCTCGCCCGCAGCCCAACGCCAGCGATCAGCCGCTCAACCGCGCTCCCCTTGCCCGACACGGCCGCAGGTCTGCCTACGCGCCGAAGCCGCGCCGCCGGCCACCCATGAGGGCGGACGGCTGCGCGCCGAGTCCGTGGAGAGCCTGGAGCCCGGCTGGGTGACCGCCACTCCCGGGCTCGGCCGCCCAGCCCGGCTCACCGCCCTTGGCAACGGCGTCGTCCCGCAACAAGCGGCCGGGGCTCTGGAGTTGCTGGCCCCTCCTCCTATGCCTCGCTGCCTCCGCCGCCGGGTCCGGTAGGCGGCTTCTACCTGCTCTTTCCGGCCGTACCAAATCGCGGATTCTCCGGACTCTTCTCCCCGGCAGCCGCACGGACCGAAGGGGGCTGCCGTGCCTGCGCACGCTCCGGCCCGCCGGGCTCGCGCCCGTGCACCGCCGACCGCCGCACGACCGAAGGACTCCCTTGAGCACCACCCTCGCCAAGCAGGCCCAGGGCAGCAGCTACCGAGCTGTCCTGGGCTCGCCGCACGTCACCCGCCTGCTCGTGGGCACCCTGATCGGCCGCCTGCCCACCGGCATGGCCCCGGTCGCGATCCTGCTGCTGGTGCGGTCCGAGCACGGCTCCCTCGCCCTGGCCGGGCTGCTCGGCGCCCTGTACGGTCTGGCCTCGGCGATCGGCCAGCCGCTGCTCGGCCGCCTGGTCGACCGCTACGGCCAAACCGCGATCCTCTACGCCTCGGCGCCGGTGGCGAGCGCGGCGTTCCTGCTGCTGCCGTGCACCGGCCCGACCCGGCACCCTGCACTCGCCTCACTGGTCGTCCTGGTCGCCGGCCTCGCGACTCCGCCTCTGGAGGCGGGCCTTCGAGCCTTGTGGCCGCATGTCCTGCCCGACCCCGATCGCCGGCGCGCCGCGCTCTCCCTGGACAGCAGCACCCAGGGCCTGGTGTTCGTGATCGGCCCGCTCCTGGCCACCGGCTTCGCAGCCGGCGCCGGAGCCACCGCCGCACTGGCCGCGACCGCGGCACTCGGCCTGCTCGGCACCGGGATGGTCGTCACCGCCGAGCCCTCTTCCTCCTGGACACCGAACGCCACGGCCGGCCGTACGCACTCGCTGGGCCCTCTGCGGGTGCCGGGTCTGCGGGTCCTGTTCGCCGCGCTCGCCGGGACCGGCGTCGCGCTCGGCGCGGTGAACGTTCTCGCCCTCGCCGCCGCTGAACGTCACCACGCCGGGTGGCTGGCCGGGGTGATGCCGGCCGCGCTGTCCGTCGGCAGCATGCTCGGCGGCCTGGCCTACGGCCGGCGCGTGTGGCCCGGCGCTCCGGCCCGGCACCTGGTGACCGCCGCGACCGGCTTCGCCGCCGGGTGGGTGGTGCTGCTGCCCGACCCGGTGCCCGTCGTCGCCATGCTCGGCGCCGTCCTGCCCGGAAGCTTCCTCGCCCCGCTGCTGACCGCCGCCTTCCTCACCGTCGACCGCCTCACGCCCGAAGGCGAATCGACGGAGGCGTTCGCCTGGCTCATCGCCTGCATCGGCGTCGGCCAGGCCGCCGGCACCGGCCTCTCCTCCCTCGCCAGTGCGGCCGGTCCGCTGCTCGTCGCCGTCGTCCCGCTCGCCGGGGCCTGCGTCGCGCTCTGGCTGCTGCGCCGCTTCAACGACCTGCTCTCCGCCTGACCCACCCCAGCTGAAAGAACCATCATGAACGCCACTCTCCTCGCCGTAACTCCCCTCCCCACCATGCACGTTGTGTGGGACTGGAACGGGACGATCAAGGACGACCTCGATGACCACGTCAACGCGCTGAACGCGACCCTGCCCGCGCTCGGCGGCGACCTCGTCGACCGCGAGACCTACCGGGCCAAGCACACCGTGCCGATCCCGAACTTCTACGCCCGGCTGCTCGGCCGTGAGATCACCGAGCAGGAGTGGCTGGACAGCGACAGCGCGTTCCTCGATCACCTGCGCGCCCAGCCCGTCCGCATCCGGGACGGCGCCGTCGAGCTGATGACGGCGCTGCGCGAGGCCGGACACACCCAGTCGCTGCTGTCACTGTGCCCGCACGACACCCTGCTGCGCGAGGTCGACGAGGCCGGGATCGGGCACTTCTTCGTCCGCGTGGAGGGCCGCACCGGTGCGTCCGGCGGCACCAAGGCCGCACCGCTCGCCGCCCACCTCTCCGCCCTCGGTCTCACCGGTCAGGGCCGCCGGGTGCTGCTGGTCGGCGATGCCGTCGACGACGCGGACGCAGCCCACGCCAACGGTGCGCACGCGGTCCTCCACACCGGCGGCCTCCACCACCCCGCCAAGCTCGCAGCCGCCGGCCACCCCTTGGCCGACGCCCTCGCCGACGCCGTCGCGCTCGGGTCGCGCCTCATCGCCCGGGCCGCTCACCCGGCCTGCGTCTAGCGCGAACTGACGGCCTCACCAAACCGCCGGATCTGCGGATCCTCCTCCCAGCCGATCTCCCTGGAGCACACCCGTGGCCCGCCGCCGAAGAAGAGCGTCCCCACCCACCGCGCGCACCCCGTCCACCGGAACCACCTGGATGTGCCATGTCCGAGCCGATCGCGGGCCTCCCCGAGCCCGAACCGATCCGTATCCCCGACGAAGACCTCGACGACCTCGCCAGCACCCTGGCCCGCACCATCGCCGAGGTCCGCCAACATGGCGTCATCCTCGACCGCCTCGGTGCCGACTCCGACCCGCTCGGGTATGAGGAGCCGGAGAGCACCGACGCTGAACCCGAAAGCCCGGCTTCGGTGTTCATCCTGGCCATGGGCGGCGCGGAGTACACCGCCGAGCTGGCGGCCCTCGCCAACTGGGTGACCCACGTGCTCCTGCCGACCTACGGCCGGGAGATCAGCTCCACCCGGCCCTGGTGCTCGCGCTGGCACGAGCACCAGGAGGCCGTCGCCCGCCTGCACGGGCTCTGGCTCGCGTGGCAGCAGCTGACCGACGCGGAAGCCGGCCTCACCGGCCCCGCGACGTGGCACCGCGACCACCTCGACCACACACTCCTCCAACTGCGAGCCCCGGACGGCCCGTTCGCCGCGTGCACCACCAGCCCGGCCCGGGCCAACCACCGCGTCCTGACCACGCCCGACCAGCTGGGGACCGCCGCGTGAAGGACACCGACTTCCGGCTCGACGGCCTGGAACCCGCCGACGAGCAGACGGCAGCCGTGTACGACTGCACCTGGATGCACGACTACCAGACGATCTCCCAGCACGACGCGGGCGACCGCAGTTTCATCGTCGCCTTCAACCCCGTGGCCACCTGGGACGTCCCCAACATGCCCAACATCGTCTCGTTCGACGTCGTGCGCGACAGCAGGCAGGCAACGTTCAGCATGCACAGCTTCGAGCACGCCACCTTCGCGTTCGCCCAGAACTGGCTCGTCAACCGCGGCTGCCCCCCGGACGCGCTCGCGCCGATCGCCGACGTCCCCAAGCCCGCCGACGAGCTGACCGTCCGAGTCGAGGACCGCATCCGGAACTCAGGCGAGCGACTTGAGGTCGTCGAGCGCCAGGTCATCGACGGGGACGACACCGAGGGCTGGAGCATCGCCGTTGACCGCCAGGACAAGGACCTGCCCGTCCGGCTGTTCCTCGAGTCGCTCAATCCGGACCAGTACACCTACACGGTACGCGAGGGAGCGTTCGCGGACTTCGCCGCCGCCGGGGAGTGGCTGGAGGAGCGCTTCACCCCGCTGCCCGAGGCGCCCGAGTACCGCCTCGAAGCGGAGGCGCTGCGGACCAGCGCCGCCCTGTCCCGAACCGCCGCGCTCCCGCTCGCGCCAAGTCCCGTGACGACCTCCGCCGCCACGCCCGTCAGCCCCGCGCAGTCCCCCGGAAGGTCTCTGTGAGCGCCAAGTTCGCCTTCGCCGCGCACCCCGACGCCATCGCCGACCTGCGCCAACTGCCCCAGGCCATCCGGGACCAGGCCCTACTGCACCTGCAGGACCTGGTCCACGGCGAGCGCGTCGCCAGCCGCCTCGACGGACGGCTGGAGGGCTGCCACAAAGTCGTCCTCGGTGCGGGCGGCGAATGGGCCACCCACCGCCTGGTCGTGCAGTTCCGCGACGCCCCGCCCACGTCCAAGCACGCCCGCGAGGTCTACCTCGTCGCGGCCGGCGCCCGGCTCGACTACGCGGTCTACCGCTCCGCCCAGAACCGCCTGGGCCGCACCGGGCTCAGCATCACCCCCGGCATGGACCCGGCCCAGGAAGCCCGCATCCGGGCTGCCCAGGAGGCCCGTGTCCAGGCCGCCCGCGCCCGCTCCGCGCGCGCCCCGCAGAGCCGTGGCACCGCCGCTGCCGCTTACACCACCTCCTCGCCCGGCTTCGCCCCCGCTGCTTCCCGAAAGGCCTGATGATGACCTCCGACACCACTCCCAACCGCTCCTCCCTCGCCGGTTGGCTCACCGAGGCCGCCCATACCGTCGCCGGAACCCTCACCGCCGAGTACTCGGTCCCGGCCTCCCGGTCCTACCTGCATCCGGTGCTCGGCCCGCTCGCCGCCGGGCCCCGCGTCGTCGGCGAGCTGAACGACCGGCTGGAGGACCTGCTCGACGAGCCGCTGCCAACCACTCCCGCCGGCCTGTTCGCCCTGGCCTCCTACGCCTCCGCCCTCGGCTGGCTGACCGAGTCACTCGCCGAACTCACCGCCGCCGTCGATGCGATCTGCACGCGCGCCGGAATCCCCGCGCTGGAGCCCGGCACCGAGGCCGCGCTCGTACCGGGCGAGGACGATGAGGGCTTCGACTACTCCTTCAGCGCCCGGGAGTTGGCCGCGATCCGCTCCGCCGCCGAGGCCGCAGGAATGACACCCGGTGCCTACGTCGAGGTCCTCGCCGACTCCCTGCGGGCCGCCGCCGTCATCACCGACGCCTGCATGGAGATCAGCAGCGGCCTGATCGAGGACGCCCAGTACATCCTCGACGAGGCCACCAGCGACGTCCGTATCAGCGACGGCCCCGGCAGCCTCCCCACCCTGGTCCGCTCCCTGCTGACCCGCATGGAGGCAGCCGAATGAACCCCCACGACCCGCTCAAGAAGCCCGGCGCCCACCTCGTCCACGAACGGCTCGGCGTCGACAATCCGTGGGAACTGCACCGCCGCCACCCCGACGACCGTGCCCTCGCCCGGCTGGGTTTCGCCGTCGCCACCGCCGCCCGCGACTTCGACACCCTCCACACGGAACTCGTCGCCAAGGCGCAGCAGGTGATCGAGCGGCTGGATCCGATCGCCCGGGGCGACCACGCCTCGATGCTCGGGATCAACGGCATCCTGCAGTCCGCCGGCCTGAAGGTCGAGATGCTCACCGCTCGGCGGGGAGCGGCCTATCAGCAGCTCACCGGCGCCCTGACCGCGTACGAGCTGTGCACGGACGCCTCCGGGCTGCCGTCCGCCGAGCCCGCGCTCACTCGTGGGCAGGCGGAGAGGCACACACGAGCCCCCGGTGCGCCGGACCTGCTGAACGTCTCCTCCCGGTACGGCCGGCACCTCCTGGAGTTCAACGCCCTGGTCGCGATCGATCGCGGGGACCTGCGGCTGTGCGAGAGCCCCACCGGCGGCTACACGTACCTGTCGGGTCTGCGGGAGGAGGGTCCGGCGGTCTGGGTGGACACCGTCGAGGAGTTGATCGACGAGGGTCTCGTCGCCGCCGACGCCAGCACCTCGTCCTACCGGCCTGGTCATCTCCTGTCGCTGACGGAGAGCGGCCAGGCGCTCCTGGACGCCGCCCGCGCCGACGACCGGCGCGTCCTCGCAGCCCGGTCCCGCACCGCCGGCCCCAGCACGCCACCGGCCGTCGGACCGGATACCGCCGCACCGATCGCGGCCAGCCGCCCCTCCCGCTCCCGCTGACCAGGAACCGCCGCCATGTCCGAGCAGCCCCTCACCGAGTTCCCCCGCACCGACGCCCAGCAGGTCGAGGTCGCCCTGCGTCGTCTGGCCCCGAAGTGGACCACCCACGTCATCCACACGATCGCCAAGTACGGTCCCGAGCTGCGCTGGCGCGACATCAGCCAGCACCTCCCCGAGCTCATTCCCACCAACCTCAGTAAGCGCCTCGCCGGTATGACCGAGGCCGGCCTGCTGAGCCGGGACGCCGAGTTCGACCGCTGGGCACCCTTCCGGCTCAGCAGCCGTGCGCGCACGCTGGGGCCCGTCTACCGCGAGCTGGTGCAGTGGTCCGCCGACCACCTCCCCGGCGCGCCGACCGGCCGCTACGACCGCATCGAAGACGCGTTGCAGCGCCTGCAGTTGACGGGCACCACCAAGCTGGTCGGGCTGCTGGCCGAGAACGGCCGGATGCGCTTCACCCATCTCGCGGACGACGCCGGCCTGCCCGGCACCGCGCTGACGGCTCGCCTCCACCGCCTCCAGGAGGACGGCCTGGTCACCCGCACCGGCCCCGGCGCGGCGACCCCTACGCCCTCACCCCCGCCGGGCGCGCCCTCGGCCCCGTCTACGGGGCCGTCCAGAAGTGGGACGACCGGCACACCGCGCCCCGCCCGGCCCCGGTGCCGACCGCTACCCGCACCCTCACCGACGGGGCGAACGCCGTGCGAACCGCGGCGGCACTTCGCCGAAGTGCCGTTCCCGCCGCCTTCTTCAGCCACGCCCAGCAGCCGCAGCCGCGCGTACCCGCCGCCGCGACCGCGGCCTCCCATCCCGCCCGTGGACGGTGAGGGCCCTGCGCACCTCCATCAGTCCGTTGATCATCCGCCCGCTGGCCGCCGCCGGCTGGTTTCCCACACCAGCGCCCGGCGGCGGTGCCCGCTTCACCAGCCCCTGCCGGACTGCTGTCCTCACCTGCGAGGGCCCCGGTGACGGTCCAGGTGCCTGGACCGTCACTGGCTTCGCCGCCCCGGGTGCCGCTCCCGTGTGGCGCGCCCGGTTCGGCCTCGGTACTCCCGCCGAGATCACCGCTGCTTTCACCGCTGTCCTCGCCGCCGGCCTGCGCACCCGCCACCGCGACTACCTGGTCGGCGGCCCGCGCCACCGCCCCGGCACGCCGGCCTCCGTCCTGGCCGACCGCGGTTGGCGGCCCGAGCCCGGTCCCAAGGGCTTCCACGACCAGGTCGCGCCGGACCAGACCGCCGTCTACCGGCACCGCCTCGGCCACCAGTCGCACGACGCGGAGGCCGCCGGCCGGACCCCTCCCACCTGGAGCATGCTCGCCGGCGACCCGACGGCTCCCTCATGGCGTGCGGAGTTCACCATCGGCGTGCCCTTCTACGCGCTGGTGAACGCCACCCTCGCGTTCAGCGACCCGGCACCCGGGCAGCGGCCCTCCATCCGCGCCCGTGTCCGCCAAGCGCCGAATGGCCCGACCGCCGCATCCACCGCGTCCGTTTCCCGGCCCGCGCCCGCCGCCGCGCGCCGCCGCTGACCCCGGAAGGCCTCCGATGCCGAGCACCACCGCCAGGGCGCGCGAGTACCAGGTCGCGCCCCGCTACCTTGCCGGGTCCACCCACACCGGCGACCCCGGTCTGCAGCCCCTGCTCGACGCCGGCTGGGCCCTGAGCCGCGACGAGCTGGGCAACGTCTTCGTCACCTCGCCCGATCACACGGTCCGCACCGGATTCCTGCCCAAGGGCGAGCGCGGCGACCTGTGGATGATCACCGCTCACCCCAACGCCTTCGCCCCGCCCTCGTGGCAGGTGACCCTCGACCTGTCAGCCCCACCCGAGATCGTCGGTGAGTTCACCACCGCCCTCGCCACCGGACCAGACTCCGTCCTGGCCGGCGCCACCGGCGGCTACGACGTGACGGACCGCTTCCTCGACGAACACGGCTGGCATCTGGCGCGCGAACGGGCGACGGCCGTCTTCCGCTCGCCCGACGGGTTGGTGGCGCTGCACCGGCAGCTCGGCTACCTGCGCCCCGAGGCAGAGGTGGCCGGCGACGTCGAGCGCTGGCTGTTCGAGGTCGGCCCGCCCGGCCATCGCTGGTACGCCACCGCCACCTCGGACCTCCCCGACCACCTCCTGGAGACGCTCACGATCGCCGTCGCCAGCCCGGAACTGGTCCAGCGCTACCTGCGGCACTCCGAACTGGGACACCTTCCGGCCCAGGCCACCGCGGTGCCGACCGCGCCGAGCCCCCTGGAAGTCGCGCGGATCCGGGCGGCGACCGCCCGCTCCGCACCGGCCCCGAGGGCGGCGGGCGCATCCGTGCTCGCCTACACCACCGCCACCCGGCCCGCCGCGCTCACGATGCCCACGCCCGCCGGCCGTGCCCGCTGACCCGCCGCGAGGACCTGCCATGCCCGACACGCCCGACAAGCCCCGCGCGTACCGGATCGCGCCGCGCTACCTCGCGAACGCGGACGCCGACGGGTCCGGAGCCGTCCAGCCGCTGCTCGACGCCGGGTGGGCCCTCAGTCGGGACGACGAGGGGAACACCTTCGTCACCGCGCCGGACCTGCGCGCCCGCCTGGCACACCTTCCCGAGAGCGACGGCCGGACCCTGTGGAAGATCAGCGCGAGCCCGGACGCCTTCGCGCCGCCGGAGTGGCTGGTCACCTTCGACAACCAGACTCCGCCCGAGGTCGTCGCGGACTTCACCACCGCACTCGCCGACGCCTACACCCGCGGCCCCAGCGCCTACCTCGGCGGCGACGGTCAGACCGTCGGGGTCGACACGTGCCTCCAACTCCTCGCCGAGGAGTGGAGCTTGGACCCCACCACCCCCTTCCTCACCTACCAGTCCCCCGACCGCCTCGTCCGGCTCCAGGTCCGGGACAACCCCTTGCGGCACGAGGCCCAGATGGCCGGGGACACCGAGCGCTGGCTGTTCGAGGCCGGACCGCCCGGCCAGGTCTGGTACGCGACCGCGTCCTCGCGCCTGCCCGAGCACCTCCTGCAGGCCCTGACGACCGCCGTCACCGACCCGTCCCCGGTCCAGCGGTCCATGCGGCGCATCGACCTGGAGCACCTCCCCGCCGAGGCCACCGCGACGCCGACCGCACCGACCCCGATGGAGGTCGCGCGGATTCGCGCGGCCACCGCCCGCTCGGTCTCCTCCGCTTCCTCACGCCAGCCCCCGCCGGCCGCACAGCTCTTCCCGCCCGTGCCCATCAGCACGATCGCCGCCACAACTCCCCGAAGGAGCCCACCGTGAGCAGGCCCCTGCTCGGCCAACCCCTCGACCCCGCCGAGGCCAGCGTCCTCCGCTACCTCACGGAGGGCTACACCATCGCCGAAGTCGCCCACCGGCAGGCAACCCGCACCGCAGCCGTCCACAACCGCGCCGCCAGAGCCCGCCGGAAGCTGGGCGCTGGCACCCTCGACCACGCCGTCCAGCTCTACGCCGAGCAGCAGGCCGCCCAGGCCGCTACCGCACGCGCTCCCACTGAGCAGGCACCGTTGGAGAACACCGTGTCCGACCCCACCGCCCTCGACCACGCTGACGCCCTGATCGAGTAAGCCTGGGGCCGTCCGATCGCCGAACGGGAGAAAGCAGCGGTCCGCCGGCCTGTCGAGGACCCCCTGCTCCGCGCCGCCATGCACACCAGGAGCCACCTCACCGTGGTCTCCAACTCCGTCGCCGTGCACCGGGACCGTCTGCACGCGCTCACCCGGCCCGGTCACGTGCCGGCCTTCTACGAACTCGACCGCATCACCGACACCGCGAGCGCGCTGCGGACGGCCTACGCCGAGAGCAGCACCGCTCTCACCGCGATCCGCGACCTCGTCGACGCCCGCGAGCACGCGCTCAAGGCCGGCGGCGGCCGGGACGCTGAGCGCGTGCGGGCCGCCACCACCCGCACCGCGCCCTCCCGTCCACTGGGCCTGTCCGCCGGCCAACCCGCCCCTCCACCCGCCGTGCGCACGCCTGCACCGATGAACCGCCGGTAGCCGCCGGTCAGTCCGCTGCCCGGCGGTGGTCGTCGCCGGGGTCGACCGCGCCCACCACGCGGGCCAGCTCCTCCAGCGTCAGCTCCACCCTCTGCCCGTCCTCCAGCCGGGCCTGCACCGCGTCGTCCCGGGCCTCGGCGGCGCGGCCTGCCGTGGGAACGGCCCACTGCCCGTCGGCGATCATCACGACGTCGCCCATCGTCCACGGCCGCCCCGCGCTGCGGAACTTGCGCTCCAGCGCCGCCATGTCTCGGCGGCCTCTGCTCGGCCCCAATGCCGTTCTCCCCCTTCGGGCCTCGGTACGGCCCCGCGCCGTAACCCTTCTCCAGCACCTCGCGCCTCCGGCGCATTCCCCCAGTTCGCCCACGGCAGACCGGACGGCCCCGGAAAGGACTACGACCTTCAGCGTGAGCCATGCCAACGTACTCATGTCGCCGAAACCGCAGGTCAACGACGGGACCCGGCCCCGTGAACACCTCCTCCAGCATCCTCCCCTCCCCGTCCGTCCAACCATCGATCAGCGCAGCTGGCTCTCCTCCGGCGGTTCCGCCGAGCCGGTCCTGGCCCTGCTCGCCGGTCTGGGCTGGCCTGTCATGGACACCCACGAGGGGGACGTGCACTGCACCAGCCCGGACGGACTGGTCTACGTTGGCTGGCTGCCGGAGGACCCTTCCGCCTGGCGGCGCGGGATCGTCTGGCGCATCCAGGTCCGTCCCTCCGCCGGCCCACCGTGGGCCCAGGAGTTCGGCGCCACCACCCCGTCCGAGGCCTTCGCCGGATTCCTGGCCGCACTCATCGCAAACCCGGGCCACTGATCCACAACCCCCACTACCGGAGGACCACTTGGACACCCCCCGCCTCGACCACACCGTCGCGCACGGCACACCCCGCAACCACCTCGGCCTCGCCCTCCACGACTCGCAGATCATCTGCACCGACGGCTTCCGCCTCTCGGTGCTCGCCCCCGACCCCGCCGACGCGCTCCTGCTGCCCACCGAAACGCTCGAAATCGGCTTCCCCACCCAGCGCCCGGAGCCGTGGACGCAATGGTGCACCTACCTCGAATCGGACGACGAGGACGACCCCACCGAATCCGTGTACCTGCACGTCCCCGTTCCCCTGGTCCGGGCCCTGATCGAGGCCCACGGCGGCGAAGCCCCCCTCGTTCCACGCCAGCGCACCTAACCGACCTGCCCCCAACGACGTTCAACAAGGAGTACACACCTGAAGCTCACCATCGATCCCGCGCGCGTTCCCCGCCCCGCCATCGGCGTGGTGGGCCCGGCCAACGCCCTCTCCGTCCCGCCCAATCCACCACCTTCGTCCTGGGTCTCGCCCTCGGCGCGAGCGGCCTGCTACCGACCCTCAACGATGCCCGCGACAACGGCCTGCGCCGCGACACCAGGGTGCTCTCTCGCCTGGCGAAGACGCCCAGCGGTGCTACCGCCCACCAGATCGGCGAAACCCTCGGTCTTCGCGACCGCGCGGTCGCGAGGTCCCCTCGCCCGCCTGGCCGCCGACGGCCTGGTGCTCCTGCCGCCCGAGAACGCCCCGCTGCCGCTGCGCTTCTACCGCCTGGCGGACTGAACCCCGCTGCAATCGACCGAGAGAACCTGATGGCCACCCATACCCCGCCTGCCCCGAAGAGCCCGGCCGTCCTGCGCGACCTGCTCCGCCTCGACCTCCCGTGATCACGACCCGATTTCCCCTTCCTTCCTGGAGGCCCGCCATGCCCCAGCACTTCACCGTCCGCGACCTCCTCGCCCAGCTCCAGGGCATCGACCCGGACCTGCGGGTCCGACTCGCCGTCAACCCCGACTGGCCGTTCGCCCACTACATCGGCGCCGAGGTCGTCGTGCACGGCGGCATCGCCTACATCAGCGATGACGGCCAGGACGGCTACCTCCCGCCCGCCGTCCGCGAGCACCTCGCCTGGGCCTGAATCCGCCGAGCCCCCTCGCCCGAAGGAGTCCCGAATCCCCACCGGCTTCCGCCCCGGCCTGCCCCGCCCCCTCGACCGCTTCGCCGTCCACCCCATGCCGTCATGGGCCATCGGAGCGACCGTCCACAGCGTTCCCGCCAGCCCCGGCCATCCCATCAAGGTGTTGTGGACCCCACGCACCGTACCCAGACTCCCCTTCGGCCGGATCCTGCTCCGATGGGAACCCGCTTCAAAGGCCGGCTGGGACGTCACCGCCCGCCTCGGCCTCGCCACCACCGACGTGCATCTCGCCACCTGGCCCGCCGCTGACGACGACTGGCCCGGCCTCATCCGTCCCACCCTGCGCGAGGTCACCGGGCTGTGCTCCGCCCTCGCTGTCGCAACCTCCGCCCTCGACTTCGCCAACCGGCTCGCCGAATCCTGACCGAGGCCGACCGAGGCCGCCCCGCCCACCGGCGGGGCGGCCTCGCCGTACAGCCGGCCGCTCCGCCCCGCGCACTCTCGGCACCGGAGATCGAGCAGAGGTCAGGGGAGGACGAGCACGTCGGCCGCATTCCGGATAGGACTGCCCAAGTCGACCGCTCCTAAGCTGGCCGAGGCTTCGCCCCCGGCCAGGAAGGACCGCTGCATGCCTATGAGCAAAGATCCCTACCGCCCTCGGCCGTTCGCACTGTTGGCCTTCGGCCTTCTCGCCACTCTCGGTGCCACCACCGCGATCGCCGCGGCGTTCTTCGACACGTACGCGTTGTGCGCCGTCGGCTTGTTCGTCCTCGGCGGATCCGCCCTCGGCGCCTACCGCACCGCCCAAGCCGCCGACGTCCGAACCGACCACGTCGTCCTCCAGCGTCTGCGGCAGGCCCCCGTCCTCGACGCCGATGCCCTGGCTACCGACCTCGACCTACGCCCGGCGGCCGTCCGGCTGAGCCTTCACCGGCTATCCCGGAACGGCGACCTTCCCGCCTCCAACGGCTCGTCCGCCAGGCGGTGACCAACACGACAGCGAAGGGGACCGCCACCTGCCCGGTGGCGGTCCCCTTCGCTGTGTCCTATACCGGCGGAGAGTTCTTATCCCGCGCGCGTCGTATTCCTGGTCTGCCCGGGCGCGGCCGGCCAGGCTGCCCCTGCCGCGCCAGGACTTGCAACCGGTACCCAGGTACAGGTTTATGGTCGGAGACGTCCCCGCCGCACGCTGCGGAGACGGAATGGGAGCGAGCCATGACTGGCCTGAGCTGGGTTCCGACGTCCTGCACCCTACCCACCGAACAACAGCCGCTGCGGATCGCGGAGTGGGACCAGCTGTTCACCGAGACCCTGACCGAGGTAACCCGCCCGTGCCAGCTTCGGCTGCACCTGGTGCTCGCTGGCGGTCTGGGAGTCGAGGAGCGGGTGCGCGACCTGGCCTCCCGGGAAAGCGGATGCTGCTCGTTCTTTACCTTCACCGTCACGCCGGACCACGGTGGCACCGACGACGTGCACCTGGACGTCGAGGTCGACGCGGCGCACGAGAGAGTGCTGGCGGCTCTGCACCTACGAGCGGCGGACGCTGCGGTCGGCGCCGGGCGGTCTCAGTGAGCGCCGAGGGCCTGCGCTCCGGCCAGGTCGCCGAGGCGGCCGGGGTCAACGTCCAGACGCTGCGCTACTACGAGCGGCGCGGCCTGCTCCCAGAACCGGATCGCAGTCCGGGCGGCCACCGTCTCTACGACGACCAGGCCGTCACCGTGCTGCGGGTCATCAAGGCCGCCCAACGCCTCGGCTTCACCCTGGAGGAGGTCGCCGAGCTGCTGGAGACCGGCCGCCACCGCCACGGCCGCCCCGTCCCCGGGCTCCAGGAACGCGCCCGGGCCAAGCTCGCCGAGGTCGAGCAGAAGATCGCCGACCTGACCACAATCCGCGACGCCCTGCTTGCGGCCGTCGACGCCGGCTGCGACGACCTGACCTTCTGCGCGGGCAGCCCCTGCTGCCCCATCCCCTTCACCGACCTCGCCCAGGAGAACCGCCATGCCGGACCCTGCTGCTGACCAGCCCACCGCCCGCACCCCCAAGGCCCTGGGAGCACTCGCGGCCCTGGCCTGCGTGGCGTGCTGCGCGCTACCCGTCCTGATCACCGCCGGGGTCGTCGGCGCCGGAGCAGGGGCGGTAGTGGGCTGGTTGCCCGCGATCGCCGCCGCCCTGGCCATGCTCGCCGCCGGTACCTGGTGGTACAGCCAGCGCCGACGCTCCTGCTCCTGCTCGCCGAAGGCCGATGGACAGGGCGGGTGCGGCTGCGGGAAGACCGCCGACCCGCTGAAGATCAGCGCCTCGGACTCGAGGCAGAACCGGTAGACGGGCGCGACGGCCCGTTCCCACCCCCTGATGCGCCAGCGGACCGAGTGCCCTGGCGTTCGTGTCGGCATCGTCTTCTCGGATCGGAGCTCTCAGTTGTCTGTAGACGTACGTAGCGGGGGCGGCTTCCTGGGCCGGGTCGCGGCCCGGCCTCCGGCGGCGGTCATCGCGGGGACGGTCGCCGCGGCCCTGGGGGCCAACCTCGTCCTGTGGCTGGTCGGTCTGGGCTTCGGCGGCTCGTTCCAGTTCACCGAGGCCGACGGGTCGCTGCACACCACCACGGCGCCACAGGGCGTCATCACCATGACGGTGCTGCCCATGAGTGCCGGCCTGGTTCTGGCCGCGCTGCTGGCGGCGGCCGGGAAGCGGCGTGCCGTCCTGCGGTCGGCCCAGGCTGTGGGGGCGGGTGCCGCGTTGGCCACGGCGGCGAAGCCGTTCACCGCCGGTTTCGATGCGCCCAGCACGATCGCGCTCACCGGCATGCACATCGTGATCGCCGCCCTCGTGGTCCTCTGCCTGGAAGCACTGGCCTGCCGTGAGGAAGCCGCGGCCGGCGACCCGCTGACGATCACCCCAGCCGGACGTCCGTAGGGTTGCCGGTCATGACCGTCCTGCGCTCCATCGCCCTGTTCGTGGCCGCCGCCCTGTTCGAGATCGGCGGGGCCTGGCTGGTGTGGCAGGGTGTGCGCGAGCACAAGGGCTGGGCCTGGATCGGCGCCGGCGTCATTGCCCTCGGTGTGTACGGCTTCGTCGCCACCCTGCAGGAGGACGCCAACTTCGGGCGCATCCTCGCCGCGTACGGCGGCGTGTTCGTCGCCGGGTCCCTGGCCTGGGGGATGGCGGTGGACGGCTACCGGCCGGACCGCGCCGACGTGATCGGTGCCCTGATCTGCCTGGCAGGCGTCGCCGTCATCATGTACGCACCGCGCGGTCACTGACCTGCTCGCCATGCACCGGCTCTGATTCCTCGGCGGTCGGCAAGACGCTCTCAGGGGTAAGAGCTCGACGGCCAGCCACGTATCCGCTCCAGTCCCGGACAGCGCGTTTGCTCCAGTAGACGGCGGTGTTGATGTGCAGGTCCAACAGGTCACTGACTACCGGTGCAGGCAGGTCCTCGGAATCGATCCCCTCATAAAAACAGCAGGTCAGCAGCCTGCGCCGATCACGCCGAGTGTTGCATCGGATGCAATACCGCCCATTACTCCAAGTACAGCCCGGCGAACGTGCCGTCGAACCCCAGGGCGATCTGTCCCTGGGCGAGCGTCGGGTAGTGCGTCCAGCTCGGGTCGGTGAGCATCGAGTCGAAGTCCTTGCGGGTGATCTCGGGCTCCAGCCACTGGTTCCCGCAACGACAGCGGACCCAGACGTTGCGACGGTGGTTGATCAGCAGCCAGTCGCGCCTGGCCCGGCAGGCGGAGCACTCCACCGGCATACCGCGCAGCGCGAGCTCGTGCGGGCACTGTGCTCCGCGGACCGCATCCGGCCCGTTCGGCGGCGCCTTCTCGTACTCCAGTTGCAGCAGGGGGTCACTGTCCGTCGGCTGCGTGATGGCCGCGGTTGGGGCGGCAGTGGACTGTTCGGTGGTTCTGGGCACGGGCTCTCCGTTCGGGCGGTGCGGGTTCTGCCTAGCACCTGGTGGAACCGGGTGTCGAGGGGTTTCGGGGTGCTGGTCCGGCGAACGGCGCGTCCGCCGGACCAGCTGGTCAGCGTCGGGGTGCTGGGCGTCGGGCGTCGGTGGCCGAACGGGCGGGTGCCGGCGGTTCCGCGCGGGTGGGCATGCGGCTGGAGGCCGGCTTGACGTGGGTGGTGCCGGTCGTCGGTTTGTCGGAGCGGCTGGGGGGCGAGGGCAGATCAGCGATGCGGCGGATGCGCCAGACGAGCACGTCTTCGGTGTTGCGGGCGGTGCCGAGTTCCCGCCAGGAGGTGGCTTCCTCCAGGAGGGCCTGTGGGTCGTGGCCGGCCTTCTCGGCTTCGGCGAGGGTGGCGGCCAGGGCGTCACGCCGGGCGGGGGGACCGGTGCGGTTCTCCGGTTCGCCGAGGGCGGCTCGGATGGTGGCTTCGTGGCGGCGACGTTCGGGCTCGGGCAGGGCCTGGCCCAGCTCGCGCATCGCCCGCATCGGGGTGGCGGCGGTCTGCTGGTAGGCGGCGCGGAGGTGGTCGGCCGCCTGCCGTGAGGCGGCGGCCTGTTGGGCGTGGCCCCGAGCGGAGTGCCAGCGGGCGGCGGCCAGGGTGAGCAGGACGAGGGTGGACAGGACCATCGCGGTGGCGCCGCCGTCCTCTCCGCGTCCCAGCGCGCCGCCAGCCTGGACGATTCCGCGGGCGGCGGAGCGCAGGGCGCGGATGTCGGCGTTCTCGGCGCGGACGTGGCTGCGGGTGGCGCGTTCGAAGGCTCGGGCGGCGTCTCGCAGGGCGGCGCGGCCGGCGGCCGGGGAGGTCTGGGCGAGTGCATCGAGGAGTTCACCGGCGCCGACGAGCTGGGCAGCGGCTTCGTCGCCGCCGTTGCCGAGGAGTGCGGTGGCGTGTTCGGCGATGCCGGCGGCGTCCCGGCGCTGCCGGGCGGGGGCGGACCGGCCGGTGCGCGGCGTGTCGGTCCTGGGCTGGGCGGTGTCGGCGGGGCTGTCGGTGAGGCGGCGGCGGATCCGTGGCAGGGAGAGGTCCGGGGCGAGGGTGGACCCGGCGAACCAGACCGGCTCGCTGTCGCGGTTGCGGTCGCCGGGGAGGGCGACGTTGTAGCCGAGGACATCGCCGGAGGGGGCGTGGCGGAGCTTCACCCGCAGACCGGCCTCGCGCAGCCGGGTGAAGAACTCGTCCTCGGTGGCGGCTCCGACGATGGCCTGGCGGACGGCTTCGCGCAGGACTTCGCGTGGGGTCTCGGTGCGGCCGGTGCGTTCGGCTTTGAAGCGTTCCTGGCTGGTGGGGGTCTTGGCGGCGGTGCCGTCGCCGGGGTTGAGCCGGCGCAGGCCGTAGTCCTCTTCGATGCGGCGGGCTTCCGCCTGGGCCTTGCGGCGGTCGAAGGAGAGGTTGGCGAGGCGGCCGTCCTGGCGGACGAGGGTGGCGGCGATGTGGATGTGGTCCTCGGCGTGGCGGACGGCGACCCAGCGGCAGGCGGTGGTTTCGCCGTTGGGGGCGATGCCGGTGGCGTGGACGATGCGGCGGGCGATGGTGGCCCAGTCGTTGTCGTCGAGGTGGCGGTCGCCGGGGTCGGCGCGAACTGAGCAGTGCCAGATGGTGGTGTCCGGGGCGCGGTCGCCGATGGCCTTGACGGGCTGGTCGAGTTGGGTGGCGAGCTGGGCGATGGTGTGGTGGGGGTTGCGGCCGGGGTCGGGGGCGAAGTCGTTCCAGGAGGCGACGAGGTGCTGGTCGGTGTGTTCGTCGCGTTTGCCGGGGCCGTAGAGGTAGCGGACGAGGCCGTAGGTGCCGCCGGTGCCGGTGCGGATCTTGGGGATCACCGGCGAACCATCCAGGCGACGGCGTCGTCGACCGCGCCGATGGAGGCTTCGATGCGCTCCAGAAGGTGACGGAGGTCGGCGGCGGACCGGCCGCCGGCGTTGAGGAAGTGGGCGACCTGGTTGAGGTTGTTTCCGATGGCGCCGAGTTGGCGGTTGGACTCCATGAGTTCCTGGATGCCGCGGCGGTAGTCGGCGACGGCGGCGTTCGGGTCGGTGCTCGCGGCGGCGGCGAGGACGGCGGCGGCGGTGTAGCCGCCGGGGGCGAGGCCGGCCTGCTCGGCGGCGTGCTGGAGGAGGGACCACTCGGGGTCGCTGAAACGGGGGCAGACGCGGTTGGTGCGCGGGACGGGCTGGCGCAAGCGGCGGCGGGTGGCGGCGCGGGCGGCTTCGGCGGGCGGCGGGTTCTGCGGCTCCTCCCCCTTCGTCGGCACCCCTGGGCCGACTCCCCGGTCGGCGGCAGGCCCCCCTGGGTCTGCCGCCCGGGGAGCCTCCGCACCCTTGGGGGCGGAGGCGGGGTAAGGACTCCTTACCCCACAACTTGCTCCGCCAGGAGCCCCATTGGGGTCACGTACCGGCCCCGGGGTGGCACCGTCTCGGCCGGACGCGGTCACCGGCTGGCCTCGGCGTCGCCCTGTCGGATCTCGCGGACGAGGTCCTCCACGAAGTCGAGGGCGAGCACCGGGTGGCGCAGAGTCCAGGTGCGGCAGTTCTCGCCGCGCTGGACGGTCCGGGTGCCGTCGGGCTGGGTCTCGACCTGGTGGAGGTGGCCCCGCTGGTGCAGGACAGTGAGCCAGGAGTCCGCCTCGGCCCAGGTGGCGGGGGTGGTGCGCACGGTGGTGCTCCCGTTCGGTGGCAGTGCGGGTGGGCGGCCGGCCGGGGTGACCTGCTCGGTCACCCCGGCCGGTGCGGTGTAGGTCAGGTGCGGTCGGCGGTGACCGGCTGGGCCTCCGGGTTGCGCAGCTGGGCCATCAGCTGGGTCAGGGTCGCGCTGGACAACGGGATCTGCTGACCGCGGATCGCCTGGGCGACGACCTTGCGGGTCAGCTTGTTGTCCTCGGCCGCGACCGCCTCCCGGGCGATGGCCAGCAGTTCCTCGGTGTCCGGGTCAACGCGGCGGTCGTCTGCTGCGCGGTCACTGACCGGCCGGACGCTGTCCGGCTGACCGCCCAGGTCAGAGGGACTGGGCGCGGTGACCGGGGCGGAGCGGGCCAGCCGACCGACGGCTGCCCGGTCACTGGCCAGGCGGGCGGTGACCGGCTGACCGCCCAGGTCGGAGGAGCTGACCTCGGTGACCGGGGTCAGCCGTGGCCGGAGCTCGGCCAGGTTGACCGGCTGGCCGGACTGACCGGCGGTCAGCGGGCTGGTCTGCCCGGAGCGGGGTGTCCGGGCGGTGTCCGGGGCAGCGTCGTTCTCGGCGTTCCGGTCAGCCGAGGTGACCGAGCCGCGGGCGATGAGGATGTAGAGGTGGACGGCGCCGGCCAGGGCGAGCGGGGCGATGGTGGAGAGCACCGCGACCACCATGTCGCCCAGCCGCAGGCCGCCGTCGCCAGCGTGCAGCTGGTTCAGCCGGATCGCGTGCAGGGCGTTCGCCCACAGGCTCGCCCCGGTGGCCGCGCCGAAGAGCAGCCACACGTAGGCGCGGGCCCGTAGCGGGGCGTCGCGCAGCACCAGCAGGGTGCGCACGCCATAGCCGACGAAGCCGTCGATGATGAGCGGGAAGAGGTAGCTGAGCGGCTCACGGACATGGACGGCGACGGCCATCTGCTGGAGCGCGTCGTACGACAGCGCGCAACCTGCGGCGCCGAGGGCGATGACGACGGCCCGGTCCCAGCCGGTGACGTGCGCGGGCGTCGGGGTGGTCTCGGTGGCGGTGCTCACGCGGCCGTCCCGAAGGCGTGGCGGCCGAGCTGGTCGGCGGAGTCGCCGGTCGTGGCGGCGCGGGCGGCGTCTTCGGCGATCCGGCGGTGGCGGATCGCGCGGCGGGTCTCGCGGTAGAGCTTGAGGGCGTGTTCGTCGCTGATCTTGAGGAGTCGGGCGAGGCGGTCGACGGGGACGTCGTGGCGGTAGGCGGCGAGGACCACCGCGCGGCGTTCGGCCTTGGTGAGGTGGATGTCGCGTCCGGCGAGGGTGTCGTTGACGCGGCTGTGGTCGAGGCGTTCGACGATCCGGGTGTGCAGGGGCTCTCGCTCCTCCTCGGTGAGGCCACCGCGGACGCCGTGGGTGTCGCCGGCTTCGAGGGCGGCGTCCAGGCAGGCTCGGGCGACGGGGCACTGGGCGCACAGCGCCTTGGCGGTGGCGATCTTGTCGGTGTCCTCGGGGCCGGGGAAGAAGGTCTCGGGGTCGACGGGGTTGTACTCGGTCGGGTTGCAGACGGCCTGGTCCTGCCAGGTGTGGTCGCCGAGGGAGCGGTGGCGGACCAGGGTGGTCGGCGTCGTGGTGCTGGTCATGCGGGGTTGCTCCGATCGCTCTCCGCGCGCAGGGCGGCGTCGGCAGAGAGGTGTGCTGGGTCGGTGAGGGATGTGCGGCGCACCGGGGCGGCCGGGGCGGCGGCCGTTCAGGCGGCGCGCTGGGGGCGTCTGCGGTCGACCGGCTCGAACTCGACCCGGGTGGTCATCTGGGCGAGCCGGGAGGTGACGCGGTCACCGAGGTAGGCCTTGAGGTCTCTGATCTGCAGGTTGGTGGTGATCAGGGTCGGCAGGCAGTGGTTGTAGCGGCGGTTGATCAGCCGGTAGGTCTGTTCTTCGACGAACTCGCTCGACTTGGCGGCGCCGAGGTCGTCGAGAATCAGCAGCGGCACCCGGCTGTAGGCGGTGAGGACCCGCTCGGCGTCGGTGTCGGAGCTGGGCCGCAGCTCGGCGTAGAGGTCGGCGGCGGTGGTCGCCCGCCAGCGCACGCCGATGCCGGCCTGCACCAGCGCCCGCACCGCGCCGTACGCCTGGTGGGTCTTGCCGGCGCCGGTCACCCCGGCCATCAGCAAGCTGGGGCCGGTGGCCACCTGCCGCCGGGCGCCCTTGCTCGGGGCGACGGCCTGGTCGGCGACCTGCCGGGTCCAGGCGAGGACCAGGGGGTGGTCGGCCACCGCGTCGCGGTAGCGCGGCGGCATTCCGGCGGACAGGGCCTGCTCCGCCGAAAACGGCTCCGGCTCGTCGGGGAGGGCGTCGACCGTGGCGCGGTCGATGCCCCGGGCGGCGAGGATCCGGGCCATCCGGTCGAGAACCGACGGGCCCTCGGCGAGGGTCTGCGGATCGCGGTGGGTGCGCATCACAGCTCCTCGGCGTAGGCGGCGGCGTCGACCGGGTTGGTCCACCCCTGGTGGGCGGGCACGTTAGGCCAGGATCCCGGCCGCGCCAAACCGCGGCCGTGTGCGTTCATGGCGTCGTTGACCAGGCTCGGCAGCCGGGACGGGTGGCCCTGGATCTCGGCGAACCGGCGCAGTCCGGATCGGATGTGCTCGACCGCGATGCCCTCGTCCAGCAGCGTCTTGACGACCTTGCCGAGGTGGCCGAGCACGCTGCCCGGTGGGCGCTGGGCGCAGGCGGTGACGTATTCGCCGACGAGCTGGTTGGCCGAGACGGTGGCAGCGTCGGGCGCCTGGCGCCCCGTAGGTGAAGACGATCCAGGATCCAAGATCCTGGATCCGGGCGTCGAGTCCTCGGAGAGGGTTCGACGAACCTTCGGGGAGCCTTCGACGAATGCGGCTTGACCTGTGGTTTCCTCGTCCGCCGGAACCGGCGGCTGATCGGGGACGGCCGCCCGGGAGATGTCGGCGGCAGGTGCCGTCGGCGCGGGCACCGAGGGCTCGGGGTGCTGCTCGATGGCCGCGGGAGCGTTCGCCGAGGGTTCGGCGAACACTCGGGGAGCGCTCGCGCCGTCCTCGCGAGAAGGGCCCGCCGCGTCGGCGAGGGCGGACCGCTGGATGCACGGCCCCTTGCAGACGCCGCACCGCTCCGGCTCGCAGTGCGGGCAGGCGGGAAGGCGGCTGAGCGAGGGCTTGTCGATCTTCTGGTGGTTGCGCCAGGTCGGGTAATGGAAGTACCGGCGGCCGTCACAGCCGGTGTACCGGCAGATCGCTCCGGCGGTCGCGAGCTGCTGGAGGTGGTCTTCGACATCAGCGCGGGTGATCTCCTCGCGCAGCGGCCAGACGAGGCCGTAGACGATCGCCGCGACGTCGCGGTGGCGGCCGTGGTCGTCGGCGTGGTTGGTCATGCCGAGGAAGGTGACCATCGCCGGGATGGAGACCTCGGCGAGCGTCTCGCTCACCCAGGTCTCGGGCTTGACGGAGCGGATGCGCGCCATGTCAGCGGCTCCGAACCGCGTCGTTCGTGCGGACGGCGAGCTGCCCGTCGGCGAGGTGGAGAGTATGCGGACGCGTCCAGTCGGTGTCCGGGTGGGCCCGGACGATCCACCGGGCGACGACCCTTCTGGCGACGGGGCTCAGGTGGACCGGGCGGCCTGCGGCGTCGGTCGCCCGGGCGTACGCGTGGGGCCACTGCGTCGCCGGGTCGGTGAAGTCGACGGTGATGGCGGCGGCGCCCGGGATCATGTCCGCGAGCTTGGCGGCGAGGCGAGGGCCTGCGCCCGTGGGCGGGCAGGCCAGGGTTCCGCTGGGTATGGCGGGCATGCAATACTCCGTGCTTCGTAGGAGCGTGCGCGGCGGTCCTCGTGCGAAGAAGTCCCGCTGCGCGCGTGGTAGCGAATCGACGCCTTCCGGGGCGTCGGCCCGGCGTCCGGAGTTGGTAGCTCCAGGGCGCCGGTCTCATGTCAGGGCGCGGACGGCCCGGTCCTTCGGGCCGATCCCTCCCCTTCGTCCGCCGGCCCTCGCGGCGGGAGCAGCACCATAGGGGCAGCGCGGTCCACAGATCCACCCCCTTCCCGAGCGCCGGACACCGCATCCGCGACGACGAGCGCGCTCTCACTCACGGTGATCCCGCCGACGCCGCATCGACCCACCGGTGACCGGAGGCGCGGCAGCCGTCCAGGCCGGGATTGAGCTGAAAGTTCATTATGTGATTCCCCATCACGCAGGCCATGGACGATCACGGTGCGAGGTCGACATTAAGGATCACCCCGAATATCGGTCAATAAATTCCAGCCGTCTACGCGGGTAGGAGTGCCGACTTTTCGGAGACTGAGAAACGATCTTGATTGGCCGGCCCGGCAACGCTCCGCAGGCAAGGTCACCCCGAGAGACAGGGCGATGACCTCGACTTCTCACTGTGAGCAAGCAGCCGATTTCAGATACTTAGCGTTACGTGACGAATACCACTCGCAATCCGCCGCTCGTTCGTACCCCTATATGCGTCACCGAAGCAGCATTCTTCCGGCAGGTATATTCACTGCCCGAGGCCGCCGAAGAAGGCACCTCACCGAGAATCAGGCATGCACTATTTAGGGTTGAACAAGATGCGCGCAATAGCCGTGCGGGAGTTCGGCGGCCCAGAGGTACTGGAGCTGACCGAGATGCCCGAGCCGGACGGCCGCCCCGGCCACCTTCGACTCCGCACCCGGTTGGCCGGCGTCAACTACGCCGACATCCACCTGCGCGAGGGCACCTACCCGGCCCCGATGCCGGCCCCGTTCATCCCGGGGAACGAGGTCCTGGGCATCGCCGAGGACGGACGGCGCTACGTCGCCCTCGGCCGCGGCGGCGGCTACGCCGAGACGACCGTCGTCCACCGCAGACTCGCCTACGAGGTACCGGACAACGTCGCCGACCACGACGCCGTCGCCCTGACCCTCCAGGGCAACACCGCCTGGCACCTGCTCTTCACCGACCTGCGCGTCACGGCCGAGGACACGCTCCTGGTCCCGGCCGCGGCCGGCGGCGTCGGCTCGCTCGCCGTCCAGCTCGCCAAGCACGCCGGTGCGAAGGTCGTCGCCATGGCCTCCAGCGAGGAGAAGCGCCGCACCGCCGTCGAGCTGGGCGCGGACGCCACCGTCGACTCCTCCACCACCGACGCCCTCACCGAGCGGATCCTCGACGCCGCGGGCGGCCCCGTCAGCGCCGCCATGGAGATGACCGGCGGCGACGTCTTCCACGCCACGCTCGCCGCGCTCAGCCCGCGCGGCCGGATGTCCGTCTTCGGGGCCGTCACCGGGTCGGAGGGCCTGGTGCCCATCGCCAGCCTGCTCGCCGCCTCGAAGGCCGTCAGCGGCTTCTGGCTCCCCAACCTCTACCCGACGCGCACGCACCTCAAGGACTCGATGGCCGCGCTGTTCGCGGCGGTCGCCGAGGGCTGGCTCAAGCCCCTCAACGGCCCGGTCTACAAGCTCGGTCAGGCCCGTCAGGCCCACCACGACCTCGCGGCCCGTCTCACCGCCGGCAAGGTCGTCCTTGACGTCGACCGCTGACCAGCCACTCACCCTCAGCACTCGCGCACCCGCACCCGCACCCGACGGGTTAACGCGAGACGGCGCTCTCGCGCCGCCGCGCGGCGCAACGACTCCCCCGGAGCCGCTCATGCAGACCACCACCACACCCGCGATCGATGCCGTGCCCGGGCAGCGCCCGAGCGACGCACCGAGCAAGCCGCCGTCCTCTCTCGCGGCCCGCGCGTTCGCCGTGCAGCAGGCCTTCACCCGCCTGCCCGGCGACGTGCACCCGCTGCGCGCCATCGCCGGCGCCGCCGGCCTCGACGACGCCACCACGCACCGCATCCTGCAGACCGGCGTCGGCGACGGCGTCTTCGAACAGGTCGGCCGGGGCCGCTACCGCCTCGGCACCGGCACCGCCCGCGCCGGCGTCCAGGCCATGGCCCACTCCCCCGGCGCCGCCTCCACCCACGGCATCCTCGAACGCCTCCACCAGGCCACCGGCGGCCTCGCCCTGCTCTACGTCCTCTCCCCCTTCGGTGGCGCGAAGCGCCTGTGCACCGACTACGCCATTGGCGACACCGACCCGGCCGAGGTCGGCATGACCGCAGAGGACGTCGTCTCCGTCTCCCGCTCCCTGCGCACCGGCGCCTCCGGGCGCGCCATCCTCGCCTACCTCCCGCAGACCATCCAGGACCTGGTCCTCGCCGAAGAGATCCCGCCCACCGCGGGCCCGGGCGTCATCCGCGACAACGACGCACTCACCGCCTCCCTCGACGAGATACGGCGGCTCGGCTTCGGCGTCGGCCGCCAGGAGTGCATGCCCGGCTGGGACTCCGTCGCCGCCCCGGTCCACTGGCACGACTCGATCATGGGCGCCGTCCTCATGCTCAAGCGCTCCACCGAGATGCCGACCGACCTGCGCCCGCTGATCTTCCACACGCTCAAAGCCGCCGAGAGCATCAGCGAACTGACCACCAGCCCGCTCGCGGCCACCCTGTAGCCGCAGCGCGCGAGGAGGCTCGGCGCTGCCGCCCGTGACCGACATCGGGCGGCAGCGCCGAGGTCTGGGGCTGCAGGCCCGCCAGGAGGCAGGCCACCCGGCCGATGCTCCGGCCTGACGCTCAAGCCGCCGCAAGGGCGGGAAGAGCGCACTCACAAGGGTGCGTGCGTGGGAGAACACCCAGGCTGTGCAGCAGGTGAACGACCAGGCCGGGTGAAGAGGGGGCCGCGCCCGCGCCCAGCCGCGCGTAGAAGCGGGTCATCTGCGACTTGAGCGCGCGGTGGCTCGGACCGCCGTGTTCGGCGAGGTCTGCGAGCGTGTAGCCGCGGACGAGTTCCCTCATGACATCCAGATCCTGCGGCTTGACGAGCTCCCGGGCGTCACGCGGATCCGCCGAGGGTGTCAGGAGGCGCGTACGGCAGCCGATGTCAACCGCCTGGACCCGGGTGGCCGCGCCCAGAGCCCAGAGCGTCTTCCGGACCCGCCGCGTTCCGCCGGTTCTAGAGGTGTTGTAGTGCTGGCCGACCTCCTGGTCAGTCATACCGGTGGCGAGCAAACCGAGGACAGTGCGTTCGGCGGTGGCCAGCACCGGTCGGACCCGACAGGTGGGGCAGGCGGTGCCTCGGACCCAGCGTCCGACGGCCCCGTCCGAAGTAGCCCGGCACCGACAGGGGTGGCCGTCGGGTAGCAGCCGGGCCCCGTGCAGGCGGTGGATGGTCATGACGGTACGTCCCGGGCCTTCGGGGATTCCCAGCTCGGTGCCGAGCTGACCGAGGACGTAGACGATCTTCCCACGTGTGAGCCCCAGCAGGCCGGCGGTCTCGGTGACGCTGTGGCCGAGGACCAGGCGCCGCGCGATCTCGCGCTCGTCCTCGCTCAGGTCGCGATTGAGAAACCTAGGCCGGACGGGGGCGGGCAGGAGCATCACCCGGTGCGCGATGTCGATGCCCTGGGATCGGCTGGCCGCTCCCAGGTTGTCCAAGGCCCGGGCCACCAGCTCGTCGGCCGCGGTCTCGTTCGGGCTCGCGACACCGAGTCCGAGTCGGCGGGCGATCCCACGGCTGGACACCCCGCGGGCGACGAGCGCCATCGCCTGCTGCTGGTCCCAGGTCAGGGCGAGGCGCTCGCCGCAGTACGGGCAGGCCCAGCTAAGGACGCGACGTGGCAGCGGACCGTCGGCTGCACGGATCAGGAGGTTCGTCATGCCTCCGGCCAGGATCCGCACGCGCATGGGTGACCGTTCGGTTCTTCCTGTCCGGCACCGCCGAGACGAGTGCGGAGGGCAAGGCCGTCGTCCGTCAGCAGACGGGCTGCCAACAGCAGGACCAAGCCCAGCGCGTAGGCGGTGCCCGCCAGCACCACGGGTCCGTGGATCGCCTGCTCGTGGTGGAGTGCCGCCATCGTCGCCGCTCCGCCGGCCAGTGCCAGGAGCAGGCTGGCCGCCCCGGCGAGCAGGGCCGGGAGGAGCCGGGCGCGGTGGGGCATCAGGTCGTCCCGGCCGGCCGCGCGGTCCGGTCGTTCGGTCCGCCGAGCCTGGTGTTCGGCCAGCCGTCGCCGAGCGCGTTCAATGGCACGAGGCCGGTCAGGAGGGCACGGGCAGCGGCCTGCGGCCGGGAACGGACTCCCAGAGTGCGGAGGATGTCCTGGAGGTAGGTCTTGACGGTGCCCTCCGTCAGGTGGAGCCGCTTCGCGGTCGCCTTTGGGTCCTCCCCGCCGACCAGGGCGGCGAGCACCTCCCGGTGGCGGCGGGGCAGCGGCAGTCCGCTGGGGTTGAGCACCGGTACGTCCTCGGTCCGCACCCATCCCCAGGCGGCGCCGAGGGCGGCGGCGTGGTGGCGGTGCGGCGTTCCGAGCTTGAAGGTCAGCGCCGTCACGGCATCGCCGACCCTCGCCTCGGCGATGCCAGTGGCGCGGCTGACCGCCGCGTTCAGGTGACCGCCGGCCACCTGGCGCAGGAGCAGGACCTCGGCCTCGGTCAGGTTCGGCTTGTCGGGCAGGGAATCGGGCATGGCGAAGCTCCTCGCGATGAGATCGAGCGGAGGGAGAGAGTGAGCGAGCGGGGCCGGGTTACGGGGCCAACCGGGGAAGGTCGAGCGCGGCCAGCAGCTCGGGGCCGATCCGGCGGGCGGCGTGCGGGCCGATGGTGAGGATCAGATCGCCGCGACGGGCGAGGGATGCGGCCACGACCGCGGGGCCGGGCCGGCACGGACCGGGCCCGGGAATCACCAGGGTGCCGCCGAAGTCCGCGCGGGCGAGGGCCTCGATGCCGTCGGCGTGACACTGGGAGGGGGCCAGGGTCGAGTGGACGGGCAGCACCACGGTGCGGTTGGCCTCGCGCAAGGCGTCGGCGATCCGCTCAGCGAGCGCTTCGGTGCGCAGGTGACCGACCGGCTCGTACACCGCGATCACCGCGCCCTCGGTGAGCATCCAGGCGCCTTGGATGGCGGCGGCGATCTCGTCCGGGTGCTGGGCGTAGGACTCCGCCACGGCGACACCGCCGACCGTGCCCAGGCAGGTCAGCGACCGCTCGACGCCCGGGAACGCCCCCAGCCCGTCGGCCAGGTCCGTGCCGGACAGCCCGAGCGCCCAGCCTGCCGCGAACGCCGCCGCGACGCCGAGAGCATCCTGGGTGCCAGTGACGGGCACCGTGACGGCGAACCGCTCGCCGTCGGCCTGGAGGGTGATCTGGTGGTCCTCACCGCTCCACAGCGCCCTGAGGACCTGCACGTCCATGCCGTCGCCCCGGCCGACCGCCACCACTCTGGGACCCGGCGTTCGGCGCAGCCGTTCCAGCAGTTCGGCGCAGCCCGGCTGGCCGGACCACACCACCACGGCCTCGCTGCGGCGGGCGAGGGCCTCGACCTCGTCCAGCGCGTCCTCTCGGGTCGCGACCGCCGGCGGCGTCGCGTCGACCGCGGTGATCAGCGTGACCGCCGGCCGGAGCCCCTCCCCGAGGGCGTGGTGGTCCCGCCCGGGCGCGGGGGCTTCGTGGAGCGCGGTGTCCGGGCAGAGGTCGACGACCAGGACCTCGCCGCCGCCGTCGTAGCCGGGGGCGTCGCCTCGCGGAGCGGCGTTGAGGATCCAGCCCGGGTCGCGGACGGCGAGCGCGCAGGTCAGGGCGGCTGCGGCCGTCGCGGTGCTGTGGCTGCCCGCGACGGCGACAACGGTGGGCGCGGTGGCGGCGAGCAGCTCGATCGCCCGACCGTGGCCCATCGTCGGCAGGCCCCGGCCGCTCGCGAGGTCCAGGATCTGCGGCACGGCCGTGTTGTCCCCGCCCCAGATCAGGCTTGTCGTTCGCTGGTCCACGGGCTGGGGCACCGCACCGGTGCGGTCGAGGTGCCGGAGCAGTTCGCTGCGGTGGCCGTCCGGCCGCGATTCGATCGTCACCCGGGAGTTGCGGCGGGCGAGGTAGGCCGCGAGCCCGGCCATTCCGGGGCTGTGGGGGTCGGGGAAGTGAGGGGCGGCCAGGACGTCGGGCAGCGGCAGTGGTCGGGCCGGGCCTCTCCGGTCCGCCGGCGCCGTGCTCACGCCGCCACCGCTGCGGCCAGGCCCTGGTCCGCGAGTTCGATGAGCTGGGCGGCGATTTGTCCCAGGTCCGCGCCCTTGGCGCCGACCACGGCGAGCATGGACCGGTCGGGCGCGCCGACCAGCGTGAGGGTCTGGCCGAGCCGGTCCTCGATCACGCTGTGGCCCCACGGGCACTCGCCCGAGGTGAGAGCGCCGACGATGCCGACGCTGTTGATGCTCACGGCGCCCAGCGCCGACATCGCGGCCGCCCAGCGGTCGGCGTCGTCGGTGCCGATGCCGGGCGAGGTTCCCACGACGAGCCCCTCGGGGCTGACGTGGATGGCGGCGACAGCACCGGCGGTGCCGGCCACCAGAGCGCCGAGGAACGGCGGTTGCGGGTAGGGCTTCACGATGGCTCCTTGGCCAGAAGGTGAGGGACTTAGGGGGCACGACGAAGAGAAGAAGGCCGGGCGCGGCTACCGGAGGTCACGGGCCTCGGGGCCCGCCCAGGGGTTCCGTCCGCCCCGAGCCGTCGGCTGCTGCGCGGAAGGCGACCGGGCCGCCGGACGCCTGCTCTCCGCTACGGCCGTAGAGGGCCTGACCCGGGGTGTCGATCGCTCCCGCCGCCAGGAACCAGCCCAGCTCGCTGAGGAGCACCACCAGGCGTTCCCACGCCTCAGCGCTGTCGACCACCATCGAGCGCGTCCACATGACCACGCCCCGCGCGGTGCCGGTCTCCAAGGCGTTCTGTACGGCGCGCCAGCCGGCCCGTCCCTCCAGCGCGAGCAGCGGCCCCATGTCGGTGAACACAGCGGCCACCACCCACTCGCGGGTCTCCGCGTACTGGCGGGAGTGGGTCTCCAGCACCCCGCCAGGGTCTCCGCTGGGTGAGGCGATGTAGACCGCTACGGGCACCCGGCCCGGCGATCGAGGTACGTCCGAAGGCATGTCATTACTGTCACGCCGACGTCGCTCTCAGCGAACCCGCGCATCGTACGACTTCGGAAGGTCGCGGTGGGGCGAAGTCGTACGGTGCGTAGGAGTTCACGCCGCACCGGTCCCGCCGTACCGTCAGGGACAGACCGCCGGGCTGGGCTCGACGGGGTCCAGGTCCAGCAGCCGGGCCACCCGGGCCGCCGTACCGGGCCCGTCGGCGAACACCGTGGTGATCCCCAACGCCTCGGCGGGCGCCAGGTTGGGACGGTGGTCGTCCACGAACACGCAGTCGGAGCCGGCCAGGCCCATACGCTCCAGCGTCCGCCGGTAGATCGCCGGATCGGGCTTCGCGACGCCTTCCGTCCCGCTGATGACCCGCACGTCGAAGAGGTCCCAGACCCCGGTCGCCGTGTACGGGTTGTACGGGTCGACGCCGTAGGAGTTCGACAGCAGGGCGACCGTGATCCCGGCAGCCCGGGCCCGCTCCGCCAGCTCCACCATCTGCGCCACGGCCCGCACCCCGCTGTGGACGCGCCCCATCAGGTTGTCGCCGGACACACCCAGGAGCACCGCGGTCCGCCGGTTCCACTCGGCCTGCGACATCCGCCCCAGCTCCAGCTCCACGTACAGCGCCCGCCCCGCCGGATCGTCCTCCAGCGTGCGCCGCCAGGCGTCGGCGGGAAGGCCCTCGCCGGCGCACCACGCCTGCGAGGACTGGCCGATCGGAGTGGTCATCACTCCCGCGAAGTCGAGTATCAGGCCGCGGTAGGACACACGCACTCCAAGCAGACGGGTCGGACTCCCCCTCACCGGCCGGTGGGAGAGATCCCCAGGATCCCAGACAACTTCCGGATCCTGGAGGCCCCGGCGCGTCCGGCCCGCTGGATGATCACCCCCGGGATGGCCTGGTGCGTGGCCCACTCGGGATGGGCCGAGCAGACCTCCAGCAGCGTGTCCAGCGAGGCGTCCCACAGCCGCGCGTCGCACTGTGCCAGCGCGACATCGAGCTGCATCCGGTTGTGCGCGGCCTGCGTCAGGCCGGACGGGTCGAACCGGCGGGACAGGTCCAGCGCCCGGCCGGCGTTCCCCAGGGTGACGTTGATCCCCACGGCCTGGGCCCCCGCGTAGGACGGACCGAACTGCAGTCCGTTCCCGAACACATCGCGCCCCAGCCGGGCCGCGACCGCGTGGGCCTGGGAAAGCAGGTCCGCCGCCCGGTCGGAGTCCCCGAGCCTGGAGGCGGCGACCGCCGCGAAGACGATGTTCTTCCCGTATGCCGCCAGCAACCCGGCGCCCTGCTCGGAGAACCTCGGCTCGGCACGTACCGCCGCCGCCTCGGCCTCCCGAAGCGCCTGCTCCACGCGCGCGTCCCGCAGCAGCACACGCGCTCGGGCGGACCCCAGCATCGACACCCGCACCGGATCGGCGGCGAGCTCCGCGTGCCGGATGGCGAGTCCGACGGCCGCGTACGCGAGATCCCGCGCGCCGAGGAAGTTCGCGATCAGCCCGGCCGCTCGGTAGGCGTCGGAGAGCAGGGCGCTCGCGGCGGCCTCCTGGCCGGCCGGCGTCCCCTGGGCGTACAACGCCACCGACCGCAGGAACGGCGCCGCGAGGACACCGGCCTCGGTGTACGCCCCGCGCCAGTAGACCCGCCACAACCGCTCGGCGGCCTCGGCGAGATCGGCGGCACCTGGCGCAGTGCCCTCGGCGGGATCGGCCAGCACGCCTGCGGCGGTGTCGTGGACCGTTCGGGACAACTCTCGGAGCATCGCGCGGTCGTCCCGACCCATCCCGCGCCGCGGAGCCTGCTGGCCGAGGATCACCGACACGTCGGAGTGCAGCGCCTCCGCCAGCCGCAGCAGCGTCGGCAGCGACACGTTCCCGCCCTGCTCCGCCTTCTGGATCGTGTGCAAGGACAGGCCGCTGCGAGCCGCGAGAGCCTCCTGGGTCACCTCCTTGCCCCGGAGCATCTTGATCCGCTCACCGGTGGTGAAGTCCTGCCATTGACTCACTGGTCTCCCCCTCGACTGGAACGGCACACGGTCCGATCGCCCCCGTGCGGGCTGGCGACCGGACCGCGGTGTCACCTGCGACGCGGCAACGCGAAGAGGTGGCCTTGCTCAATGCGGAGTTACACGTTCAGCGCCGGCGGAGGTCGCCGCGCATGATGCCGGCGACGAAGGCGTCGTACTCGGCGTCGTCGAAGATGTGCGGCGGCTTGTGCCTGTTCTTCGAGTCGCGGATCGCCACGATGGCGTTGTCGAGGAAGGCGACCTCTACACAGTTGGTTCCGCCGCTGCTGGCGGTCTGCCACTCGGCTCCGGCGAATTGCTCGTCGAGCCAGGCGGGGTCGAGGTCGTTCTTGTTCATGACGCGAGTTCCTTGGCGATCGTCTTGAGCAGGGATAGAGATGCCTTCTGGCCGAGGGCATCGGACTTCAGGTGTTGGCTGGTGGTGCGGTAGACCCCCACCGACTCCGGGTCGGTCAGGTGGAGCCGTGTACGAGTCGCCTCGATGGTGACCGTGTCGCCACCGGTGGCGAACGACATCAGCATGAACGATCCGTCCATGCCCGCGTGCGCGCCGGCGCTCAGCGGCAGAACCTGGATCGTGGTGTTCGGATCGCTCTTCAGCAGGTCGATGAGGTGATCGATCTGAGCCCTGGCGACCGCCCGGCCGCCGACCTCCTGCCGCAGGAGCCCTTCGGGGATCACGGACCAGATCTTCAGGGGCGGTTGGCGCTCGGCCATGGCCTGCCGGTGCTCCGCGCGCATGGCGATGAAGCGTTCGATGTCCTCGGCGGTGGTCCAGGCCCGGCTGCCTTCCACGATCGCCCGCTCGTAGCCGGGAATCTGGAGGAGGCCGTGCAGGGCACCCGAATTCCAGTGGAACAGGTCGAGGGCTTCCTCGATCTCGGTCAGGTAGTCGCTGAGGGGGTCCTCGACGACGCCCTGGTAGCGCTGGTGCCAGTCCGGTTCGCCGGCGCGTCGGACCAGCTCTCGCCACTGTTCGCGCCGGGCCTCGTCGTGGATCTGCAGGACCTCGAAGAAGTGCGCGAGGGCTTGGAGCTTGACCCCCTGCGTCCCGTTCTCGATCTTGCTGACGGTCGATAGCGCCTTGTAGCCGAGCCGCTGGGCGGCCTCCTCCAGGCTCCACCCCAGCGCCTCGCGGGCGCGCCGGATCTCTGCCCCCAGGCGCCTTCGGCGCGGGGTCGGATCGACGGGCATCGCACCTCCTGAAGTCCGGAACCGCAGCTTCCTGGGGAAAGCGTAGTGCCCCTGCCGCCGTGCGCATATGACAGATCGCCAGAAGGAAAGGTTTTCCTACCCGAGCCCCTTGCCCTTCCGCCAAGGGCGGGCCCATCATCGAATCCCGAACCAGCGCAGAGTGTCCCGACGAACACGGATTGCAATTGTGGACTCCGCATCCACGGCCGGGCCCGGCGGCACCCATCTGCCGGAACTGGCACTGCGACGGACATCTGATGCTCCGTCAGATCACCTAGAATCGTAGGCTCCCCGGCGCCGCCTCGTCGGCCGGCCCCAGGGGCTGGAGCCGCTGTTCAGCGAGCTCAAGACCACGATTCCCGACTACGTGAGGTTGATCGATGCCCGAGAAGGTCACCAAGGAGAAGGTGCTCGTCTACGTCGTGCGCGACGGGCGGCTGCTGGTGTTCCGGCACACCGACTACAGCTACGAGGAGGTCGGCATCCAGGTCCCGGCCGGCAGCATCCGGCCGGGCGAGACCCCGGAGGCCGCCGCGTTGAGGGAGGCCCGGGAGGAGACCGGGTTCGCGGACTTCAAGGTCGTGCGCAAGCTCGGCGAGACCGAGTACGACATCAGCCCGTACCGGTTCGAGATCCAGCACCGGCACGTCTTCCACCTGGAGCTCACCGAGCCCACCCCGGAGCGGTGGACGAGCCAGGAGGACCACGACGGCGAGCAGGAGCCCACCCGCTTCGAGTGCTTCTGGATCCCGCTGGAGGCCGCGCACATCCTCCAGTCCGGCCAGGGCGCCCTGCTGGGACGCCTGTCCGACTAACCCCTCCGGTCACGGCAGCAAGGGAGGCAGCCGATGCACCGCACCACCGAACAGCACCACCCGATCGACCGGCTCTACCGGAGCCTGGAGCCCGAGGACACCGGCACCGCGGTGTCGGTGATCGTGAAGCTGCGCGGGGAGACCTGCGACATCGACTGCCCCCACTGCTACGAGAAGCGCAAGGAGGTACCCGGCGGAGCCCGGATCAGCCCCGACCAGATCGGACAGCTGGCCCGGCTCTTCCGGCACCGCCCGCTCGCCGTCGAACTCCACGGCGGCGAGCCGCTGACCGCCGGCCGCGAGGCCGTCGCCGCGGTCCTGCGCGAAATCGCCGCCCAGCCGCAGGTCATGCGCGTGTCGATGCAGACCAACGGCGTCCAGCTCGACGAGCAGTGGCTCGACCTCTTCGACGAGCTGTGCCCCGGCCTGCAGATCGGCGTCTCCCTCGACGGCGACGCCCAGGGCAACGCCTGGCGCATCGGCTATGACGGCGAACCCGTCTACCCGCGCGTCGTCCAGGCGCTGGAGCTGCTGGCCGCCCGGGGCCGCAAGGTCGGCGTCATCACCACCGTGACCCCGGCCGTACTGGGCCGCGCCGAGCAGGTCCTGGACCACCTCGCGTCCTTCGAGGCAGTCAACGCGGTCAGCTTCGTGCCCTGCTTCGACAGCACCATCCACCGATCCACCGCCACCAGGGCCAGGCGCGTCCCCGCGAGTCGCCTGCTCCAGCAGGCCGCCCTCGCACTCGGCGGCAGCCCGAAGTGGGCGATCCACCCGGACGAGTACGCCGAGTTCGTGCTGGCCGCCACCGCGCGCTGGATCGGCTCCGGGTACTTCACCCGTCTCAAGCTGGAGCCGGCCGTCTCCACGATCCGGCGCCTGCGCGGCCTGGACAGCGGCTTCTGCCACTTCTCCGATCTCAAGTGCGACCACGTCTTCACCCTCTACCCCGACAACCGGTTCGGAAGCTGCGACGAACTTCCCTGGCCCCAAGCACGCCTGGCGCGGCTCGACGAGATCGGCGACCAACACGGTGTGGCCCGGCTTCAGCAGGACAATCTCCTGCTGAACCAAGGCAAGGCGCTGATGGCCAAGTGCACGACCTGCGACTACCGCAGCACGTGCGGCGGCGGCTGCATCGCCACCCGATGGCGCCAGGACCCGGCCGCGGACGGCGACGCCTACTGCGACCACCGGATGCGCATCGTCGACGGCATCGCCGCCCTCCTCTCCCAGCCCGCCCACCCCGAGGGCGCCTGGTGCCGGGCCCTCCGCTGGCGCCCGCGCACCCCGAACAGCATGCACGACGTGAACGCCTTCACCACCCGCTGGGACGACCCCGCCGCCACCCGCATCGAGGTGCGGCTGCACGTCAGCGAGCACGGCAACATCAACACCGTCGGCCTGCCCGGCGTCCACGAGGCCGACGACCTCGATCCCGCCCACCCGCAGTGGCGCGAGGCGATCGAGGCCGGAGTCCGTCCCCTGGTCGACGTCCTCACCAGCCGGTGGTGCCTGATCACCTACGACAGCTGCCAGGGCCACGCCTACCCGGGTCTGGACCTCGAACCCGCCGAACTGCGGGTCGGCCTCCTGCCGCGAGACCGAGCCGAGTACGCCCGGACCGCTGCGGCCCTGTGCCGCGCGGCCACCTCCGCCGCGTTGCCCGGCGGCATCGAGGTCCACACCGCCCGCTCCGAACTGACCTGCGAGACCTCAGGCACCACCACGGCGGTCCTCGACCTCAGCCTCCGTCCGGACCACCATCAGGACTGGGACGCCTACTTCGCCAACCTGGACACCGCTGTCCGTGCCCTCACCGGCGCGCTGACGGCCGAGCGCCCGTCGGGCACCGCCTGCGCCTGCCCGCTGCCGGCCCCGGCCGATGTGGTCGGGGCGGTGGCGGGGTGAGGTCCGGCGACGAGGCGACCGTCCACCAACTGCTCGGGCGCATCGCCTACTTCCATGCCATGTTCATCGAACCCACGCTCGCCGTGGACCCGACCGCAACCGTAGGGCAGCCGTGCTGTAACCACCGTCCCCTTCCGAAGGGCGTGCGGCCGACCGCGGACGGGCTGCTGGCCGACACCGCGTGGGCGGTCCTCGACGAGATCGCCGCAACCCTCAGCGCCTACGCCAGGCAGTGCCCGGCGTACGAGCCGGGCTGCTGCGCGACGTGCCGCGTCGCCTCCTCGACTGCCGCCGTCGCCGAGGCCTGGCTGGTAGCCGAACGCCGCGCCTACCACCGTCCTCCACCGCACGGCCGAACCCGGCAGGCCTGCCGCGAGGCCGCCGCCACCCGCCTGACCCGCGTCTTCGTCCTCCAGCACCACGCGCCCTGCCCTGTGGCCAAGGGCGGCGAGACAGCCGACTCCTGGCTGCTTCCCAGCGCGGACGAGCTGCCACTGACCGGCGAACTGCTCGCCCTGTGGCACGACCCGCCGGCCGGCGGCGGCAGCCCGGTCGTCAGCTGGCTCAACCACTGCACCGACCTCGACGACATCCGCCGCGTCCTCGAAGCAAGGAGACCCACCCCGTGATCCACGTAGCCGAGACCGTCGGCGTCGGCAGCATCGAGAACTTCCTCGCCTCCGACGAGCGGATCCACCTCGCCGCCCTGATGCACGACGTCCTGGCCACCGTCGACGCCGTCCGCTTCGGTGACGAGCGCCGCACCTCCATCCACGAGATCCCCGGCCACAGCCACGAACAGGCGATGGCCGTCTACGAGCCCGCCGGACGCATCGAGATCCCCGGTATCCCCGCCGAGGCGGAGATGATCCTCCAGGACGCCTTCGATCGCGCCCTCCCGGCCCTGGCGCGGATCATGCCCTCCATCACCGTGTGCCGCCCCTGGACGTACGTCGAGTACGGCGAAGGCCAACACATCACCACCCACCTCGACGGCATCGCCCCCGACCCGCTCGCCTGGCCCCGCCAGATCGCCGGCATCAGCGTCGTCATCACCCAGCCCGACGCCGGCGGCGACTTCTACGTGGAGACCTCCTCCAGCGACCGGCTCTGGCACCGCCAGGCCCCCGACGCGCCAGCGAACGGCTACGCGGCGGGCATGTGGCTGGCCCACGACGGCGCCGACGACTCCGCTGGCTGGTTCCAGCAGATGCCCCGCACCCGCTGGTCCGTGGCCCCCGCGCCGGGCGCCGCTCTGCTGTACGGCTCCCAGCTCGCCCACGGAACCCTCCCGGTCACCACCGGGCGGTGCGCGAAGTTCATCAGCTGGCTCGCCGCCGAGCACCCGAGCGGCTGACACCCGTGCTCATGGCCCTGGAAGGCTTACCCGGCGCCGGAAAGAGCACCCTGCGAGACCGCCTCCTCGCCGACGCCCGCACCCGAGGCATCCCACTCGGCCACACCGGCCAGTTCTCCTGGCTCTCCCTGGCCGCCACCCGCACCCTCGTGCGGCTGCGGGCCGGAGTGCCGCCCGACGACCCCGAGGACGCCGTCGAAGCGGCCTGCCGGGACCTCACCCTCCACGCCCGCTTCAACCTCGGCCCCGCACTCGCCCGCGGCCCGCTGATCGCCGACCGGCTCAGCCTGTCCACCGCTTGCCTGCTCGCCCTGGTCCACCGACAGCCGGTCACCAAGTACGTCGAACGCCTCGCGCAGCAGCCGCAGGCCCGCCCGCAGCTGACCGTCCTGCTGACCACCGAGCCCGACCTGTGCCAGGCCCGGCTCGCCAGCCGCCGGACCGCGCCGCGTTTCACCGACCGACCCGACACCTTCGCCCGGCTCGCCGACCTCTACCCGCAGGCCGCCGCAGCCTGGCAGCACTACACCGGCCTTGAGGTCTGGCAGCGCCCCTGCACCGCCCTGGCCGACATCGACCAGCTGGCCGCCGACTTCCTCGCCCGCCTGACCACGCCCATGGAAGCGAGCTGATGAACCTCCACCCTCTCCACCCCGCCGCCTGGGTCGTCGACCAACTCCGAGCAGACCACTGGCAGGTGACCAACCTCCTCGCGTTCACCCGGGCCAGCACCCTGGTCATCGCCCACCGCGCCAGCCGGAAGCCCGTCGTGCTGAAGGCCGGCTTCGGCAGCAACCACGTCCTGGCCGAACTGCCCGCCGAGCAGCAGAGCGCCGCCTACGGCTTCTACTGGTACGCGCAGATGACCGACGCCGAACGCGCCCTGGCCCGGCAGGACTTCCGGCACGAGGCCGACCTCACCTACGTCGCCGGGGACGCCGACCACGTCGTCCCCCTGCTCGACCAGGGCCACGGCGAGCGGTTCGACTGGTACACCATGCCGCTGTGCGACGGCGGGAACTTTCGTACCTTCATGGCCTCGTGCGAGGACACCGCTGAGGGCCTGAACATCCTCGCCGACGTCGCCGAGGGCCTGGACGCCCTGCACCGGCTCGGCATCGTCCACCGCGACGTCTACCAGGAGAACATCCTCATCCACCAGGGCTGCGGGCTGATCACCGACCTCGGCGCCGCGCGCCGTCTGGCCAGCCCGCGCGGCCCGGAGCACCGCGGCCCCGAGGTCCACTGGCCGCCCGAGTACCTCACCGGCTACCACCGGGCCGGCACCGCCGCCGACGTGTTCAGCCTCGCCGTTCTCATCTACCGCTACCTGTGCGCGGACATCCCCCGTCTTGGCGGCCACGCCAACCTCACCCGCATCCCCACGGTGTTGCGGCCCATGGTCGTCGCGGCGCTCGCCGACCAGCCCGGCGACCGTCCCGCCATGAGTGACCTCGCCACCGCCCTGCGCACCACTCAGAACTGACCGGGGAAGCCCACCATGCCCAGGGCCAGATCACCGCCCGGTGCCCGAGCACCAACCCGCCGAGCAGCAACCACAACCACCGGAAAGGAAGTACCGCCATGAACCGCATCACGGAGTTCCTGGACGCCGTCGAGGACCTGCGGGGCGAGGACGAGGACGTCCGCACCACCGCCCACACCTCCAGCGTCTCCGCCGACGGCTGGCCGGCCGTCGAGGGCGACGCCGCCTGAACACCCGTAGCCGTCCGGCGCGCTGAACGCCGACGGTGACCACCCGGGGCCGGACCAGACCGCGGCGGGCCCGGCCCCGGGCCACCCTCACCCGACCAGGAGTCGACATATGGACAACCCCGGCCTCTTCAACTTCCCACCGATCAACCGCCTGCACCGCGACCGCACTGGCAAGATCCACACCATCCTCAGCCCCGACGCCCAGCCCCGGCCCTCGGGCCTCGGCCCCGCCGCCGACTACTGCCTGGCCCACCACGCCCTCGAAGGCGCCGAGGCCGCCGCTCGCTCCGGCGAGCAGGCCACCTTCGACTGGTACACCGCCAACCCCCACGCCGACGCCGCCGCCAGCTCCGCCCCCACCGCCCTCGGCCCTCGCGTCGTAGTCGCCCCCGACCTCATCACCCTGCCCCGCTCCCCGATCTCGGAGACCCCGTACTACGTGCTCGGCCCCGGCAGCGAACCCGCGCCGATTGCCCTGCGAACGCTGGCGGCCGACGCGTTCGCCACCGCCGCCGAGACCGGATTCGGCAACCTGCTGGCCTCCCACGCCGTCGTAGCGGTACTGCTGCGAACCAAACAGCTCGGCGAGACCCTCGACAGCTGGACCATCACCCGCCTGCCCGGCACCGTCTTCCTCGACCACGTCGCCGACCCCGTCGTCCTGGCCCGCGACCTCATCCACGAAGCCGGCCACAACTGGCTGAACGACGCCCTCACCGCCAGCGGCTGCAAGATCGACGACCAGGCCGCCTTCCCCTCCCCGTGGAAGCAGAGCATGCGGCCCGCCTTCGGATTCCTCCACGCCTGCTGGTCCTTCCCCCTCACCATGCTCTACACCGCCCGCGCCCTGGAGCACACCGATGGCGCCGTGCGGCGCTTCCTGGCCGCCCACCTCGATCAGCAACGCGTGCAGCTCGCCAGCACCATCGCCAACCACCCCCGCGCCCTCGAACTCGTCAGCGACGAGGCCCTGCGCGAACGGCTCGCCGCCGTCCACCGCCAGGCACTCACCCTGTGACCGCCGACCGGCCGGAGGCCCCCGGCCTCACCCTGCTCGTCCGACGCCCCGGCCAGGCGCCGGTCCGCTGGCACACCGGCCTGGCCAACATCGAGCACCGCGTCCCGATCGGGCCCGGCACCGCCTTCAACGCCGGCTCCGTCGCCAAGCAGATCACCGCCCACCTGGTCCTGCTCGCCGCACGCGACAGCCTGATCCACCTTCACCAACCGGCCGCCGACCTACTGCCCCGCCTCCAGCTCACCGGCGTGACCATCGCCGACCTCATCACCCACACCTCCGGCCTCCGCGACGCCGAATCCCTGCTCTCCCTCGCCGGCCTACGCGACCTCGACCACTACACCGCAGCCGACCTGCGAACCCTCGCCTACCGACAGCGCGAACGCGCCGTTGCCGAGGGCCAGTTCCTCTACAGCAACACCAACTACCTCCTCCTCGCCGAACTCCTCGAAGCCGTCCACCACACCTCGCTCCCCGACCTCGCCCGCCTCCGGATCTTCGCCCCGCTCGGCATGCACGCCACCCACTTCCAAGCCGACCCCCGCCAGCTCATCCCCGACGCCGCAGCCGCCTACCGCCCCACCGAGGACGGCTGGCAACACACCCAGACCCCCGTCGCCCTACCCGGCCCCGGCACACTCTTCACCACCACCGGCGACCTCGACCGCTGGCTCAGCCACCTCCATCAACTGTGGCAGCACGACACCAACCCGCTGCCCTGGGAGAAGGCGCTCGGCTACCAGCCAGCCGACCACGATCCGTACCGGTACGGACCAGGCCTATACGCCGACCCCCGTCCCGGGCACACCACCGTCTTCCACTACGGCCACGAGCACGGCTTCTCCGCCGCCACCTACCTCGCCCACGACGGGCTGCGGATCATCTGCCTGGCCAACACCACCGGCCTGGCCGCCGACCACGCTGCGGCGGCCATGCTCCATGCCCTGGAACAGGACCCCGGCCGAGATCTGGACGGCCTGCTGCCCGTGGCTGCCGAACGTGCGCAACGGCCCGCCAAATCCACCACAGCCGCGCACGAGAACGACGAGCCGCTCCCCCACGAACTCGGTCGCTTCACCTGCGACCAAGTCCCGGGAACCCTGCGGCTCACCCGGACCGACGACACACTCCACCTTTGGCGCCGCGGCACCCCGGACCTACTCTCCCGCACCGGCCCCGCCACCTGGGCCGGCAGCGGCTACACCCTCACCCTGACCAGCGGTACCGATGCCATCCAGAGCTTCACCCTCGACCTCGACCGGGCCCCCAACCTCGCCTACGTCCGCCTGCAACCGTCCTAATGACCCTTAGCCGATCACCCCGGCCCGCCGGCCGCAGCGTCGTCCCGCCACGCCCGATTCCCCAACCACCCCCGTGTGGCAGTCGGCCGGACAACCTCCAAGGGCTCGATATCGCCGTGGTCGCTATCCCCGGCATCGCAGGGTTCGTCCGAGGCCGACACCCGTAGGCCCCCGCACCTGAACGCACGGGTGGCGACTCCCTCGCGAGTGGACGAATTCCCGGGGCGAGTCTGGAAGGTCCGTAGTCCTCGGCGACCAACCAGCCCTGCCCATCAGCGGACAGCGAGGTCTCGGGATGTCCAGCAGTCGTACCGTGACGGGCGCTCCTGGTCGTTGGTGACGACGGCCAGCTGCTCAGGCCGAGCTTCCATGAGCAGCCCGACTCTTGACTTCGGCTTCGGCGAGCTGTGAGGCGAGGATCCTCAGCTTTGGGAGGTAGGACTCAATGTCGTCGATCACCCGGCGGAGGTCGGCGGCATTGAGATCCGTCCAGTTGTCGAGGAGCATTCCGCAGGTGGGTTCGCCGTCGTAGGTCGCCAGGTGTGCGCTGAGATACGGTCTGCCGCGGCCAGGGTTGCGGGAGTCGACAGCCTCAAGGGTGATCTCGACACTCTCGCAGTCCGGGTGCGGTTCCCCACCCTTTTCGCACCACGGATGAGCGCGGCAGCCGTTGTCGGCCTGCGGGGATCCGACAGCGGCGAGATATTGAGCCTCTTCGTCGATCCGGTTGGCCTGGTTGCGCAGCTGTGCGGCGAAGTCGCGAGCCTCGTTCTGGTTCATCTCCAGGTCGGCGCCCTGGCCCCAGCCTTCGGTGATCGGCTCGCAGCCGTCGTCTGCGAGCCACGTGCGACGGATGGTGAAGACCGGAACTCCGAGGGGCCCGTGGATCGTGTGCTGGGGGCCGTGGTGGTCGAACTGGTTACACGGGACCGGCCGGGTCCGCGTGGTCGACGATGCAGCCGGGCAGCGGCCGTCGCCATCCCACACCCCGCCCCGCCCCGCCGGGCCCGTCTGCACCCGGCCGCCCAGAGAGGCGACCTCTCCGCAGAAGCCGTACCAAAGCTGATGCAAAGCCAGGAAAGTCAGCAATGGGTCAGCATCCATACGAGCAGACCATGCGACAGAAGCCCAGAGCTGAGAATCGACAGGCCTTAGCCTGCTCCTCCAAGGACGGTGCGTGGCGGCGGCAGCGCGGGCCAGTTGGACAGGGGCGTGGACGCATCACGGCCGGAAGCCGACCCGTCCTGCCGCACGACAGGCGGGCGGCCGTGTGGGGTCGACGGCAGAGGTTCACTCGGTGGATTGAACCTGGCGTGTTCGGCTGTCGATGTGCCCTGGTACTCCACCAACCGCTGGTAAACGCGCCCTGCGGGGGCCTCCGCCGCGTACCGACACAAGAGATATCACACGGTCGATGCGGAGCGCGGTACGGAACGTGCTGCAATCGGCCACTTCCCCGGTTTCACGGTGAAGGGCGGACACGTCATGCATGTGCACCCCGCAGTCACGGCACCCGGAGCAGGTCGGGACGAACCGGTCGCGGTCGTCGGAGCCGCCTGCCGGTTCCCCGGCGGTGTCCATTCCCTCGGCTCACTGTGGCGGTTGTTGGCCGCACGTCGAGACGCCGTGCGGGAGGTGCCGCCGGAACGGTGGGAGCAGACGGAACTGCTCGGCCTCCCCGCCGAGGTTGCGGCGCGGCTGCGCTACGGCTGCTTCCTCGATGACGACGTCTACGCCTATGAGCCGGAGTTCTTCGGGATCAACGCCCAGGAGGCGCCCTGGGTCGATCCGGAGCACCGGCTGCTGGCCGAAGTGGTCTGGGAGGCCATCGAGCACGCCGGCATTCCCGCCGGGCGGCTCGCGGGTACGCCGACGGGGATGTTCTTCGGCCTGTACCAGAAGGACTACATGCTTCGCGTGCAGCGGCCTCTGGCGGAGACCGGCGCCTACGCGATGTACACCGGCTTCGACAGCATCGGGCCCGGCCGCGTCGGCTTCATGCTGGACCTGCGGGGGCCTCAGGTGGTCGTCGAGAGCGCCTGCGCGTCCGGACTGGTCGCCGTGCACGCCGCTTGCCAGAGCCTGCGGACCGGTGAGTCGGACGTCGCCCTGGCAGGAGCCGCCATGCTCACCCTGGGGCCGGAGGGAGTCGTCGCTCCTGCGCTGTGGGGCGTGTTCTCCCCAACCGGCCGTTGCCACGCCTTCGACGCCGCCGCCGACGGCTACGTCCGCGGCGAAGGCTGTGGCGTGGTCGTGCTCAAGCGGCTGGCGGACGCGGTGCGTGACGGGGACCGGGTGCTCGCGGTGCTGCGCGGTACGGCGGTCAACCAGAACGGTCGGGGCACCCGGTTGAGCGCGCCCTCCGAGCGCGCGCAGATCGACCTGTACCGGCTGGCGCTGGAGCGCGCCGGCGTCGAGGCCGGTGACGTCGGGATGGTGGAGGCGCACGGCCCGGGCACGGCGGTGGGCGACCCGATCGAGTTCGCGGCGGTGGCCGCGGTCTACGGCAAGGGCCGGGGCCGGTGCGCGCTGGGTTCGGTGAAGACGAACATCGGGCACACCGAGCCGGTGTCGGGCGTGGCGGGTCTGCTGAAGGCGATCGCCGCCCTCAGGCACGGAATCGTTCCGGCGAGCCTCAACTTCCATGGCTGGAACCCGCAGATCGACCCCCGCGGCACCCGGCTGTTCGTGCCCAGCGAGAGTACCGAGTGGCCGGTGCGGGGACGGACGCCGCTGGCCGCCGTGTCCTCCTTCGGCATCAGCGGTACCAACGTCCACGTCGTGCTGGAGCGCGCCCCGGTACCCCGGCGCACGGTTCCGGTCGGCAGCGTCCGGCAGTACCGGGCCCCTCTGGTGTTCCCGCTGTCGGCGGGCACGCCCGGGGCCCTGCGGTCGGCGGCCGGGCGCCTGGCCCGGTGGTTGGCCGGAGAAGGGGCAACGGTGCCGTTGGGGGATGTGGTGCACACCCTGGCCGTGCGTCGCTCGTCGGCGAGGGAGCGCGCTGCCGTCGTCGCGAGCGGCCGGCCGGAGCTGGTGGCGCGGCTGGAGGAACTGGCGGCCGGGGCCGCGCCCCTCGGTGTGGCGACCGGCAGAGCGGTTGCGGGCGCCGGACAGGGTGTGGTGTGGGTCTTCTCCGGGCACGGCTCGCAGTGGGCGGGCATGTGCCGTCGACTGCTGGACCACGACGCGGAGTTCACCCGGGTCGTCGACGAGCTGGAGCCGCTGGTCGCGGAGGAGTCCGGCTTCTCCCTGCGTCGGACGATGGGCCGGCCGGAGGTGGTGACCGGGTTCGACCGGGTCCAGCCGGTGATCTTCGCCATTCAGCTGGGCCTGGTGGCGATGTGGCGGTCCCACGGCGTCGAACCGGCGGCAGTGATCGGCCACTCCATGGGGGAGGTCGCCGCCGCGGTGGCCGCGGGAGGGCTGAGCGTCGAGGACGGCGTGCGGGTCATCTGCCGGCGCTCCCGGCTGATCCTGCGGACCGCCGGGCAGGGCCTGATGGCATCGGTGGCCCTCGGCCGCGCCGAGGTCGTACGGCTGCTGGCGGAACAGGACGTGCGCGGGGTCGCCGTGGCAGTCGTCGCGTCCCCGGAGACCACCGTCGTCGGCGGCGACGCCGACCGCATCCGCCGCCTCGCCGAGGAGTGGGACGCGCGGGGCATCGGCATCCGCGTGGTCGAGGTGGACGTCGCCTCGCACACCGCCCACATGGATGCAGTGCTGCCCGATCTCGCCGACGCACTCGCCGAGGTCTCCGGCAGGAGGCCGGACGCGCGGTTCTACAGCACCGTCACCGACGACCCGCGCGAACTCCCGGCCTTCGACGCCTCCTACTGGTCGTACAACCTCCGCCGGCCGGTGCGCTTCTCCGACGCGGTCCGAGCCGCGGCCGAGGACGGGTACCGGCTGTTCGTCGAGATCGGCCCGCACCCCGTCCTGGCCCACCCGGTACAGGCCACGCTCGCCGCGCACGGCCACGGCGACAGCGCCGTGGTGCCCTCCCTGCTGCGCGACGCCGACGACGCGCTGGCGTTCCACACCCATGTGGCGGCGCTGCACTGCGCGGGCCACCCGCTCGACTGGGCCGACCGCTACCGCGGCGGCGCCCTGGCCGACGTGCCGCCGACCACCTGGGAGCGAACCCGGTACGTCGTCGATCCCTCACCGTTGCGGCAGTCGTCAGGGCATCCGCACCCGCTCACCGGCCCGCACACCGAGGATCCCGACGGCGGGGGCCGCCACCTGTGGCAGACGCGCATCACCCCCGCGACCCTTCCCTGGTTGGACGCCCACCGCGTGAACGGCGTCGTCGTGGTGCCCGGCGCCGCGCTGTGCGAGATGGCCGTCGCCGCCGCCATCGACCTGTACGGCACGGGCCCGGAGCGCCTGCGCATCACAGGCATCGACCTCCAGCGGCTGCTGCTGCCGACGTCCGACGGCACGACCGTCACCGCCACCGCCGAGGCGGCCGGCCCGGACACCGCCCGCTGGCGGGTGGCCGGCACGGCGCCCGACGGCACCCGCGTGCAGCACGCCGAGGCGTTCCTGCACCTCGTACCCGAGTCGGAGCCCGTCCCGGACGGTCGGGACCCACACGGCCTGACGGCGGAGTTCCCACACGCCGTCGACGTGGCGGACGTCTACCGGCAGATGCGTGAGGAGCGCGGCGTGCACCACGGCCCGCCGTTCGTCGCCCTGCGAGCCCTGTCCACGGACGGGAGGGCCGCGGACCGCCCGGGCGCCCGGCTCCTGGCCCGGCTGCGGGTACCCGACGGGGGACGGATCGGAACGCAGGCGCTCCACTGCCACCCCGTCATGCTCGACGCCTGTCTCCAGGCCGTCGCGGGAGCCGTGCTGCGGTGCGGTTCCGTGCCCGCGGGAGGCATCCTGCCGCGGGGCATCGAGGCGTTGCGGCTCTACGGGACGGTCCCGCTAGGCGGGTACTGCCTGGTCACCCTCACCGGCATCGACGGTGACCGGTACCGCGCGGACTTCCGCCTGTGGGCCGAGGACGGTTCCGTGGTCGCCGACGCGACCGGGGTCGAGTTCCGCCACATGCCCGCCGAGAGTGCGGAGCAGCGGTTCGCCGCGCGCCTGTTCCGGGCGGTCTGGGAGCCCTGCGAACGCCCGGAGCCGCGAGAACCGACCGGAGCCTGGACCCTCCTTGTGGAGGACGGGCGGGAGTCCGACGCGATCGCCCTGCGGAAGGCACTGGAACAGCACGGGGCCACCGTGCGCCTCCGGAGGCCCGCGCCGGACGGCACGATCCCGCTGTCGGCCGCCGACGCGGGAGTGGCGTCCCAGGCAGTGGTGTACCTGCCGGCGTCGGGCGACGGACCGGACCGCCCATCGCCCGACCGCCTGGCGTTGGAGCAGGTGGCCCGCCTCGCCGGAGCAGCGCGCGCACTCGCCCCCACCACGGAGGGTGCGACGGCGCCCCGCCTGTGGACCGTCACGTCCACAGCGCAGCAGGTCCTGCCCGGGGACCGGCCGGACCTGGGGCAGGCGGGTCTGCGCGGCTTCGTCCGGGTCCTGAGCCACGAACAACCCGAACTGCGCCCCGCGGTCCTGGACGTGGAGCGGCGAACGACGGCCGAGGAGGTGGCCGCAGAACTGCTGTCCTGCCCCGACGAGCAGGACGAGGTCGCCCACCGGGGCGGGACGCGGTACCTGGCGCGGCTGCGCAACGCCCCGCTGGACGAGCGCGAGCGCCGTCATTCCGCCGTCGACCGCCGGTGCGACCGGGTCGCACTGCACCTCGCGCGCCCCGGTGATCTCGACTCCTTCGAGTTCGTCGCCCAGTCCCGGCGGAGGCCCGGGCCGGGCGAGGTCGAGGTCCGGGTCGACGCCACCAGCGTCAACTTCATCAACGTGCTCCAGGCCATGGGCGTCTACCAGCGCTTCAACGCGGGCGAGGAGCGGGCGGATGTCTGCGCGTTCGACGGCGCCGGCGTCATCACCGCCGTCGGGGACGGCGTGCGGAACGCCCAGGTGGGGGACCGCGTAGCCGCGATGTTCGTGGACGGGGCCGAATCGGCCGTGATGTCCTCCTTCGCGACCGTCCGCGACGACTGCCTTCTGCCGGTTCCCCGGGCGGTGCGGACGCGGGACGCCGCCGGCCTGCCGTGCGCCTACCTGACCGCCTGGTACGCCCTGCGGCACCTGGCCCGACTCCGGCCGGGCGAGAAGGTGCTCATCCACTCGGCGAGCGGCGGCACCGGTCTGGCTGCGCTGAACCTGGCGCGGGTGCTTCGCGCGGAGGTCTGGGCCACCGCGGGCAGCGAGGCCAAACGGGACTACCTGCGCGGTCTGGGCGTGGAGCACGTCATGGACTCCCGCACCCTGGACTTCGCCGAGCAGGTGCGCGAGCTCACCGGCGGCCGAGGCGTCGACGTCGTGCTCAACTCCCTCACCGGCCCGGCACAGTCCGCCGGTCTCGGCCTGCTGGCGCACCGGGGCCGGTTCATCGAACTCGGCAAGCGGGACATCTATGCCGACACCCGGCTGGGGCTGCTGCCCTTCCGGCGCAACACCAGCTTCGCCGGCGTCGATGTGCTGATGATGATGCGCCAGGACCCTGCCCTGCTGGCCGAGGGCTACCGCGAACTCACGGCCCTGCTCGCGGACGGCACCCTGCCGCTGCTGCCTGTCACCGAGCACCCCGTGGCCGAGGCGGCCTCGGTCTTCCACACCATGGCCGCCGCCCGGCACACCGGCAAGCTCGTCCTCACCTGGCCCGCGGACGGCACCGACGCCCTGCTGCCCGTGCGGCCCGGGGACGTGCCCGTCGTCCGACCCGACGCGAGCTACCTGGTCACGGGCGGCCTCGGCGGCCTGGGTCTCCTGGTCGCCCGGTGGCTTGCCGAGCGGGGGGCCGCCGCCGTGGTGCTCACCTCCCGCAGCGCCCCCACCCGGTCCGTGCGCACCGCCCTCGACGCGGCCACCGCCGACTTCGGTACCCGCTTCGAGGTCGTGAGCGCGGACCTCACCGCGCCCGGCGTCGCCGACACCCTCGTACGGACCGCGCTGGACACCGGCCACCCACTGCGCGGCATCGTGCACGCCGCGGCCGTCGTCGAGGACGCCACCGTCGCCAACCTCACGTCCGCCCTCCTGGAGAAGGCCTGGCGGGCCAAGGCGACCGGGGCCTGGCTGCTCCACCACGCCGCGGCCGGCCAGGAGCTGGACTGGTGGGTCGGCTTCTCCTCCGCAGCCTCGTTGCTGGGAAACCCGGGGCAGGGCGCCTACGCGGCCGCCAACGCCTGGCTGGACGAGTTCACCTCCTGGCGCCGGGCCCAGGGCCTGCCGACCTTCTGCGTCAACTGGGGCCCCTGGGCGGAAGTCGGGCGCGGTGCGGGGTTGGAGGAGCGCGGCTACGCCATGATCGCGCCGGCCGAGGGAATTGCGGCCCTGGAACGCATCCTCTCCCACGACCGCGACCGCACGGCCTATACCCCTGCGGACTTCGCCCGGTGGCTGGAGTCCTCTCCCGCCGTCGGCCGCACCGCCTTCTTCGCCGAACTGGCGGATCCCGCGGCGGGCACGGACGCCGCCACCGGCAGCCTCCTGCTCGCGTCGCTGCGGGAGACGGCCTGCCCCCAGCAGCGACAGCGGCTGCTCCAGCCGCGGGTCGTCGAACACATCGCCGCGGTCCTGCGCGTGGCAGCCGACCGGTTCGACGCCCACACGTCCCTCGTCACGATCGGCCTGGACTCGCTGATGGCGATCGCCCTGCGCAACCGGCTGCAACGGGAACTGGCCCTGGACATCCCCACGACGGTGATGTGGACCCACCCGACCGCCTCCGCTCTCACCCGGTACCTCCTGGCCCGCCTCCACCCCGCACCGCAGCTGGACGACGCGACGCCCGAGGCGGCACCGGCCGTCACGTCCCCGGCCGGTTCCGGGTGACGTCCCACCGCCCGTTCCGCCCCCACCGAGAGGTGACCACCCATGTCCCCGTCCTCCGGCCTCACCCGCCGCCCCGGCATCTGGGACGTGATCGTCGTCGGAGCCGGCCCGGCCGGCACCACCGCCGCGCGCGTCGCTGCCGAGAACGGCTGCCGGACGCTCCTGCTGGAGCGTGCCACGATCCCCCGCTACAAGACGTGCGGGGGCGGCCTCATCGGAGCCTCCCTCGCCGCGCTGCCACCAGGCCTGTCACTGAACGTCCACGACACGGCCGGGCGGTTCACCTTCGGCCTCAACGGCCGGAGGGAGCGCACCCTCGCCTCCGCCTGCCCGACCATCGCCATGGTCCACCGCAGCGAGTTCGACGCGGCCCTGACCGAAGCCGCCGCAGGGGCCGGCGCGGAAGTCCGGGACGGCACCGTGCTGGCCGCCCTGGACCAGGACGGCGACACCGTCACCGTGCGGACCGGCCGCGGCGACACCCTCCGCGCCCGTGCCCTCGTCGGAGCCGACGGCAGTGCCGGCAAGGTCGCCCGGTACGTAGGAGTCCAGTGCGCCCAGGTCGACCTGGCGCTGGAGGCCGAAGTGCCGGTCGACGACAGGACGGCCGACCGATGGCGGGGCCGTCTCCTCATGGAGTGGGGGCCCCTGCCCGGCTCGTTCGGATGGGTCTTTCCCAAGGGGAACGTCTGCACTGCCGGCGTGGTGGCTGCCCGGGGGAATCCCGTCGCCCTGCGCGCCTACAAGGAGGACTTCCTCGGACGCCACGGTCTCCTCGGTCCCCGCCCCCTCCACGACACCGGCCACCTGACCCGGTGCCGTCGCCCCGGTTCACCCCTGTCGCGGGGGCGGGTGCTGGTCGCCGGCGATGCCGCGGCCCTGCTCGACCACTGGTCACGGGAAGGCATCTCCTACGCCCTGCGCTCCGGAGACCTGGCCGGCAACGCCGCCGTCGGCCTCGCTCGCACCTCCGACGCGGCGCAGGCGCACCTGGCGGCCGACGGCTACCGGCAGCAGATCGAGGACGTCCTCGGCGTGGAGATGCGGGCCAGCAGCACGCTGATGGACCTCTTCGTCCGCAACCCCGCTCTCGTCCACACAGCCCTGACCCGGCTGCCCCTCGCATGGCGTCGCCTCGACGCCTACATCGCCGGCCGCACCAGCGTCGCCGGGATCATGACCGCGCCGGTCGTGCGCGCCGCCGTCGCCCTGACCAGCACGTTCCCGTCCCGGGGTGGGCGGCCGCCGGGCACCGGCCGCTGACAGCACCCGGCCCCGGCCGGTTCAGCACGAAAGGTCCTGCCACCACCAGGAGATGCTGGGAAGGCGGCGGGGGTCGAGGGCACCGGTGAGCGGTCGCTCGGCCCAGGGGAGGGCGTCGGGGGCGCCGGGCGCGCCCGGGCCGGAAGCGGCGTCGCGGAGGCCGAGGTAGCGGGGGACGCGGAGCGCCCACTCGATGTTGCCGCGGATGCCGTGGCCGAGGTCGTCGAGGTACCGGCGCAGGTCGGCGCCGGCGCGTCGGGCGACCTCGGCCCGCAGCGCGAGGAACCTGTCCAGGACGGCGTCGCGCAGTGCGACGGCCTCGCGGACCGCCTGCCGGGAACCGAGGGCGTGCCGCGTCGTCAGGACGGCGACGATGTTCTGGTCGGTCTGACCGTGGCCGGTCTCCTTGGCGTGGGAGTGGCGGTCGTTGTCGAGGGCGGCGACCAGGATCGCCATCTCGGTCAGCGCGCAGACGGCGGGGGAGTCCATCTCGGCGGCCGGTACCTCGATGCCGTTGGCGATCTCCAGCATGGCGTAGGTGGGTTCGCCGCCCGCCGAGTGCAGACGCATGCTCAGGTAGCCGTCCAGGTCGGGCATGCGGCCGGCGGCGCGGTTGCCGATCTGCCACTGCACTCCGCTGAGCCAGGCGCGGTGGGCCTGCTGGAAGCGCCGGTTCTGGACCGGACCGGCGCAGGCCCGGAAGCGCTCGCCGATGTCGTGCAGCGCCGCGGCGTACGGGTCGCCGGTGTCCAGGGAACCGGGCAGCTCCAGGGCCCGCTGGACGGTCCCGGCCATGGCGGCGAAGCCGGCCGGGTCCGCGGCGAGCGGGCCGTCGTCGCAGCGCGCGTCGTCGAAGGCGAACCCCCAGTAGACCCAGCAGACGGCGATCCACAGGCGGTCGGGATCGGCGTCGGGGGCGAAGCGGGCGTAGAACTCGGCGCTGTTGGTGCCTGCGGTCCAGGCCCTGGACGCCGCGGTGGGGCACAGCCCCGTCCGGTCGAGCCAGGCGCGGGCCCGGCGCTCGACCGCGTCGACCTGCGGGTGGATGGCGGAGGGGACGGGGCAGTAGAACGGCAGGAAGTCGAGGGTGGTGCCCACTGTTCCTCCGGTGCGTCGTGGTCGGAAGGCAGGTCGGCCGCTGGGGCGCCTCACGCGCTGCGGTGGACGGTGGCGGCGGCGAGGCCGCGCAGGGCGGAGACGGCCTCGGCGGGGAAGCCGGACCGGTCGAGCGCGGCGAGGGCGACGTCGTAGCGGTCGGTGATCATCCGTTCCACGGCAGCGCGCGCTCCGGTGCCGTCGAGGATCCGGCGCACCCGCGCCACGCCCTCCTCGTCGAGGCCCGGGTCGCCGACGAGCCGGGCGAGCTGCTCCCTGTCGGCGCGGCCGGCCCGGCGTACGGCCAGGGCCGTCAGGACGGTGGCCTTGCCGGACCGCAGGTCCTCGCAGGCGGACTTGCCGGTGAACCGCGGGTCGCCGAAGGCGCCCAGGAGGTCGTCGCGCAGCTGGAACGCCTCGCCCAGCGGGAGCGCGAAGGCGGAGCACGCGCGGAGGAGGCCGGGGGGCGCGCCGGCGAGGGCGGCGCCCAGGTGCAGGGGCCGCTCGACGGTGTACTTCGCGGTCTTGTAGAGGTTGACGGCCATGGCGCACTCGATGTCGGGGGTGACGGTTCCCGTGGTCAGCAGGTCCAGGTACTGACCGTGGACCAGTTCGGCGCGCATGGCGTCCATCAGGGGCAGGACGGCCCGGTACTCGCTCCCGGTCAGCTGCGCGGTGTGCAGCAGTTCGTCCGCGCGGACCAGTGCGAGGTCGCCCAGGAGGATGGCGGCGCCGGTTCCGAACGCGTCGGCATCGCACCGGCCGGCGTGCCGGGCCGCGAAGGCGCGGTGGGCCGTGGGAAGGCCGCGGCGGGTCTCACTGGCGTCCATGATGTCGTCGTGGATCAGCGCGAAGGCGTGGAAGAGCTCAAGGCTGGCGGCCAACCGGAGGACCCGCTCCTCGTCCCCGCCTCCGCCGGCGGCGTGCCAGCCCAGTACGCACAGCACGGGCCGGATCCGCTTGGCCGGGGCAAGGACGAAGTCGCCCAGGGCTCGTGCGAGTTCGCCGGCCGAGCCGTGCTGGGCGGGCACGGCGGCGGACGGGGCGTGCCGGAGGAACTCGGTGAGGACGGCGTCGATGCGGGTACGCAGGCGGGGCGGGTCGAGGACATCGGCGGCGGGAGTGTTCGGACTCACCTGGACTCCTTGTGGTGCGAGGCGCGGGCGTGCCGCGGGTGCTGCTAGCCGGTCCTCGACTGGTGGCGCCAGAGCAGCGCGGCGCCCAGCGTCAGCGCGACCTCCGCGGCGCCCAGGCTCAGGGCCGGTTCCCGGCGGGCCCCGCGCACCGCGTCGTTGAGGGTCATGCGCATCGTCAGGTCCCGGTTGGACAGGTCCCGGGTGACCCCGCGCAGTTGCTGGGGCGCGGCGGCGCCAGCGGAGATGATCTCCAGGGCGGTGCGGACCGCCTGCTGAGGTGCCAGGGACTCCTTGACGAGATCGATCACGATGCCCGTGAGCTCCTCGGAGAACACGTCGATGATCGAGATCTCGGGCGCCAGGTGGCGGATGGACCCTTCGATGTTGGCGAAGGACTTGCCGAGGACGGAGACCATCGGACTGGTGCGGATACCGCGCCGCGTGGAGTGTTGCAGGACCGCCGTGAGCGTCACCCCGAAGTTGAGGTCCTCCAGGGACGCGGTGGCGATCTGGGGCACCAGGGCCGCCATGTCCCCGGCGAACGCGGAGGCGTTGCTCCAGGACGTGGTGCTGCCCATGTCGATCCACGCCCGCGCGGTGCCGGCCCCGTCGTTCATCGCCAGGTTGAGCAGCAGGAGCAGGATGCTGTTGCTCATCGGCCGGTCGATGCGGCCCACCATGCCCCAGTCGATCAGCGTGGCCGGCTGCCCGGGGTGGACGAAGACGTTCCCGGGGTGCGGGTCGGCATGGAAGACCCGGTCGACGAAGAAGCCCCGGTACATGAACGCCAGGAGATCGCGTCCGATCGCCGCGCGCTCCTCCGCGCTGAACGCGTCGCGGTCCGCCTCGCGGATCGGCTTTCCCGGCGCGAGGCTCTGCACCAGGACCCGCGGAGTGGCCCGGACCACCTCCGGTACGGCGATGTACTCGAAGTCCTCCGCGGCCTTGGCGGCCTCCGTCATGTTGCGGGCCTCCATGACGAAGTCCAACTCCGGCCGCATCGCGTCGAACACCACGCTCAGCATGGCCTCGACGTCGATGACCTCGTTGAACCGGCGCGCCCGGCGGGCCGCGAATCGCGCCAGTGATCCCATCAGCTTCATGTCCGCGGCGACGGTCTCGCGGACCCCAGGGCGCTGGATCTTCACGGCGACCTGGCGCCCGGAGGGCAACTGGGCCCGGTACACCTGCGACAGCGAGGCGGTTCCCAGCGGATTGCCGGTGTCGATGTCGCGGAAGCCGCTCCGCCACAGCGGTCCCAGCTCCTCGGTGAGGATAGGCTCGAACTGGGTGAAGGGGGCGGGAGCCGCCCGGTCCTGGAGCTTCTCGAACTCGTCGATCATCTCCTGGGAGACGATGTCGGGGCGGGTCGCCAGCATCTGGCCGACCTTGATGTAGAAGGGGCCCAGCCGCTCCAGCGCGTCACGCAGGTCCCGGGCGCGCCGGACGGCTCCGGAGCCCTGTCCGTTCACGAGCCCCTGGTGCGGCCTGACCGCGCGCGCCGCCTCCTGCCCGGCCAGCTGGGCGAGGATCCGCATCAGCAGCCGGCCCCGGCCGCCGCTCACCACGGGCGCCGCCGTCCGGAACCGGGCCGGCCCGCCCGGCGGTCAGCGGTCGCCATCGGACAGCCGGTCGATGCGGTTGGCGAGGTGCATCAACTGCTCTTTGAGCGAGCGCAGTTCGCCGCTCTCGCGACCGTCCCGCCCGTCCGTCCGGTCGTCTCGGGGGCCGCCGCCCTCCCGGGGGCCCTCCCATTCCCGGGAATCGTCCCGGTCCCGGTCGTCGCGACGGGGGTGGTGCCCGTGGCCGGGGCCGTGGTGCCCGTGGTCGTGGCCGTGGTGGCAGTCGTCGTGGTCGTGGTGAGGATGGCCGTGGCCGTGCCCGCCGTGGGGGCCGTGGTGGCAGCCCCCGCGGTCGTGGTGGCAGTCGTCGCGGTCGTGGTGGTAGTCGTCGCGGTCGTGGTGCCGGGGGTGGTGGTCGTGGCGGTCCGGGTCGTCGTCCAGGGCGCGGCTGACCGAGTGGCGCATCCCCCGCTCGAAGTCACCGGCTCTGTCCAGGGTGTCGTCCACCAAGTCCTCCGCCGCGTGGACGATGCGACGGAGGGCATGGCTGAACGAGGACCGCTGATGGCGGGACATGGGGCCTCCTCGAAGGACCGGCGCGGCTCGGCCGAGGGAATTCTCGACGCTCCGGCGGAATTGATCGGCTTTCTTGAATGGTGTCCCGCGGGCGCTTCCGGAAACGTGTGCCCAGTCGCGCTCTCCGAAGCAGGGGAGCGCGTCAGAAATTGTGCGCCCGGCGTGTGCGTGTGCGGGAGAAGTGAATTCAGAACCGAGGGATCATCGGCACCTCGGCGTGGGAGAGGTTTCGGGTGCGGACGTCGACTGTGCGGTCACGGCAGGAGAGTTCCCTGCTCGTGGCGGTATGGCGAGCGTGCGCGGGTCGGGTTTCCGGGCGGTGGCGGCCGATGGCGCGGAGCGATGGTCGTACTTTCGCCGGCGCATCAGCAGGGGCGTCGGCAGGGGAGGTCCATGATTCTGGTTCGAATTTCACACTGCGAGGAATAATCGGGCGTAGATCGTGCACGTTCACGAGGCGTCAAGGACGTCGACGGGAAAAGGAGGATCAAGGTGGCTGACATCAAGAAGATCAAGGCCCGCGTCCGTACCGCGGACGTTCCGAACGCCGGCACCCACGGCTGGGTCTACCTGGGCATCGCGGGCCGGGAGTTCCTCCTGAACGCCGCCGACACCAGCGCAGGACTGGAGCGAGGGGACAACTGGACCTTCGTCCTGGGCGAGGACTCCAACGTGGAGAACCCGAGCCGCAACGATCCCCGCAGGCCGCAGTTGGACACCGACGACCTCGACCGCTTCCCGACGTACCTGCGCCTCGAACCGGACGGCCACCGCCCCGCCTGGTGCCTGGAACGCGTCTGGGTCACCGTCAACCCGGAATCCGACTTCCCCCACACCTTCGACAACCCCCGACTCGCGGACTTCGGGGAGCACCGGCGCCTGTGGCTGGCCCAGGAGTGCGGCAAGCAGCTGTTCCTGAAGCGGTACAACCCCTGAAGCGTGCTCCGGCACTCACGCACAGGTGCGTGAGTGCCCGCCGGCCCGGCGGCCGCAGGAAGGGCGGCCGGCGGGCCGGCGGCCCTGCCGAGACAGAACGCGCTGAACCGTCGACTGCGCCTACGCGACCGTTCCCCCGGGAGGCCCGAACGAGCGGCACCGCGCGGTCGAGGCCACATCCGAGCCCCGGAGCCGGCGCAGCGGGGCCCACCACTCGTTTGCGCGGCGATTCGTTTGGCGGCGGCGATCCAGGGTTACCGGGCATTGGACACAGCAGCCCTGAGGAGGACGTCGTGGTGGAGCCCGGACCGGTGAAGAAGATCGTGCACAAGGTCGTGGAGGCTGCGGAGGGCATCCCTTCCATGGAGCGGCCACGGCGGCGACCACGGGTGCCCGGTGCACCCGATGCTGAGCATCCGCAGGTGGCGGAGCCAACCGAGCCGCGGGCGCCGCTGCCCCCGAAGCCGGATCAGCGGGCGCCCGCTCCGCTGTCCGCGACCGGACGGGACACCGGCGCGCCTGCGGACGCCGCGGCGCACCTGCAGCAGCACCGGCCCCCGCGGGCCAGCCTTCAGCGAGTGGTCCGAGTCCGGCAGCCGAACGCCCTGAGCGGTCGTCAGGTAGCCGCTGGTCCGGGATCCTGAGCGCGTCCTCCACCGCGTTCGGTTCGGCGTTCACCGGCGGCGCGGTCACGATCACCGAACGCCTGGAGGCCTCGGGCCCGGTAGGCCTCCTGCGCTCCGCACGGGAAGCCCTGCCAGGCGGCCCGTGTGGGGCGTTCGACGCCGAGACCGACGGTCTGCTCGCCTGCACCGGCGAGGCCGCGGGCGAGCTCCAGTTGATCGTGCGCGGCGGCGGGGCGCCGCTCAACCGGAACGCGGGAGCCGTTCGCACAATGCTGGCGGACCTGCCGGCCTGCTCGCGCCCATACTCGGCGGCAACCCCGTCATCTGGGGTGTGCACTACCCGACCTGCGGGAAAGCCGAAGCACCGGACATCGCGTCGGTCTGCGCCACCCGCGAGACCTGCCGACCGCTCGCCGACAAGGTGCTCGCCTACTGGTTCCCGTTCGGCCGCTGACCAAGGAGATCCGTGGATCCGCCGCTCGACATCGAGCTCTCCACCGTGCCCGACCAACTGCTCGCCAGCCCTGAGCAGGGTGAGCTACTTCGCGCCGACCTGCGCCTGACGGTCACCAACCTGTCCGCGGCGCCCGTCTGGTGCAGCGCGCTCACGGTGGTGCCGCGCGTCGGCCCGGGGGCACCGCAGCTGCCGCTGCTCGCCCCGGGAATCGTCGGCTGGACCTCCCCCGCCACCTGGACGGTCGTCGCCCCGCAGGAGGACGTGCTGCTCGTGGTGCCGCAGGACGGGACGGCCTGGCATCGCCGGACCGAACAGGCGTCCGGCCCGTCATCAACTGATGCCCCATCAGGAAAGTCAGCAAGAAGTCAGCATCAATACGAGCAGACCGTGCCATGGACTCCCAAACTTGAGAAATGAGAGGCCACCCATATCACCTCCCGCGAGCAGCTGAACCGGGGAGTGACCACTCGCCGCCGGGGAGCCGGATAGCCCCACTCGACCCCGTCGAAGATGACAGTCGAACACGCCGTCAGGTCACCATTCTCGCAGGTCAGCGCACCCGACCGCGCGCCTTCAGGGGGATGTCGGGCAGTTCCGGCGCCCGCAGTCGGGCACCGTCGTAGCCGTGGACTTCACCGAAGCGAATTCCCTTCTCCCAGTCGTTTCGTGCCTGTACGATCTCGTCACCGGATCGGCCGATGAAGTTCCACCACATGACGAGTTTCTCGGGGAAGGGTTCGCCGCCGAGGAGGAGGAAGGCGGTGTCGGTGGTGGCGTGGAGGGGGAGGTGGGGGCGGCCGGTGCCGAGGTAGAGCATGGCGCCGGGGGTGAGGGGGACGCCGTCGGCGGTGAGGGTGCCGGACATGGTGAGGACGGCGT